>JAMDCU010000050.1 GCA_023489485.1 Chloroflexota bacterium
CGTTGAGGAGAGAGGACTCACGCACTCCACGCACATTGATCCAGATCAGAAAAGCGATGAGCAGCATCGTCTCGACGAGCCACACAATCTTGATCTCCCGAAAGGGACCCCAGGCGACGGAGATTTGACCGAGGTCGATTCCAAGGATCATGGGCGTGAAAAAGTTGATGTACCCGGCGGAGGCGACGGCAAAGAGGGCAATGTCAATCGTATAGTCGAGCAACAGCCCCGAGCCCGCCACAAAACCCCAGAAATCACCCAGGCCCCGCAGTGAAAAATACTGTCCCCCTCCCGCCACCGGATAGGTGGAAGCCAGTTCCGTGTACGCGAGGCCAATCATGATGTAGACCATCCCCGCAAACGCAAAGGCAGCCGGGGCAAGCCCCTGGGCAGCAGCAATCACGAGACCCAGAGCCGCGTAAATGTCCGCACCGACGTCCGCATAGCCCCACGTGTACGAGCCCCAGACGGTTACATCCCGGCGCAGTTCGACTCGCTTTTCCCCGTTATGCGCTTCAGTCATTCTCTCCCAATCATATCTCAATGATAAGAGACGAAAGACTGGCTGCCCCGTCCTTCGTCCCTTGATACGACTCGCGCTCTATGACAGCGCTGCAATCTGAGATAGGATCTGCTTCGGCGTTGATTGCATCACCTGAATGGCCTTGGAGGGACAGGCCGCCTCGCAAGCCCCGCACCCTTTACACAAAACGGGGTTGACTTTGATCCGGCGTGTACGTTCCGACAATGTGAGAGCGCCGTAAGCGCAAGTGGCTGCACACAATCCGCATCCGGCGCACAATTCCTCGTTCACATACGAAGTTGCCGACTCGACCTTGACCTGGCCACGACAGAGCGGTGCCAGCGCAGAAGAAGCGGCAGCCCGCGCCTGGGCCAGCGTATCCACAATGTCTTTGGGTCCCTGACAGGTGCCGGCAAGAAAAACGCCATCGACCATTGTGTCGACAGGTCGCAACTTGGGATGGCTTTCGGCGAGAAAGCCGTCGCCCGAACGGGTGAGCCCGAGCAGGCTTGCCACCTCATTCGTTTCCGGCCGGGGACTCTGTCCGATGCCGAGAACGACGAGATCGGCCGTCACTTCGACCGGCTTTTGCATCAGGGTATCTTCGGCGCGCACGACGATTTTGTCTCCGCGGCGGTAAACTTCAGAGACATACCCTCGGCGATAGCGGATGCCCTCTTTGCGGACCCGATCATAAAACTCTTCATGCCCTTTGCCAAAAGTCCGCACATCGGCGTAAAAGGCCGTCACCCGGGCGTCCGGATATTTCTCTTTGATAAGATGCGCCTGTTTGGCGCTAACCATGCAACAAATACGCGAGCAGTAAAGATTCCCGGTCGTCTGATCGCGTGAGCCGACGCACTGGATAAAGACAACTTCCTTCGGCTCCTTGCCGTCGATCTCAATCCGGCCGCCCGTAGGCCCATTCACGTCCGCGAGGCGTTCGAACTGCAGAGAGGTGATGACGTTCGGATAGACACCCCAGCCGAGTTCGGGCTTGCCCCTGGGGTCGAAGGTGGCCGCCCCGGTCGCCACGATGATGGCTCCAACGGCCAACTCCCTCGTCCTCTCCTCCAGAGACAGATCGATCGCATTCTCAGGACAGACCGCCACGCAGCGCGGTTCCGGCTGGCAAATCCGGTCCTGCACAAAAGTACAAGCCTGGTCGTCAATCGCAAACGTTCTGGTTTCGGATGACGGCGGCAGAGGATAGATGGCGTGACGTGAACTCAGACCGGCGTTGAATTCGTCGGGCAGAGAAACGGGACAGGCATCCGCGCATTTGCCGCAGGCTGTGCATTTCCCGGCATCTACTCGGGGCGGGCGCTCAAGTACACTCACGCGAAAATTGCCTACGAACCCATCTACCTTTTCGACCTGCGCGTTTGTGAGCACCCGGATATTCGGATGATCATTTATACTCTGGATTAAGCAAGTTAGCAAATCAGAGACGCGCTCAAGAGTCGGAAAAGTCGTGTTCAGCTGAGCGGCGCGACCGCCCAAATAGGCGCCTTTTTCGACCAGAAAGGCTTGAAAGCCGGCGTTCGCAATATCCAGGGCCGCCTGCAAACCTGCAAGGCCCCCGCCAATTATGAGAGCCGCTTGTGTGACTCCGACCTGCCGTTCCTGCAGCGGGACGAGCCAGCCCGCTTTGGCAACCGCCGATGCGACCAAATCCATTGCTTTGGCGGTCGCAAGTGCCCGGTCCGCGTGAATCCATGAACATTGCTCCCGAATGTTCGCCATCTCCAGGCAGTATGGGTTGAGGCCCGCCTTTTGGATGGCGCCCCGGAATGTGGGCTCATGCATCCGGGGCGAGCAGGAGGCGACGACGACGTGCGTCAGCCCAAGGTCGCCAATGTCTTTCGTAATCAGTCCCTGGCCCGGGTCCGAGCACATGTACGTATAGTGCCGCGCGACAATGACATTCGGCAAGGCGCGGGCAAATTCCCCAACCGCGTCCACATCCACCGTATTCGCAATGTTCAATCCGCAGTGACAGATGTAAACACCGATGCGTGGTCTCATAGCTCACCTGGTCGACCTAAAGAGCTTCATTTGCGATTTGCAGAATATCCATCACGCGCAGGTCGTTTTCGTGTCCGGTCGCGATCACGGCATCGCTCAGGGTTAGGAAACAGAAGGGACAGGCTGTGGCGAGAACCTTGGCGCCCGTTTCGAGGGCTTGGGCCACGCGATCATTCGCCAGGCGCACCTTGTTGTTTGTCCCTTCGAGCCACATCCGGCCGCCGCCTCCCTCACAGCACACGCTTCGTTCGCGCGAGCGGTCCATATCCACGAATTTTACGCCTGGGATGCTTTTCAATACCGCACGCGGCTCATCATAGATCCCGTTCTGTTTGCCGAGGAAGCAGGGGTCCTGGTAGGTCACGACCGTTTCCATTCTTTTGCTGAACTTGATCTTTCCCTCGGCAATCAGGCGGGCCAGCATCTGGGTATAGTGCTCGACCGTAAAACCAGCTCCGGCATACTCATTCTTAAAGACATTCATGCAGTGCGGTGAAGTGGTGACCATCTTCTGGATGCCCGCTTGCCTGAACTTGTCCAGGTTGTCGTCGCGAAGATACTCGTAGAGCCCCGACTCGCCCAGCCGCCGGATCTCGCTGCCACAGCACTGCTCCTCAAGGCCGAGCGTACCGAAATCTACTTGCGCGGCCCGCAGAAGATTGACGAGCGCACGCGGCATCGGCTGGACCCGCGGATCGTAGGCATTCTCACAGCAGACGAACATAGCCACATCCGCGCCTTCGGCAACGTTCTTGACATTCAGTCCATCCGCCCACAACGACCGGTCCTCGCGCGGCAGAACGAGGGGATTGCCCTGGTTCAGGGTTGCGGTCAGCGGTGCGCGCAGGGTGGTCGGGATCTTGCCGCTCTCGATCCATTGGCCGCGCAAGCCGATGATCAAATCCACCGCCTTGACCCCTTTGGGGCAGCGCAGGCCGCAGGTGGAGCAAGTAGTGCAATCCCATAACTCTTCCCGTGAAACCAACTCAAACCCCTCGCCGCGCAGCATTTGGTAGACTAAGGCACGAGGGTTCAACGCACTCTTGGGAGAGACGGGGCACCCGCCGGTGCATTTGCCGCACTGGATGCAGGCCGTCAGGCCGAATTGTTCGACTAGGGCTTCAGTGTCAATCATCGCGACTCCGTGGGACGTGATGCGTGAAACGTGAATCGAAAATTAGCTGGCTAGGTGGTCAGTACTCGGACGTCAGTTCTCTGTAATCTGTGGTCTGTAGTCTGTTGTCTGAGTCTCACAATCGTCGCCGCCGCGGCCGCCTTGGCGTGCGCGACCGTATCGGGAATATCCTTGGGGCCCTGGACGCAGCCGGCCAAATAGACGCCGTCCACAGCCGTGTCCACCGGCCGCATCTTGGGATGCGCCTCGGCAAGAAAGCCATCCGACGAGTTCTCAAGCCCGAGTAATCCGGCCACCTGGTTGGTCTCGGGCCGCGGGACCAACCCGATGCCCAAGACGACCATATCGGCACTTGTTTCGGTTGGCTTGCCGATCAACGTATCCTCCGCTCGCACGACCAACTTGTCCCCACGTTGGTAGATCTCGGATACATAGCCGCGTTGATAGCGCACTCCTTCGGCTCGTACCCGGTCATAGAACTCTTCAAAACCCTTGCCAAACGCGCGAACATCGGCATAGAACACCGTCACCTTGGCGTGATGAATTTTCTCCTTGGCCAGGTGGGCATGCTTCGCCGTCACCATACAGCAAACGCGCGAGCAATAGAGGTTCCCGGTGGTCTCATCGCGCGAGCCAACGCATTGGACAAAGGCGATCTCTTCAGGCTCTTTGCCGTTCAGCAGTATCTTACCCGCGGTCGGCCCCGAGGCGGAGGACAGACGCTCGAATTGGAGCGAAGTAATGACATTCGGATACACACCGTAGCCGAGCTCCGGTTTCAATGCTGCATTGAACGGGTCAAAGCCGGTGGCGGCGACGATGGCAGCCGCCTCGACCTCCACCAACTCTTCCTTTTGGGAAAAGTCAATCGCCTCTGCCTTGCACGCCTCTTTGCAGACTTGGGTCTTGCCGCAGACCCCGCGCGTGACAAAGACACATTTGGTGGGATCGACCGTGTACTTGAGCGGGACGGCTTGCGGGAACGGGACATAGATGGCTGCGCGCTTGCCCATACCCGCGTTGAACGTGTCCGCGATTCGGCCCCTCAGGCGGCACGCTTCGGCACAACTTCCACATCCGGTGCATTTCGTAATATCCACATAGCGCGGTTTCTTCCGGACGATCGCACGAAAGCTGGATCCGTTTCTCTTGACGTCGATCACTTCTGAATAGGTCAAGAGCTCGATATCGGGGTGCCGGGAGACGTCGACCATTTTGGGCGTCAGGATGCAAGCCGAACAGTCAAGAGTTGGGAACGTCTTGTCGAGCTGGGACATGCGACCGCCGATACTGGGCTCTTTCTCGACCAGGAAGACGTGAAACCCGGCGTCGGCAATGTCCAGGGCCGCTTGGATACCTGCGATTCCGCCGCCGATGACGAGTGCGCTGCTTGGCATGGGTGTACCCGCTCCTCCAATCAGTGCTGAGGCTCTCCTATTTCGAGCAGTTCTTCGCGTTTGAATTCCATAAAGGGCGGTCTTTCCTCCAACGCGCGGCCGGGCTCATAATCAAAGATCTTTTGCACACGGGCTCCTACTGCCCGGAACATGGCCGTGAGCGGAATGTCATGCGGACACGCGGCTTCACACATACCGCAGCCAACGCACGAAGTGGCCATGTGGTTCAGCCGCGTCATCTGAAAGAGAAGGGCATCCACGGGCATCGGCAGAGCCCCTTGGCGATTTGCCAAGCGCAGGAGGTCGCGGGGCGTTCGCTCCGCATTCGCCGTGCGGAAAAAGCATTCCTTGCAGTAGCAGATGGGACACGCGTTCATACAATTTGTGCACTCTAGACATTCGGCAAAATAGCGGGCGAGTCCGCCCTGGCCGCGCGTGCAAGTGCGAAACTGATCGATTTCGGCATCGCGTGCCGCCGCGCGGGTCGCTCGGAGTCTTGCGAGGACCGCCGCGCGACGCTCCGAGGGTGACTGCTCTGGGGCGAATTGCAGCTCTTGAGCAATATCCTCCCGCATTTCGACGAGGAGCGACTGAGCGTTATCAATGCCGATAAAGCCAATGCTGACGTCCGCGCGGGGAGGCGTCGACACTTCGCACATCCGGCAAGCCGTCCTCAAGTCAAGTCCGTCTGTATTGCCTTCCTTCGCCCCCGCGAGCAGGTCCGCGGTGAGATCCAGCCGTTCCTCGGCCGTGCGAAGGTAATCGGGCACTCGCAATGTCCCCAGGCAGTCCATCCCGATGATCACCACATCGTCAAGATCCACCTGGTTGAATTTGCTCAGCTCGACGAGGGCACGGATTTCGCAGGAACGCAGAACCGCGCCAATTTTCGCCCCCGCTCCGCCGCGGGTGACCATCGAAAGGAGCCGAGCGCTGTTAAAGGCCATCACCGGCGCGAACGGATCGGCCAGAGTGAGCCGGGTTGGATTCTTGACGAGCGCAGGCATGACTGAATGGTTCGATCCCTTGACGGGAACGAGTACAGCGTCGACGACCTTGTCTTCCAAAAGCACCTGCAACAAATCGCGCACGGCGCCGAGGGTATCGCCACCCTGCACCTGCCAGAGACCCCGCAGTGTCATAGAAACCTCTTGGTCAGACCAATTTGGCGAATCGGTATTCTTCTTGGAATGGACCCAACCGATCTTCGTAATCTCGTGCCCACGGGAGGCGCTCCTCCAGACTGCGTCCAGGCACGTAATTGTATTCCTCTTGAACACGACGCCCGAGCACTCCTTGAATGGCCGCCAAGGGGACGTGCCGCGGGCAGGAGGATTCGCACATGCCGCACGCGACGCAGGACGCGGCCCGCCGGCTCATCTCGACCAATTCGCCAAAGATTCCCATATCGCGCCCGCGCATCATCCGCCCTTCACCACTCGGCCAGTTGCGTACACGGTCGGTGTGAGGCTCTTTGGCCGGCTTGGGCATGAAGGCACTCGTGTTGCAAAAAGGGCAAGCTTCCATACATTCACCGCAAGCCGTGCAAGGAGCAATGAGTCCACAGAGCGCAGATAGATCGCCGATCAATTTCGAGGCTTGCGTCAGAGCCTCTTCCCGGCGGTGATGACGGATCGTCGCCAAGCGTGCAATCGCCTTTTCCCGCCCGTTGGCTTGCCCGGGTTTCAGATCGAGCTCTTCCGCATAGTCCTCGCGCGCCTCGACCAGCAAGCGTTCGCGTACGTTGTAACCGATGAGGCCAATGGCCAAGTCGGCATTTTCTGCGATAAAGTGCTCACACATTTGGCAGGAATTGCGCAAGCGGTATGGCGCAATCGGCCCCTGGCGCGTCCAGCGCATCATCTCGTCCGTGCACGATTCCTCGCGAAGCGAGGCACGGGCGATCTGACAGTAAGCATCCCCTTCATAGGTGCCCATGCAATCCACCCCGATCAAGACCAAGCGGTGGATATCGACTCGCCCCACTTTGGCCAACTCGATGGCGGCACGGAGCTCGCAAGGACGCAAGACAGCCCCGAGGCGGCCCACCCCATCATCTCGATGCATGCGCGCGAGCACGGCGGCGGCATTGACCCGCATCACTGGCGCCAGTGGATTGGCTGTGTCCAGTTCACTGGGCTCTTTCACGAGAATAGGAGTGACCAGCTCCGGGTTAGGCACTTCGAGCGGCACGAGCAAGGTGTCGGCGACCCCTTTCTCCATTACCGCCTTGAGGAACTCTCGAACCGTTCCAAGAGTATCTCCGCTTTTGACTTCCAAGATTGACTGAACGACCATGATCCACCTCCCGAGCCGTAGTAGCGGCTACCCGTTCACTAAGCTATTGGCCACTTGAACTCGCAGTGATTCAGCTGCCAGATGGGCAGCTCGCCTCTCTCCATCCGACCGGTAGATGCGAGGAACACCCAAGTCCGCCGCCTGAAGGGGTCCCCCGTACACTTCAATCGTCCGGTCCATGGCTCTTTCCACCATCTCCGAAGCAAACAAACTTGCGGAGAGTCCAACCTCTCGCGCCGCGTGCCCGGCGTCGATTTCACAGGCCGCGTGATAGACAAGCCAGCGCCCGGCGTCCAACTCGGTCGCCATGTCTGCCAAATAGCGCTGGACCGCCGGCCGCACGGCCAGCGGCTGTCCGAGCAGCTTATAGTCACGGGCGTATTGTGTCGCCATCTCGAGCAGCCGTGCCGCGATCCCCAGTTTGCGTGCGGCCGCACGTACCTGGCTGGCCGCCTGGTATGCCGTCCCAAGCTTCCACGCGTTGCCGGCTTTGCCCAGAATGTTCGATGCAGGTACGCGGACGTTCCCCAGGGTCAGGCGGCCGCTCCGCCAATGGACGCCGTCCCACTCGCTTTCGACAATAAAGCAGGCGGGACCTTGTTCCGTTTGCGCAATCACTAGATAGAGATCCGCTTCGCCAGCCAGCTTCTCGCCATTCAACTGCCAGAGCTTTCCGTCTAGTACGGCACGGGTGGCAAGGGCTGTAGCATTGGCTGTGGCATTGGCTGCCGCCGGTTCAACAAGGGCAAGAGCACATTCCCTTTCCCCCGAAATGAGGCCGGACAGATACTTGGCCTTTTGCTCCTCGCTCGCTTCGTAGAGGAGAGGAGGAATGTGGCCAAAGCTGAACTCTACAAAGGTTTTCCCCAGTTCCTCTGCCACAAGGCACGCACCCAGCGTGTTCAATCCTCCCCCACCCAGAGACTCTGGTGCCGTCATCGCCCATAGCCCTTGCTCGACGGCCAGTTTCTTCAGCCGCGCCTGTTTTTCCCGCGGGATAGGCGCGCCACGTGAGCCTCCCTTCTCTCGAACGAGTACATCGCGTTCGATCGGCAAGAGTTCGTTCTGGACAAACTCCCGCACTGTGTCACGCACCATGACTAGTTCTTCAGGCAGAGTGAAATCCATGGCGTGCCTATTTCTCAATCTCGCGTTCGTTGTATCTCTTTTTCAGCTCATCCAGTGACAGGCTCTCGAGCTCCGCGAGCGCGGGGTCGAATTGCCCCTCTTGAATCTCCTCGATACGCTTGGCCAGATGCCGGGATCGCGGGGCGATAAAAGCGCCGTAGAGGCGTCGGGCGAGGAGGGCGATGTTGTAGGGCGTTAGCTCTCCGGGACAGCGCGCGGTGCAGAGGCCACACATGATGCAATCGAAGGACTTGTCGGCGGCCAGCCCAATATCACCCCGCAGGGCGGCCGCGACATAGTCCATCACCTCCAGTTCTTGGGGGCACGCTTTGGTGCATGTGTTGCATCCCTTGCACAGCTCTAGCTCCGGATAGATGGAGAGCAAAGTCGCACCATCCGCTCGCAGCGACGCGAAATCATAGTGGGAGCGGTTGGCCGGAAAGGAGACGATCTGCGCGAGACGCATCCCCTCTTGCACAATCGTCTGGCAGGCAAGAGCGACATGCAGCTCGCTGTTGCCCGTAATGCGGTAGACCGTCGCGCAGGCGCCGCAGAAACCGCCCCGGCAGCCGGCCCCACGGACCAGTTTGTACCCGGCATACTCGAGCGCCCGCATGATCGTCAATGAAGCGGGTACTTGGTACTGCTTGTCCATGATGTAGATGGAAACCAATTTGTCATCCATCTCTCTGACCTCAATTCCTCCAGCCATTGAGTGTCACGTCAAGATTCCATCGCCCAGAAAATGTCCTCGGCACTGTCCACGCGCTGGAGCAGGCGCGCCATCCCTTCGACCAGGTGGGTGTTCACCACATAGTGCTTGATAGTCGTGTCTACCTGCGGACAGACAAGCACGCAGTTGTAGCAGCGATCGCAGTCTTCTCCGACCAGTGCCTCGAGCGCGAGCGAAGTCCTCTGGGGCGTCCTCTGTAGGCGTCTCGGTTCACGGGTCAGCACGCCACACACGTCGATACAATTGCCGCAAGCAAGACAGCCTTTGAAACCGGCCAAATCCTCGGTCACCTTGAGCGTGTGATAAGGCGCCATACCGGTCGAGAGCAACCGGCAGCGCGCCACCGGCGGCCGCGATTCATCCAACACAATGTTCAGAATGCGTTCTATGCGTTTGACGTCAACTTGATCTAGTCCAGGCATTGTCTACCTCAATCGGCCCGCGCACGACCTCGAATCCGTCGGGGCCAATTGGCTCGTTGACTCGTGGTCCTTTTGTCTTGAGCGCGGAGGTCATTTCGCGGACGGTTTCGGCGAATTGAGCCCCCTCGCTTGCGCTGATCCAACGCAACCAGACCCGCTCCTTGTCAAACCCCAGCGCGTCCAGAGTCTCTTGCAGGACTGCGAATCGCCGCCGCGCTTTATAGTTCCCGGATTGGTAATGGCAGTCGCCGGGATGGCATCCGCCGATTAAAACGCCATCCGCACCCTCCAACAGCGGCTTGAGCACATAGACCGGGTCCACGGCGCCGCTGCACATCAGGCGAATGATGCGGACATTTGGCGGATACTGCAGGCGGGAGGTGCCGGCCAGGTCTGCCCCCGTGTAAGTGCACCAATTGCACAGAAAAGCGACGATGCGAGGTTCAAATCCGTTTTCAGGCATTTCTTTTCGCCTCCATGCTCTCGCCGATTGCACACCGTGTTTCGCAGGCGGTTGCCGATTCGGCGATGGGTGGGATTAGGTTAGTGCATGCTCAATCATCGCAAAAACCTGTGGCATCTCGAACGCCTTTTGCTGTGATGCTCCGTTCGGGCAAGCGACGACACAAGCACCGCATCCCTGGCATAATGCGGCGTTCACCTGCGCCACATGGGCATACTCGTCGATCGAGCGCGCTCCGTAAGGACACACGTCCACGCACAGACCGCAGCCTGCGCACAGGCGCTCGTTCACACTGGCGACAATCGGAACTGCTTCGCGCTGCTTTTGGGACAGGAGGGCAACGGTGCGAATCGCGGCGCCCTGCGCCTGCGCCCGCGACTCGTCCAGCGTGCGGGGTGAGTGCGCCAAGCCGCATAGAAAGATCCCGTCCGCGGCAAAGTCGAGCGGCCGGAGCTTGGCGTGAGCTTCGAGGAAAAAACCGTCCTGCGTGAGCGGGACTTTCAATATTTGCGCCAGTGCCGCATTGTCCTCAGGCTCGATACCCGCGCTCAAAACAAGGAGGTCGGGCTCAAACGAGAGTTGGCCGTCAGGAGCGAATGCGGCGCTCGCGGTCACGCGCAGCTTGCCGTTCTCAAGAGAGACCACAGGCTTTTTCTCGGGCTCATAGGTCAGGAAGAGGGTGCCCTGCTCCCGCGCCTGCCGGTAGCTGTCCTCCTTGAAACCATACGCGCGGATATCTCGGTTCAGAACGACAATCTGGGCGTCCGGATTGAGCCGGCGCAGCCGGAGCGAATTCTTGATGGCCTGCTGGCAGCAGATGCGCGAGCAGTAAGAGCGTTCGCCCTCACGCGAGCCAACGCATTGGATCATGAGAACGGAATTCGGAAGGCGTGGCTTGAGATCCGAGGGTCCTTGCGCTCTTTCCGCCTCAGCTTGCACAAGCCGCTCTTCGAAATCCTGCTGAGTGATGACGCGCGGGTCCTGGCCGTAGAGGTACTCATGGGGGGTTGCCGCTTGGGCTCCGGACGCGACGACGATAGCCCCGTGCTGAAGCTCGATGTCATTCGGCTCGCCCGCCACGCGCACGCGTGACTTGAAGCGACCCACATACCCAGACAAATCAACCAGTTCCGACCGAGTGTAGGCATGGATGCGGGGATGCGTTTGGACACGCGCAAGGGTTTCCTTCAGAAGGAGCTGCACATCGTCTTGTTCGAGGGTGTAGTAAATGTGCCGCGCGTTCCCGCCCAGCTCGGCCTCTCGCTCGACCAGAAACACTTCATAGCCCTGATCGGCAATCGACAAGGCGGCTGTCATTCCAGCCATGCCCCCCCCGATCACGAGCGCGCGCGGGTTGATATCAAAGACGAGACGATAGAGCGGCTTGTCAAGTTGGACGCGGGCGACCATCATCGCGACCAAGCCCTTGGCTTTTTCGGTCGCGGCTTGGCGGTCACCCCGATGCACCCAGGCATCCTGCTCGCGGATATTTGCGAGTTCAAAGAGGTGCGGATTCAACCCGGCCATGCGGAGAGTATCCTGGAAGAGAGGCTCGTGCGTCCGCGGCGTGCAGCTCGCGACGATCACTCGATTCAGGTGATATTCCTCAATCCGCGCCTGGATGCGCGCCTGGGTATCCTGCGAGCAGGTATAAAGATTATGCTCGGCGTAGACCACTCCCGGGAGCGTTTTGGCATATTCGACCACTTCCGGGACATGCACCACACCTCCGATGTTGATGCCGCAGTGGCAAACGAACACTCCTACGCGCGGGTCTTCGTCGGTCACATCGCGCTCGGGCGGATACATTTTCACTCGGGCAAGCGTTCCCCGGGCCGGGGCGAGCAGTTGGGAAGCGCAGGCCGCGGCGGCGGAGGCCTCGATCACTGTCTCGGGAATATCTTTGGGTTCTCGAAATGTGCCTGCGACAAAGATCCCGTCGCGAGTCGTCGCGGTCGGCGCGAGCGGGATGGCTTGCAGGAAACCATGCTCGTTCAACGAAAGGCCAAGCCGCGTCGCCAGCGCCTGGGATTCTCCGCTCGGCTTGACTCCAACTGAGAGCACCACCATGTCAAATTCCTCGGCCCGGGGTCCGTCGTCGAGCGCATAACGGACGAGTAAATTGCCATTCCCAGCCGGCTCCACGGCGCTCACCATCGACCGGATATAACGCACTCCCTGGCTCTTGGCCCGATCGATATAGCGGTCGAATTCCTTTCCGTATGCGCGCAGGTCCAGGTAGAATATCGTCGGTTGGATGCTCGAGTCATGCTCTCGCGCGATCACCGCCTCTTTGGTCGCGTACATGCAGCAGATCGACGAGCAATAGCCTTGCTCCCGGGCCCAATCGCGTGAACCCACACATTGGATCCAGGCGACCTTCCGCGGATGCGCTCCGTCACTCGGCCGCTTGACCACACCTGTCGTCGGGCCAGTCGCTGAGAGCAAGCGCTCAAATTCGAGCGACGTGACGACGTTGGGATAGCGCCCATAGCCCAGTTCGGGACGATATCCTTTCCCCTTGAGATCAATCGGCTCGACGCCGGGCGTAAGGATGACCGCGCCCACCTGCAATTCCCGCGTCTCTTCGACCATCCCATGATTGACAGCGCCCGCCCGGCAGGCATACACGCACTCTAGGCATTCCGAGCAAACCCCGCACGCCAGGCAGCGCTCAGCCTCGGCGACCGCTTCTTCCTCTGTCAATGCGAAGGAGAACTCGTCAAAGGACTTGACTCTCTCGTCAGGTGCCTGCGCCCTTCGCTCAACCCGCACTCTCTCGGACGCCTTGCCGCTCTTGATGCGCACGGCGATCTCTGCCTTTTCGAGTGAGACGACGGGCGAATTCCAGTTCGCAGGCTCGGTTTTCGAATTCTTGATGTAACAGCCTATGGATTTCGCCGCCCGGTGTCCTGCCGCAATCGCATCGACAATGAACCCCACACCCGTGACGGCATCTCCGGCTGCAAAGAAACCGGGACGCCCGGTGGTGCAAGTCTCTGGGTCTGCCGCAATCGTCTTTCGCCGCGACTGTCCGACGCCGGAGGTGGGGCGGATAAAGCTGAGGTCCGGACCTTGCCCGATTGCGAAAATCACCGTGTCGCATTCAATTACGTGCTCGGTCTTGGGGAACGTCTCGAGCGTCAACCTGCCGTCTTTATCGAATTGCATGCACTTGACGTTGACGCACTCGACGCCTCGGATAACCCCATCTTCCAGGACAACGCGCGTAAAGGAGCGGGATGGATATAGACCGATCCCTTCCTGTTCTGCCATCGCGATTTCTTCGGCGGGCGCCGGCATGGAGTCGCGCGATTCGAGACATGCCATCGCCACACTCTGCGCGCCCAGACGTCGTGCCACCATCGCGGCATCAATGGCCACGGCTCCGCCGCCGAGAACGAGAACGCGCCTATTTTCGATTTTCGATTTGAGGTTTACGATTCCCGGTTGGTTCGCGGACGAGCCTTTGACCTTTTCCTGCGCGAGACTGACCTGGCGAAGCACGTCAAGGGAGATGAGGACGTCGGGATGATCCGCGCCGGGGATGGGGAGCTTGCGTCCGATGTGCGAGCCAACGGCGGCAAAGACCGCCGCGTAACCTTCCGCGAACAGCTTTTCGACGTCGTCCACGCGGGTGTTCAGTTTCAGGTCGACGCCAAGGGCAAGGATGTCGTCAATCTCTTTTTGAACTCGCTCGTGCGGGAGCCGGTAATTTGGCACTCCCACTCGCATCATGCCGCCGGCGACCGGCAGCGCCTCGAAAACGGTCGCTCGATAACCCAGCCTGGCCAGGTCCGCCGCGCACGTCAGCCCTGCCGGGCCGGAACCGATAACCGCGACGCGCTTGCTTCGCTCTGGAGGTTGGTCACTCGTGGCCCCGCTGGTCTCGCGGGGTCTCCGCTCCGCTCCGACAAGTTGGAGAGTTGGACTGGGGATTTTGTTGCCATAGGCCCAGTCGGCGACGAACCTCTTTATATCTCGCAGCGCGACGGGTGCATCGTACTTGCCCCGATTGCAGGCCGTCTCACACTTGGCAATACAAACCCGCCCACAAATAGAGGGGAAGGGATTGTCTTCCTTGATGACCCGGTAGGCGTCGGCATAGCGCCGCTCTTTGACCAGCGCCACGTACCCTTGCGCTCGTTGATGGGCGGGGCACGCGTCCCGGCAGGGCGCCACGCCGCGCTTGTCAATCGCAAAGGCGTTCGGAATCGCTTGGGGGTACAACTTGAAAATCGCCTTGCGCGTCCCCATGCCAGCGTTAAAGTCATCCGGGAGGACGACCGGACATTTGGCGGCACAATCGCCACACCCTGTGCACTTGGAAACGTCGACATAGCGGGGATGCTGGCGGATGGTGGCCGTCATGTGACCGGGGACCCCCTCGACCTTTTCCAGGTCCGCCGTGGTAATGATCTCAATGTTGAGGTGCCGGCCAGTCTCGACAAGCTTGGGCGACATGATGCACATCGCGCAATCGTTTGTTGGAAAGGTCTTGTCGAGCTGAGACATACGCCCGCCGATAGCCGGAGACCGGTCGAGTAAATACACCTTGAAACCGGCTTCGGCCAAGTCGAGCGATGCTTGCATTCCCCCAATGCCCGCGCCGACCACCAGGACGGCACCGATCGGAGCGGAACTCGATTCATTCAGGGATTGAGGCATTTCCTTCCTGTCCACCCTAATCAATTCGCCAGTTGTTGAGAAACGAGTTCGACAATATCCATCACCTTGACGCGCGCCTTGCGCGCCGCTTCATGCTTGCGGGTCGCGCTGGTCAGGGTCCGTTCGCACTGCTGGCACGCGGAAACGATAATGCTCGCTCCAGTTCCCATCGCATCATTCAGCCGTTCGGCCGATACCTGCGCGACAAGGCTGGGATCAAAGGTCTCTAGGTTGCCGCCCCCGCCGCAGCAGAGAGCGTTCTTGCCATAGTTCGTCATCTCGACAAAGCGCACCCCGGGGATTGCATCGAGGACCGCTCGTGGGGCGTCAAATACATCGCTCTTGCGGCACAGATCGCAGGGGTCGTGAAAGGTGACCGTTCCTTTGAACGGGTTGAGTCTGAGCGCCCCGTCGCTTAACAAGCCCTGCAGGAATTCCGTCGAGTGCTTGACCTCGAACGGGAGGGGCGCGCCGAGCAGTTCAGGGTATTTGTGCTTCCACATATGAAAGCAGGAGGGGCAGGTGGTGACCAATTCCCTCGCGCCGATTTCCTGAATCGATTTCACGTTGTGTGCCGCCAGCTTCTGCGCGCGCTCGCCCAAGCCTGCGGCGATCAAGGGATAGCCGCAACACCACTCTTCGCCGCCCAGAGCCGTAAACTTGGCTCCGGTGCCCATCAGAACCTGGGTCATCGCCTGCGGAATGCGGTAGCTTTGCGGAAAGAGGGAGCTCACACAGCCCACGAAATAGACAATTTCCGCTCCGCTTTTGTGCTCCAGCCCCTCCGGCGCTTGATCCAGGTTCTGCGCCCACAGGAGCCGGTTGGCGTTATCATCCCCCGTTATGTTGTGGACACGCTCGATATTGTCCTTCAGCGCCGTCAGCCGCTCCAAGCCTTGGACAAGAGCCGGGTCCGAGAAACTGGATTCTTGCCACGCGAGTTTGCGCACGGCCGCGAGCATGGTGCCGATATGGACATCATTCGGGCAGCGACTGCCGCAGAGGTCGCAGCCGAGGCAGCGCCACAGGGCGGGATTGTTCAAGAGAGCATCCGTAAGGCCGAACTGGACCAAGCGCAAGAGCTGCGCCGGCCGTAAATCCGCAACCCGCGCGATCGGGCATCCCGCCGTGCATTTGGAGCATGCAAAACAGCGATTAATCAATTGCTCGGATTGGGCGTTTACGAACTCGCGCAGCGTTGGATCGAGCATCCCGACTGGGGTCATGCTGCCTGCCTCTCACCCTCTCATGAGAAAGGATATGCCCCGGCAAACCCGCCTCGGCGGGTTCATCATCAGTTTACTGTGAGGGCTCTGTTTTGAAAATGCGTTCGTCGTCTCATTTCAATTGCACGTTCTACCTATTTCGTTGCAGCACACGTCCCACCATGGCGGTCTCGTCCCGGTAATAGGCGGCGCGCTGTTACCCTGGTCGGTAACAGCGCGCCGGTAGAATCTACAGCGCGGGCCGTTCTGCCATCTCGGCATTGCGATGGCTTACGGCGCCTGATCTATTGAGAGGAGGAGACTGAATTCCAGACGATCTCGGTGATGTCCAGAACCTTCATCCGCGCCTTTTCTTTGCGGACGGCGCCGGCGAGCGTACGCTTGCACTGCTGACAGGCCGATACAATAACCTGAGCACCGGTGTCCTTGGCCTGTCCGACACGACGCTTGGCGACGGCTGCGCTCAACGCGGCATCCACCATCTCGACATCCCCGCCCCCACCGCAGCAGAGCGAGCGCTCGCGACGATCCTTCATCTCTTGCAGCTCGATTCCGGGCAGACTCGTCAGGAGAAAACGCGGCTCGTCGTAAATGTTGCTCGTACGACCGAGATCGCACGGGTCGTGATACGTGACTTTTTGCTCGACCGGCCCCAAGCGAATCTGTTTGCGCTCGACAAGCTCGGCGAGGAGTTGGGTTGCGTGAAGCACCTGAAACCCGAGCGGTTGACCGAGAATCGCGGGATAGTCCGTGTGCCACGTATGATAGCAGGATGGACACGACGCGACGAGCCGTTTCGCCCCCATCGCACGGACGGTCTCGACGTTATGACGGATGAGCTCTATCGCCGCGCTGCGCATGCCGGCAAGCAGGAGAGGGAACCCACAGCACCACTCTTCACCGCCGAGCGTTGTGTAATCCACGCCGGCGTACGTGAGCGTCTGCGAGAGCGACTGCGGAATGCCGTACGCCATCGGGAACATGGCCCCCACACAGCCGATAAAGTACACGGTTTCCGCCTGGCGCTTGCCGACGAGCCCCGCCGGCTTTTCCGGCAGCCCATCGGCCCACAGCCCCCGGTTTTCGTTCGGATCTCCGCTGATATTCCGCGCCGTGCTCAGCGTCTCTCTCAGCCGATTAAAGGCCTCCGGATACTGTCCCAGCGCAACCATTTGCTCTCGCATCCCGAGCCAGAGGGTGCGCGTGTGCAGCCCGACCGGACAGACCACCGCGCAGCGTGCGCACAAAGTGCAGCGAAAGACGCCCTTGGACAATTGTGCGAGCGCGCCGTTCTCCCGCCCGAGGCCAGGGAGGTGTGCCCACCAGCTGAACTGCCGCCGGATCATCTCCTTTTCGAGCGCGATCTTGCCGAGGGGATGAATGCTCTCATCCTGAGCCTCCGCGTAGGTAGGACACTGCGCCACGCATTGGCCGCACCGCGTGCAGGCATCCAGCTCCATCAATTGCCCTACCGAAAAATGCTCGAGACTCACGGCACGTGTGCTCCAGCAGGATGGCCCGACCGCGACTTGTCCTCGAGCGCCGGCCGGACCGCGACGACGAACAAGCTGACGAGAATGTGGAAGAACTTGCTGAACGGCAGATAAGCGACAAAAGTGGCGACCAGAATGGCGTGAACGTAAAAGAGAGCCGGATAAATAGTTCCCCAATCGAGCGGCAGCGGGTTCAATAGCGCCGCCAAAGCGGCCCCGACAAAGGCATAGGCCGCTTGATTCCACGGCAGTTGGATGGTGAGAATGTGGACCCCCTCGACCAGAAAACCAAACACAAAGATGAGAGCGAGGAGAAGGAGCGCCAGCGCGTCCTGCCCCGCAGTCAGGGCACGGCGCTGCTTGTCCGTGGCTCGAAGATAACCGGCATAGCCGGCGCCTAGAACGATCAGCAGGGCAAGCAGGTCATTTGTAAAAGCGACCGGGGGCGCATCGCGATCTACGAGCACCCGCGTCAGCGGAGCCCCCGGGTAAAACTGAGCCGCGAGGCCGGTAACCAGGCCAAGCGCAAAGCGAGCGGCGAACGGGAGTAGAATCAAGCTGTGCGCCACCCACCGGGCGACATTCTCTTTGAGAAGGCGTCGGTGGAGGATTCCGTCGAGCAACGCCGCGCGCCCGAGTGTGAAGAGGCGGCGGGAGAAAACGATCGCGACCGCCTGCTCCGCAAGGAGGGACATTTTCTCTCCCAGCGAGAGCCCCAATTTCCCGGCCACACTGCCGCCCAGCCAAACGGACACATTGAGCACCAGGCCGATCAGAAAAATGCCCATCGCCCCCCACGAGAGTGGGCTCGCCGCAATCGGGACAGAGGGATGGCAGCCGATGCATGTAATGTCCTTGGGCGGCAACGCGGCCGCCGGCGCAAGCACCGCGTTGCCGCGGGTGTGGCAGCGCCCGCATGGCACCTGGGAGACAAGTGTGTGGTCGGTCAGGCTCACCGGCTTGCCCTGGCTGTCCACGCGGGCGAGGACGACGCGCGAGGTGGTCGAATCCAAAGCAACATGGTCGTTCTGGAAATGGCAGGCCGCGCAATCGACGTTGAGATGCGGATCACCGATGGCCAGATGCTGCGCTAGATTACTGTGACAGCCATCGCACGCGACCGGCTCAATCTCGCGGTGCGGCGAGCGCGCGACCGAGGTGTGGCACGCCGTGCACGCGACGAGCGCGTGACGCGACTTGCCGAAAGCTTGCTTTTGCACCTGAAGAGAGATTTCTTGGCCGTTCACCTGCGCGACCGTATCTGGCTTGGCGTGGCAATCCTCGCAGAGCGCATTGGCGGCGGCAATCCCTGCAGTTGCTTGAAGGTTCGGTTGGCGGTGGCACTGCCAACATGAGGTCGCTCCACCACTCGCGGGCGGAGGATGCGGCGCCCCGCTCGGACCCTGTGCCTGCACCGTTGCAGTGGCGATGGAAAGGAGCGCCAGCGCCAGGAGCGTGCCGATGAGGAGACGCCAAGCCTCACGTGAGCGCATCAATGTACCCTCATCTCTTCAAGACGCTCTGGGTCTCCCTGCATCCGTTCCCATTCCAGTGTATGATCGCGCGCCCACTCTTCAGCCGTAATCTTGCCCGTGAACATGACCCTGTCAATCGGGAAACGCTCGGGCCGGAGATGTGTGTTGAACAGGTGCACTACGATCAGAAATCCGAATGCGAGCATTGCTTCATCGCTGTGAGCCATGTAGGCGAGATTAATGATCACGCCGGGCAAAAAGCGAGCAAAGAACGTGGGGAACCAGAGGAGCAGGCCGGACCCGCCTATAATGGCCATTCCCCAAAAGACCGCCAAATAGTCGAACTTTTCCCAATAGGTAAAGCGATCAAACCGCGGGCGTTCCGCTCGCCCCGCGAAATAGTGGAGGTGCTGCCAGAGATCGGTGACGTCCTTCCAACGGGGAACGATCGAGTCCGGCCCCAGAATGGACCGGCGTTTCACCAAGACGAGATAGCCCACGTAGACGAGATTCATCAGGCAGCCGATGCCCAACACGATGGCCGAGCCGCGGTGAATCAGCCCCGCATTTCCCACACCCCCGAGGAGGTTCGTGAACAGCCGCGCGCCCACGGCATCGCTGAATTTGAGCGGAAAGCGGCTCAGAACAAGTCCGATGATCGAGATCATCAGCAGAAGGTGGCTGATCCGATGCCACAAGTTAAAGCGCCAGTATTCGACCCGCGGGGCCAACTGCTCGCGGACGAGGTGCGCGGGTAAAACGACCGATGATGACATGGTTAGCACCAATCCCCCGGCTCCCGTTGGGACCGCGCGCGCTCATGACCCGCACATCCGGTTATGAGCCGAGCGAATGAACCAGATGAACGTGTGCGCGTAGAAAAAGCCGAGGACTCCGACGACCAAGATCGTTAGCAAGACCTTGGTCACGAACAAGAGCATGGATTCTCCTGCATGGGGCGCAGCGGGCGCCGGCACCGTTTCTTGAGCATGAATGAGAAAGCCGGTCATGTTCACCGAAGCGTCCGGGTGGCAGGTCTGGCACACTTCAAGCGCTTTGTCCGCCGACTTGAGCGAGACCACCGTATGCGCCCCGTGGCAGTCCGTGCACGCGGCCGAGCTGGTGTCCCCGAGGTTGGCCGCAGCCTTGCCGTGATAGTTCTGCAGATAGGTCTCTGTTGCCTTGCCGTGACACTGGCCGCAGGTTGCGACCTGGCTCGCAATCAGTTCCGCCCGCGTCCGGTTCGGCGGATTATAGTGTGGGCTGTGACAATGCCCACACGTCGGCGCGGGATTGTCCGTCTGGTTCGCACGCACCCCACTCGCCACTTCGGCGTGGACTCCGTGCATGTAGGCGTCATATTCTTGAGGATGACAGCGCCGGCATGCGGTGTAATCGAATGTGGCGACCGCATCCTGGGTGACGCGGTCGGGGTTAGGATGCCCCGCCGACATCTCGCCGAGCGAAATGGCGGTGTGACAATCAGCACATTGCAACCCGGCATGTGCGCCGCGCTGGAAGCGCACGGGATCGATGTACCACGTCTGCACCGTCGACGCGGTCGGCGGCGCCGCGCCGGAACACGCGCTGAGGAGCAAACCAAGCGCGGCGAGCCCAATGAGCACCAAGCGCGAGAGATGACTGCACACTGGAACATTCCTACGTCAAGTTGTACTTGACCATCTCACTCTTGATCAATTCGGCAAAGGCTGGGTCATTCGCTCGCATCAAATTCTTCAGTTCGTCCAAGGTCGACGCCTCGGTCTTGACGAGCCAGCCTTCGTCGTAGGGCGAATCGTTAATTAACGTGGGAGTGGATTCGAGCTCCCCATTGGCTTGCAGGATCTTGCCCGAGACAATGGCAAAAATACGGCCGACCCACTTGCCGGACTCGACGCTCATGACCGGTTTGCCCTGCTCGACCGGGCGGTTCGCGCGCGGGATTTCCACGAAAACGATCTCTTTGGCAAGCTTTTGTGCAAAGTCGGTCATCCCCTGGGTGACAGTGTTCCCCTCGACGCGGGCCCAGCTGTGGTTCTTGTCATAGTACAGATCGTCCGGAAATTCATAACCTGCGATGTTCACGCGATCCTCCTTGGCTTGCTCAATCCATGTCCAGTGTAACACGGACTAGCGGGCATGGGAATAAATCGGCCAAGCCGATTCGATTGAACGGCGATACCAACCCTCTCCGTACTAGATACCAGGTCCAGGTCACCTACTACTCATAGACACGTATGAGACCTCTCGCCAAGGGGCAGAAAGAAAAACTGCTCAATCTCGCACCGTTGGGAAAATCAGAGTGAAGGTGGTTCCTTGCCCCAGCTTGCTCTCCACCGTGATGCGACCGCCCCAGTGCTCCACCAGGTTTTTGACGATCGCCAACCCGAGCCCGGTGCCTTCTTTTTCGATTGCCTTGGCGTTTGGCGCCCGGTAGAATTCCTCACAAATGTGGGGCACCGCCTCTTCCGGAATCCCGATTCCCGTATCCGAGACCTGCAGATAGATCTCGCTATCCGTGCGGCGTAGGCGCAACTGCACGCACCCCTCCGGCCGAGTGTACTTGACAGCGTTCGAGACCAGATTGCCCAGAACCCGCTCAATCCCTTCATGGGTTGCCGAAATCAAGAGGGAACGGTTGGCAGGTTCACAGTGCCATTCGAGACGGATTTGCTTCTCCTGGGCCGGAATCTGAAACTGCTTGACGACATACTCGACCGCTTGGTCCAGGCGCACTTTAACGCGCTCTTCCGGGATGCCGAGCTCACTCTTGCCCGCTGCCAAGTCGAGCAAATCGTCAATCAAGTTCTGGAGTGCATCCGTCCGGTGGAGCGCTCGCTCCACCATGTCCCGTTGTTGGTCCGCGAGTGGTCCCGTATAACCCGAGAGCATCGTCCGCAACAGACTGCGGATCACGCCGACCGGCGACCGCAGCTCATGCGTGACCGTCAACACAAACTTGGATTTGCCTTCGTTCAGCTGGCTCAGCGCCTGAAAAGCCATTGCGTTCTCAATCGCAATGCTCCCCTGGGTCGCGATCGCGGCAAGGAATTCTGCATCCTCTTGAGAAAAATGGTTCCGCTCGGTGCTATAGGCGCGCAAGAGACCGAAGGGTTTCTCCTTTCCCCGCATTGGGGCTGAAAGCATCGAGCAAATACCTTCGGCCACGGCGTCGGCGGGATATTGCAGGTCGGACGCGGTCCTCGCATCCGCCGTAATAATGGTCCGGCCGGCCATGACTTCGCGTGCCAGCGGGTTGGCCTCGAGGATGAGGTCTCCCTTACTCATGTACCGCTCGCTCAAGCCGAAGGCAGCGCCAAGATTGAGACGGGTGCCCGTCTCGTCGAGCAAACAAATGGAGCAAGCCCGCACACCCATTGCCCGAGCCGTCGACTGGACAAAACGGTCCAAAACTTTGGCAAGCTCAAGAGTTGAATTGGCCGCCTGGGCGTTTTCGTATAGAGTTTGCAGGCGACTGTACGCGCGGCGGAGGCGCTCACTCAGTTCAATCACCTCGGCCGCCCGTTTCCGCAATCGGACATTGAGAGTGGCGACGAGGTAGGCCGTAACATATAGGGCGGTCGCGAAGAAGAACAGGTTGCCCAGTGCGTAGAGGGGCTTCTGGTACAATCCCGAGTTGGCCAACTCGGGCACGCGGACATGGGGCCACAGACCGAAATACTCGAGAGCGGCTGTCGTGCCTACGAGCCCGACAGCTAGAGTCGTATAGAGATACGTCGCCCGGGGCGAAAGCAGGGTTCCAGCAATGATAATGTGAAAAATGAAATAGATGGTGGCCGGGCTCTCCAAGCCGCCGGAAAAGTGGATAAGCGCGGCCATCGCCACATAGTCCAGCGCGATCTGCAGGCGGGTCATCTGCCCGAACGCCCACGCATGGGGGAGGCCTTCGGCGAGCAAGCGTCGGCGCATCACCTCAAAGACCGCGTTGTAGGCGAGTATGGCCAGGCCGATCCCATAGAGCGGTAGCGCCGGCAGATTAATGGCGAGGACCATGGTGGCTAACCACGTCAATGCCAGCACGCCCAGCCCGGCCCACCAACGAATGCTGATGAGCCATGCGGTGCTCGAGACCATCTCCTGCTCGACGAACGCCGCTGATTTTGGCCCTGTCACTTCTCGAGCGGTGGATTGTACCATCGCCGACCGCCACACCACCTCAGAATAGTGGCGAGGCACTCCTCCTTACGAGCCGCGCGTACAAGGGTATCGCGTGTGATGCAATGCGGGGGAGAACGGACGCCTCGCCCATGTCTAAAAGAAAATCAGACCGGTTTCTCTTCCAGGTGCTTGCGCACCTGTTCGAGTAGTGCCTCCGGCTGAATCGGTTTCTCTAGAAAAGCGTTGACTGGCAGATATTCCTCGTTCGGCCCAAAGCGCAGCGGCGTGGTTTTGTGAATCGCCGTCAGCATCAGAATGGGTACGTAACGGTACGCCGCGTATTCGGAGGACGCACTGGAGTTGCGCAAGGTCAGACTCACCTGAAAGCCTGCCGTCGTCGTGTCCATCATTACATCCAGGATGATGAGGTCGGGGTTCACCTGCTTGACCATGCGCAGGCCCTCTTCGCTGCTGGCGCCGCGATAGACCACATACCCGGCCGCCTGCAAGGGCAACCGCATGGCGTACGCCACGTCGTCGTCATCGTCAATAATCAAGATCTTTTCATTCGCCATGGGATGCTCCTATTTCTCGCAGCACGGCTTTGACGAGGGGACCCACTGCAGCCTGCACCGCCGGTGAGAGTTCTTCGCTCCATTCCACCCGCGCGGGCTGGACGCCAAAGACGACCATTTCGGGGAGCGGCATCTTGAGCGCTTGCGCCAGCGCGAGGGCGTCGGCAAATCCGGCCGTGTGCAAAGAAAGCGTCACAGGGGCACCGGACGGCGCAATATCATCCAGCGCGAGGCGAACAACCGCTCCGGCCGCTCGCCCCATTTCCGCGGCATCGATGACGATCACGCGCTCGCGCCCCTCGATCAGGCTCAACAGTCCGATCCCCGGCGTCCCCCCGTCCAGCACTTGAACGGAGTCTGGAAGACTTTCCTTTTCCAGCACTTGCGCTGTCCGACAGCCCACGCCATCGTCAGCCTGCAGCGGATTGCCAAGCCCGAGGAGGAGGATAGGTTTCTCTCTGGGAGTCAAGGCGCTCATTTTACAAACCGAACGTTCATGAAATGCACTGAACACGAGATGCACGGGTCATACGCGCGCACGAGCATCTCCAGCGCGAGCGCCACTCGATCCTCACCCTGGTCGAGGATTTCCGGCACCAGCTTGCACATGTCCGCTTCGATATTCGCCAGGTTCTGACCCGTCGGGATGATACAGTTGGCATTTACGATCCGCCCGTCGTCGCCAATCTCATAGTTGTGAAACAAAGTCCCGCGCGGCACTTCCACTGCGCCAACGCCTGTTCCCCCCTTGCCGTTGAACACGGGCGGCATCTCTGGCTGGATGCCCTTTTCGGTGAGAACTTCGCTGATCTGGATGGCCGTTTCCAGAGCGTGAACCATCTCCACCACTTGGGCGGCGCTGTTCAAATACGGGTTGGTGCAAACCGGTTTGAGCCCCAGTTCGTCGGCGGCGAGTTTGGCTGCCGGGTGAAGGTGCTCGTAATTCACATTAAAGCGGGCCAGCGCGCCGACCATATACGCGTCCCGCTTGTGCCGGGTATGCTTGGCTGATGAGTGTGCGACGAGGTACTCGTTCGTGACCTTTTTGTACTCGTCGGCAGCATAGACAGGTCCGTCAGAGCTTGTGATCGCGCCGTCGATCAACGCATACTCGTTTGATTTCGAGAGAGCGACATACTCGGTCGGCCGCTCAAAAGCAGGCCAGGGCAATGTCTTGAACAAATCGACCGTCGCCTGCATGTCCTTGCGCGCTTCAATCAGCCGGCTCCACAACGATTTGATCTCGGCGAGGGTGGGCAAGTGGGTAAAGCCTCCCACCGTCATCGCAATCGGGTGGGTATGCCGCCCGCCGATTGCTGCGCAGAGATCCCCGGCGAGTTTCTTGAGGCGAAGCGCGCGGACCACGGCATCAGGCGCCAGCTTGGATAACGGTATGACGCTCGTGACTCCAAAGAAATCCGGTGCCACCAGCATATAGGTGTGGAGGACATGGCTGTCCAGCATTTCACCGCACATCATCAAATTGCGCAAGAGCTCGGTCTGCCCCGAAATCATCACTCCGAGAGCGTTTTCCGTCGCACGGAGCGATGCCGTCGCATGACCTACCGCACAGATCCCGCAGATGCGCGAGGTGATGTGACTCGCTTCCGTGTAGGGACGCCCTCGCAACATGCTTTCGAAGAACCGAGGCGTTTCGATAATGTCCAACCGGCACTCCTCCACGGCTCCATTCCTGGCATTGACGGTGATATTCCCGTGTCCCTCGACTCGCGTGAGGTGATGAATGTCAATCTTGATATCGTGTGACATAGGGATACTCCTATTTCCCCATTTCATAGGCCCCAAAAAGGGTCATCCGCGCAAAGAGCGCATCGGGCGTCAGGCCATGCTCGGCGAGGACGTCCTCCATGGCATCGCGGTTGGGGTTCGAGATGACCCCACGACATCCCTCGCAGCCCACCCCATAGCTCGGGCAAATCGCACCACAACCGGCACGCGTGAGGGGGCCCAGACACACCCCCCCTTTATCGAACAGGCAGACGTTTTCTTTCATCTTGCAGGTCACGCACATCGGGTAATCGGGAATCGACGGCTTTTTGCCGAGCAGGAGCGCTTGGACCACTTGGACAAATTCCTCCCGATCGATCGGACAACCGGGGATGAAAGCATCCACCTTGACCACCGCGCTCAAAGGACGTGTCTCGTACGTTGGGTACCATTCCCCGTGATCGCCATACACATAGCGGCGGGCTTGCTCGAACGGCGAGAGATTCTTGATGGCATTGATGCCGCCCAGGTGAGCGCATGCCCCGAGAGCGACAAGAACCGCTGCCTGGGCGCGGATTCCCTTGAGCCGTTCTGCATCCGAGGGGCGCGTGATCGAACCCTCGACGAAGGCGATGGCGTAATCCTCTCCGCGGTCGCTGATGGCCTCGCGAAACCGCACGATTTCTACGGCGTCGAGCAGATCAAGATGCGTTTGGAGCGAGTCCACGACGGTCAGTTGGCACCCTTCACAACTTGTGAAATCAAAAAATGCTACTTTAGGTCTCATCCCAACGCCTCCTCCACGCCCTTGATCTGCGCGTAATTGAAGGACGGCCCGTCCTGACAGCAGTACAATTGGTTGATCTGGCAGTGACCGCACTTGCCCACACCACACTTCATTCGCCGTTCGAGCGAAACCCAGATCTGGTCTTCGGGTATCCCTTTGCCAAGCAGCTCGATCAGCACAAAGCGATACATGATCGGGGGTCCAATCGTGATCGCAATCGTGTTGAGCGGATTGACGCTGACCTTGGGAAACAGCGTCGTAATCACGCCGACGTTGCCGGTCCATTCGGCATCTCCACGGTCGACGGTGAGAAGCAGCTCGAGGTCCTTGCGCTGGCTCCATTCCTGCAATTCCTGTTTGAACAGTAACTCGCTCGGAGTCTTGGCGCCGTAGAGAACAATGACTCGGCCATAGTTCCGGCGCTCGTCGAGCACTTGCTGGATGACACTCCGCGCCGGCGCCAGCCCCAGCCCACCCGGAGCGAAGAGGAGATCCTTGCCTCGGAACTGCTCCAACGGAAACCCGGTGCCGAACGGACCGCGCACCCCGACGGTGGCTCCCTCTTTCATCGTGTGGAGGGCGCGTGTGACATTGCCGGCCTGACGCACGCACAGCTCAAAAACGCCGTTACTTCGACTGGGAGCAGAGGAAATCGAGATGGGGGCTTCGCCCACGCCAAACACACTCAATTCCACGAACTGGCCCGGTTTGTGTCCCAAGCTGATCCCGCGGGGCAGTTCGAGGGTGAACAGCTTTTCCATGGTCGTCAATGGCGCTACCCGTGCAATCCACGCGGTCGTGGGCACATAGACGGACCCAATGGTAGGTATCGGCGACATCGGTTGACCTCCTAAACGGCATGCGCTTGGTGCAAGGAATTCCACACCCCCACCGGGGTGATGTTCACCAGGCAGGCCCGCGCACAGCGACCGCATCCCACGCAGCCCATTGGGCCGAATCTCTCCGGGAGATACTTGCCCTTGCGCATAAACCGGTGACGCAAACGCTGCGCTCGCGTCCGGCGAAAATTCTCCCCGGTGGTCACGAGCGCAAACTCGTCCAACTGGCACGAATCCCACACGCGGCGGCGCTCCGTCGTCTTGCCATCCAAAGAGGCATAATCCCTTACATCAAAGCAGTAACAGGTCGGGCAGACGATATTGCATGCCCCGCAGCCTAGACACTTTTTCCCCAGTTCTTCCCAGAGCGGACTGTGATGGCTCATCGTCATGAGCGAGGGCAGATCGCTCCTCTCGACGTCGAGTCGCTGCGGGAAACGGCCCCACTTGGCTGAGAGAGTTTTGTCGAGGAGCGCCAAGTCTTCGCGTGTGGCCGCGTGGGCCTGCGCATGCTCGCACAGCAGCGCCTGGCCCGCGCTCGTCCCGACTTCGACCGCGTACTTGTTCCCCAAGTCGATGAGATGAAGGTCAAATCCAGAATTGGCGGAGAGTGTATTCATACTCTTGCAGAAGGATTGGTCATCACAGGGGGCAAGGCACTCAATGCCTACGATGTAAGTGGTCGCGCGGCGCCTTGCATAATGGGCGTCGGGATATCCTTGAGCAAAAGCAGCATCCAAGAGTCCCATGGCGTGGATGTCGCAGGTGTGCACACCAAACAACAGGAGCTGCTGTGTATTGAAATTCGTCCGGGCGAGCTTCTGCTCGGTTTCATATGTGAACAAGGTCTCTTCCTGCGGCAAGAGGTACTTTTTGGGCGGAAGAGTCGTCGTCGTGTAAGCCAGTCGTAAGTCGGCCGCGTCCTTTAGCGGAGCAAACAAGAAACGACCGTCCTGCTCGACCGGTCCGGCCACCGCGTATTGCTTCATAGCACTCGCGACAAACGACACAACTTTTTCCTTGTTAATGATTTTGAGATCCATGTGTCTATTCCTCCTTCAGCATGGAGGCACAAACTTTTTTCACTGACTGTTTCGATGCCGGCGTCAGGACTCGCACCCATTGCGCGGATTGAATGCCGGGCGTCACGAGCCCCAACTTGCGGTATAGTCCCCCCATCTTCATGGCCACTTCTTCCGCCGTCAGCCCAATCAACTCCTTTTCGAGCCGGAACAGGCCGCCCGGCGGGTAGCAGAAAAAGTCGCCGCTGAGTAACGCACGGGCAATCCGCCCATCCTGCCACTCACAGGTCGCGCGCAGAAATCCCCCGGGGGCTTGATACGTGCACTGTATCAATTCGCCTCCGGCACCGAGATCTAGGTTCCAACCATTCCTCAGGGTATCCCCCCCGCAGCCGTGCGGGGAAGCGAAAGCGAGTGCAGCGCTCGTCTGCATCCGCTCTTGCAGCTCTGCGTCGATCTCTCCCGGACGCAACCCTCCGACGACCGATTGCAGGTGACTGCGCAGTCGGCGTTCGAATTGCCCGACGCTGGGCACGGTGCCCAGCTCTTCCCGCAAAGATGTACGATGCGCAGACAGCAATTCCTCCATGCGAGATGGATCCTCCGAGGGCAGGTACAAAGCTTGCGCGAGCAGTGCGGGGTCGAAATCAAGGGCCAAATGAGCCGCGATAACCGTGCAGTGGTCTACCTCGCCAATGCACGCACTCACAATCCGGCGGTCGTGGACGACAAGTTCATTCGGCGGCCGATAAGAGGCGTCGACGGCGAAATCACGCATTGTGTTGAGGAGAGGTAAGAGCGCCGCTCGAAAGCGCCCGCTTCCGGACTGGAGGAGCAAGCGATGATTACGTGCGAGGACCAATTGCAGCTCGAGCTGGGAAGCACCGGCGCAGAGCATATGCCCGTGCACGGGGCGCTGGAAGACAGGAATCCCCCGGGTGCGGCAGTAGCTCATGTCGACCTGTCGGCCTACATTGACCTGCCCGCCGACACAGATGCCCGGCGAGTCGAGATGCGCCAGCACCGCCGCATCCCTTTTCAACTGAGCCAAGGCACATGTGATCGCTTGTGCTTCAGCCCAGGTGGGCGTACCCAAATTGTAAAACAGCATTCAGGCTCTCTCGCGTGGCTACACTGCCACGGTCCGATATGTAAATCGAGAGCACAGGGTACCGTGAGTCGCCCTAAAAGTCTGGCTCTCGGTGATCAAGCATCCGCTCACGTCAAAGAAGCGGCAGTTCTCGCACACGTGCAGTTTGCGTCCGCATTGGGGGCAGTGCCGGTCTCGACGAGGCGGCCGGAGGAGAGTCAGTTTCCTACCACAGTTGTAGCAGACGTAAGGTGGCATCTGCGTCTCCTTTCGGGCACCGGTGTTTCCCGCCTGTCCGGCTGCGGCCGCGCCGAGGCGGTTGGCTTGGTCTTCTCTATTGTCCCCGATTAGGCAACGAAAAGGAATAGAGCCTGCAAATCATTTTGACTGGTTGTGCGCACCATGCCTCACCCAACTGAGCGATTGACACATCCAATGAAAAGCCCCTCCTCGCTGTTGCGGGGAGAGGCTGGGCAAAATCACCGCTGCGGCCTAGTCGGCGCGCTTTTTCATAATCGCTCTCTTGACCGTCTTGAGCCGGAACAAGTCTTCCCGCGCGCGTTCTTCCAGGACCATCTCAATATACGATTTGCGCGAATGCAGGCGCGGGATCATGATGTTGTCGAGCGCATTCACTCGCCGACTGGTCTTGCGTATCTCTTCCGCGAGACGGCGCAGGCGTAGTTCGCTGGCCGCAAGCTCGATGAGCAAGTCCACCTCTTCTTCAAAGCTTTCGGCCGTCTTGTCGATCCGGGCCGAAGTGCCGGAGAGGCTGTAGCCACGGTCTACCAGCGAGCGGGCCGCGCTCTTTTGCTCGATGACCGGCACCGGAACCCCCATGACAAAGGCGCCTTCAACCGAGAGCGTCAGTTCGCCCTGAGCGGCAAAAGCGGCGGACTGTACGGCCTCGGGGCCATCCAGGGCTTCCGCTCGCGCGAGTGTGCGTCTGGCTTCCGCGGCTACGCGCTCCAGTTCATCACTGCCGGTCATGACCGCGTCGGCAATTTTCATGAACTCTTTCATGAGGGCGTTGCGCTTTTCCTTGAGCAAGTCGCGCCCTTGTTCGGCCAGACCGATCTGCCCCTTGACCGCGAGCAGCTCCATCCGGGTCGGGCTGACATTTTCCATACCAACCTCGTCTAGGGACGAGCTTTTTTTCTCACCGGGCGAGTAATTTTACTCGCCCCTCCGGCGCTATTTCTGCCGGTACTTTTCAATATGCTCGCGCTTGATACGCTTGAGCTCGGCAACGGGGAATTCGCTGAGCAGTCCCCAACCGCGCCCGAGCGTCTCGCCGATCTCCCGATTCGTATTCCCCTGCCCGATATATTCCTGCTCGAACCTGTCCGCAAACGCGAGATACCTCCGG
>JAMDCU010000135.1 GCA_023489485.1 Chloroflexota bacterium
GCCTGCCGCGGCCGCAAGTCCTGCCCCAATGGCAAACGTTAGCGCGTTGGTGGTGTTGACGGGAATGCCCATTGCGCTCGCCGTTTCGCGATCGGACGCGGCGGCACGCATCGCCTTCCCGATCTTTGCTTTGCCCAAAAACAGGTTTAGCCCAATCATGAGCACAGCGGACACGCCGATGAGCAACAGCATCTGAGGCAGCAGTGCCACACCGCCGATCACGATGGGAGTATTCGGCAATGGCGATTTGACCGCGAATCCTTCTGCCCCCCAGGTGATGATCGCCAGATTGTCGAGCACATATCCCAACCCAATCGTCCCAAGCAGCATTAACATCAGATCCATGTTCGCGAGCGGCCGAAAGACCCGTTCGAGAATCACTCCCAAGACCGCGTTTAACAAGATGCCGACGACGAAGGCAATGGGGTATGGCACCTGCAGCCCCATTACCATCCCTTGGTACCAGATGATGCCGAAATAGGTGCCGATCATGTAGATGCTGCCGTGGGCAAAGTTGACCAAACCCATCGAGCGGTAAACCATCGAGTACCCAAGCGCGACAAGCGCGTACAGACTGCCGATGCCGATTCCGCCGACAATGGTTTGCAGGAAAATGCTGACGATATTCATTGATTCCCCTTCCGTGGACCTGTCAGGTCTCGGTCGACCTGACAGGTCCAAAGAAATCCACCTTATTGACCAGAGTAAGGAATCAGTTTCCCCCCCTTCCAAACGCCCAGTTGGGTCTTGTCTATCGTTTCGCCATTCGATTGAACATTGAATGTTCCTTGTAGACCCTTGTATCCGGAGATCTTGTGGAACGCGGCCGCGATCGCCTCGCCCGTCTCGTTAGGATACGCGGCGTCCATCGCCATCAGCAGCATCTGCGTTCCATCGTACGTGTTCGCGCCGTGAACTTCCGCGTCTTCATTCCACTTGGCTTTGTATCTCGCCGCAAATGCTTTGGTCATGTCGTTCAAATCGTTGGTGAGATAGGGTGCGGTCGCATACACGCCTTCTACAACATCGGAGCCTGCCGTCTCCGCGAATTTGGGCGTCGCGATAGCAGACCCGCCAGCCATTTGACCCTTGAACCCAAGCTGGCGCGCTTGCTTGGCGATCAGACCGGATGCCACTTCGGAACCGCCAAACAAGAGGACTTCGGGATTCGTTTGCAGAATCCTGGTCAACTGTCCTGTAAAGTCCTTGTCGTCAATGCCATAGCTTTCGCGCGCGAGAGCCTGTAGGCCATCGGCCTTCAGGGCGGCTTCTTGATAGTCCGCTTCGCCCTTGCCATAGGCGGAGGTATCCGTAATGATGGCGAACTTTTTAAAGCCCTTGGTCTTTACCAGGAAATCTACCAGCGGGGTTTCGTAGGCCGGACCCGCAGGGCAGGCTCGAAAGACATACGCGCTTCCCTTGTTGGTAATGTCTGTGTTCGTCCCATTGGTGAGCTGGGGGATCTTGTACTGGGCGAAAATCGGAATGTCCGCGAGCGCCGTGTTGCTGTTTGAAGTTGCCCAAACCGCCACGACTTTGTCATCCGTCGCGACCTTTTGCGCCAGTCCAACCGACTTGGTCGGGTCGGCTTCGTCGTCGTAAGAGACGATCTGAATGGGGCGGCCATGAATGCCGCCCGCCGCGTTCTTTTCGTCCACGGCAAGCGTGACACCCTTTTTCATCCAGTCTCCCAAAACGGCATTCGTGCCGCTCATCGCGGCGATGATGCCGATTTTGATCGGTTCGCCGGTCGCCTTGGCGGCCGAAGTGGGCTGTGCGGCGGCTGTGGTCGGCTGAGCGGGCGCCGCCGTGGGCTGCGGGGCGGCAGCGGGGGCTGCACAGGCGGCGAGTAACACACCTAGTACGATCAGTCCGAACAAGATTGTGCGCTTCATGGCTAGTCTCCTCCGGTTGTTACGAGCGGTTGAGAGCATTTCGTACTCGTCATGTTCATCACCCGGGTTCGGATAGGCGTCGGATGATCACCCCCCTCCTCCAGAAACAGGCGGCGCGGTGGTTTCGGATTTGGTTCTTGAAATCCCCCGCGACATGTCACCTGTCTGTCTTCTCTTCTTACCTTCCTTTCCGATAAATGTCGTTGATATTCCAGTACCCCGGCGTCGGAGTCGGCGCATTTTCCATTGGAGCATGAATGACGGTCGGGATGCCGGACGCGAGTGCCTCACGGAGCGCGGGACCGAGCTCGCTTGCAGCGCGGATCAGGACGCCTTGCGCGCCGCACGCCCGGGCGACGTCGGCATAGGCCACGCGATATTCTTTTCCCTCGCTCTCGAACACACAGCCGAAACTCCACCCGTAATGCGCTTTCTCCAGGCCGGCGATTGTGCCAAAGGCGCAGTTGTCCATTACGACCCAGACCACCGGGATCTCGGCTTCCATCGCCGTCGCGACGACCGACATGTTGCTGCCAAAAGCTCCGTCGCCGACGAGCGCGATCGCGGCACGCTCCGGACGGGCCACCTTGACCCCTAACACGGCGGCGGGTCCAAACCCCATCGTCGCCAGCCCACTGGGCGTAATAAAAGCGCCCGGGACATTGATGGGGAACTGCTGGGCGACCCCGTTCTTGTTCCATCCCACGTCCGTCACGAGATAACCATCTTCTGGCAGCGCCTTGCGCACCTCGGCCAGAATGCGCTCCGGCCGCAGCGGATACTGGTCGGAACTCCACTGGTCTGCCCAGTTCGCGGCAAAGTCCTGCCGTCCCTGAGCGATTCTTTCTCGCAAGCCGTTGCGCGGCCGATGCTCGTATCTCCGAGCAGCCCCGGCGATCATCCCAAGGGCATTCTTGGCATCGGCGATGACGCCCAGTTCCGTCGGGAAATTGCGACCGATCTCGGCGGAATCAATGTCTACATGAATCAAGCGCGTTGGCGGAATGGCAAAAGTGTATCGAGAGTCCCACGAACTGGAGTTCGCCTCTGCCAACCGCGTGCCGACCGCGAGGATCAAGTCCGCCTTGCGACACATTTCATTGGCGATCGGTGTTCCCCAAAAGCCCGTCATGCCAAGCAAGAGCGGATGATCGTCGCGCAAGCACCCCTTGCCCATTAGCGTGTGCGCGACCGGCGCTTCAACCGCCTCTGCCAGTGCGGCCAGTTCTTGCGTTGCATGCGCGCCCAAAACACCGCCACCCACGTAAATCACAGGGCGCTCGGCATCGGCCAGCGCCTGTGCAACCCGTTCGGCAGCTGCCGCGTCAATCGCCGGGCGCACGACGGGCGCGGGCGTCTGGCTGAATGCCCCCACAGGCAGATCGGCCGAAAAGACGTCCATCGGGACGTCCACGAGGACGGGACCGGGACGGCCGGATTGGGCAAGATGGAACGCACGCTCGACCGTGCGCGGCAAGTCCTCCACCCGGTCCACTCGATAAATGCGCTTGCAAAAGGGGCGATAGATCTCAAACTGGTCGCCGTCGAGATGCAGATTGACTTCTTGATGGGGATGGCGGCCGAAGTAGTAGGAGGGCACGTCGCCCGCGATGACGACCATCGGGATCGAATCGAGCGCGGCGTTCGCCACGCCCGTGGTGGCATTCGTCAGGCCGGGCCCCAGGTGAGTCAAGAGGACGCCCGGCTTGCCCGAGGCACGCGCATAACCGTCGGCGGCGTGCGCCGCCACCTGCTCGTGTCGCGCTGTGATATAGCGGACTCGGCCGTGCCCCAGAGCATCCATCATCGCAATGATCGTATGCCCGGTCAACCCGAAGACGACCTCGACTCCGAGGTGTTCCAGATAATCGACCAATTGATAGGCGGCAATACGTGTTTCCGTCATCATTCGCTCCGCAAGATGGATTGAAAATACGTGCCTCGATACCCCATCGCCTGGGAGGCCTGCGCCGCGAGCTGCAGGAGGATCGGTGTGAACCTGGCGGCCTGGTCGTCCGTAAAGCGTGTGATGGGGCCGGCGACGTTGAGTGCGGCAACCACTCTCCCGGTCGAGTCGAAGATAGGTGCGCCAAGCCCCAGCGCATCTTCAAACCGCTCGCCGTGGCTGATGGCATATCCGCAGTTCCGGATGATCTCGAGCTCTTTGAGGAGTTGCTTGCGTACGACGATCGTCCTGGAGGTCATTCGTTCGAGAGGCTTGCTGAGGACTTGTCTTACGATCTCTTCTGGAGCAAAAGCGAGGAGGGCTTTGCCGGCAGACCCGGCGTGGAGGGGCATGCGTTCGCCGCGGCGGACGACAACGCGCACCGATTCTGGGCTCTCGATGCGCTCGACACAAATGCGCTCGGTCCCTTCACGCACATAGATACTGGCTGTTTCGCAAGTCACCCGGTGCAGTTCGACGAGAGCCGCGCGGGCGGCCCTCGCGACATCCAGCTGGCTCATATAAGCAGAGCTCCAGGTCAGCACCTTGGAGCCCATTATGTAGCGGCGCGTCGCCGTGTTCTGGCCGAGGACCCCTTGTGCCTGCAAGCTCTGAAGGAGTCGTCCCGCCGTGCTGCGCGACAAGTGGAGATGGCGCGCGATTTCGCTCACGCCCCATTCCGGCTGCTCCGGTCGAAAACAATCCAGAATGGACACTGCACGCGCAAGGCTCTTCTCGCTCGAGTTGTCGCCGGTGGCCATGCTCGACTCCAGTCAGGGTCGTCCCACATCACAGGACGGCGTCCCACGCCCTGCCGGGCCAAGAAAACGCGATTGCCAGAAAACAGAATCGCTAGCGGTACTCGAAAAACACGCGCCAGATATCAGGTTACGACGGACAGACACCGCCGCCACGAGAGGGTCGGCTGAGGGTCAAACAAGAGGAAATCTATTGTCCCACATCGTGGGACGAAGTATCATATCCTGGTGTTTATCATAGCACTCTTATGCCAGAAAGGCAAATTGCATTCTCGTCAATATTCTCCCACGACGGCGCACAAACGATAGGGCCTCGAATATGTCCAATCACTAGGTCTTTAGTTTTTCCTCAAATTGCCTCAGTGTCTTTTCGAGCTTGCCTTGCCGAGCCGTCAAGGTCAGATCGCCGCGCGTCCGCTCCAATACACCCCGAACCATGTCCGTCGTGCGGCGCAGGCCCCCGGTTAGCGCGTCGGGAAAGTCCATAGTCACAAGGAGAGAGTAAATGTCCTCCATACTCGCGAGGACCTGTTCGCCCTTCTCCGGATTATCGTGGCGGATCACGTCGAGAATATAGCGGCGCAGTTCGCCTGCGGCTTCCCCCAGCCCGTTGAGATAAGCAGCATAGTCCACGCCGAGTGTGTCCGGGTCGGGGATGGTCCCCGACACAATCAACCCGTGCACAATATGCGCCTCGGACAATTCCTTCAAAGCATCCTGGACATACCCTGTATAGTACAGGTCCGGATAGCCAGCCACATGCTCTTTCATCAGAGCCGCGATTTCTCGCGCCCGCGTGAGCAGGCTGGACGCCTCCTCATATTCCGCCCGGTGTGTAGCCCGAATGGCCAGGGCACAATGCCGAATAAGCTCGCGTGATGTGGCCAAGGCTGCATCGCGTGCCGAGTTCTTGGCCTCAAAAGCTCGGCGTACCTTTTCTCCGATCTGATCCAGCTCTTGCATTTCACCCCCATTTTCCTGGCGCTTATGGCTATCGATCGACGGCCGCTGCGTCTCCCGTGAGACAGGCTGACATCAAGCGCACAACGTTCAGATACTACCGTAAAAGCGGCAGCCTGTCAAAAACCTTTTCATTTTGCTTCCCCACCTCAGTGTGCTATACTCGTTGCCTGATAACTGTATCAAGAAAGAGTCCCATGCCCCGTTTAAGCACAATGGTTTGGCTCGCCTTCGTCATTGCCTCCATGGTTTTGCTGTCAGCTTGTGTCGGTCCGATACCCACTTCGGTCGCCGTGCTCGCTCCCACAGAGACTGTCACAGTTACGCCGGTGACTCTCCAGCCCACTTTTCCCCCGTCGACCGAAACGGCTACAAGCGCCCCCGAAGCTGCGACACTGGAACCGACCGTGGAGTCGACCCTGGAGATCACCTCGACGCCGACGATAACCGCCACTCGGATCCCGGTCACTCCGCCTCCCGCAAGTTTCCCGACTCTCGCCGTCGCCAACCTGCCACTGGTAACAGTCAGCTCGTGCGCCCAAATCTGGGCGGCAGGCTATTACAAACTCACCAACGATATCAAGACCCCCGAGACAGATTGCTTTTACATCCAGAGCAATAATGTCGTTTTTGACTGCGACCATCACACGATCGAGGGCAACAACTTTCAAGGTTACGCCTTCTTCGTCCGCAAGTTCGGCTTCCCCTTTCAGCAGACCCCGACAAATATTGAAATCAAGAATTGCCGCGTTCTCCACCATCGCACCGGCATTTTCGTCGGAGGAGGGAACAATATCTACGTTCACAACAACGACCTTTCCGACAACCTGGACGACACCAACAAACAGAGGTTTGGCGTCTTCCTCGGCCAAGCGGAGGGAGGCGGCCTTCGTTTCGATACGGTCAGCGGCGGGCGAGCAGAGTACAACACGGCCAATAATGGCGCCATCGGCATTGACGTGCGCGACAGCGATCATGTCATTTTGCGAGACAATACGGCCTCGAATAACTCGGCCTGGGGGATCAACCTCATTCACAGCTCCTATAGCGAGATTTCGAGCAACACGGTCCGGGATAATATCCGTTATTGCGCTTGGGGAAACGGCACCGTCGGACGGGGGTGCGATGCCGGAGGCATCATCCTCCAGGATGGATCGAGTCACAATGTGGTCAAGGGGAATACGGTAGCCGGCGATAATGGGAACGGTATCTTCATCAAGGCGCACTTTACGCGCTGCGATGACGACAATCTTATCCAGAACAACAAGATCCAAAATGCCGTTTACAACGGGATTGAATTGGGTTTTTGCAAGAAGAACCGTGCCATCGGCAACGAGATCACGGGTTCCATGGACGGCATTCTCTTTGGTTTCGACGCCTATACAGAGATCCGCGGCAACATTATCAGCAACATGACGAATCACGGCATCAGTTCCTGGAACACTCACAATGCCACCGTCGACGGGAACCAAATTACCAACAGCCGCGAAGCAATCTACTTTTACTGGGACCGCTGGGATGCCAAGCAGTTTTCGTTCCTACCCCCCTCCCCCGATAACTACGCCTCGCGCGACAACGTCATCTCGAACAATGTCCTGCGTGGCAATACGGTTGCCGGCGTCCACCTGTCCAATTCGATCCAGAACCGTGTTCTCAACAATGCATTTGCGGGCAACGGGCGGAATATCTGGCTCGAGGGCAATGTTCAAGGGGACGTGATTCTCGTTGTGCCGCCGACTCTTACTCCGGCGCCAACACTCTCCCCAAGCCCTACTCTCACGCCGGGGGCGGCAACCCCTACTCCGCCCCCATTGCTCACGGCGACTCCGGGTCGCCTCATCACGCCCGATCCGTACCACCCGAGAAACAGGCGCTAGTAGCGGCCGTTCTCTATTTTATAGTATAATAGTTCTAGTTGCTGTCTCGATTGCTCCATCCCGTGGTGTTTTCTGCGCGACGGACGGCGTTGCAGTGACAATGCCGGTCCGCCGCGTTCTGCGTGTTTCGGCTAATCACGAAAGGAGGAAAATGCAATGGTGCATCGAATTGAGCACGTCGCGGTGATCGGCTCCGGGACGATGGGCGGTGCCATCGCGGCCCACTTTGCCAATGCGGGCTTGCCTGTGGTCCTGCTCGACATCGTCCCGAATAAGCTGACCGCAGAGGAGGAGAAGAAAAAGCTCACCCTCTCCCACCCGGCGGTGCGAAACCGCATCGTCAATGCAGGTCTCGAGGCCGTCAAGAAGGCGAAGCCGGCCGCCCTTTTTACTCCTCAGACCGTCGACCGCATCACGGTAGGGAACCTGGAAGACAATTTCGATCGCCTCCGCGAAGCCGATTTGATTCTCGAAGCCATCGTCGAGAATCTGGGGATCAAAAGGCAACTGATGGAACGGATTGATGCGGTTCGGCAATCCGACTGCATCGTGACGACAAACACTTCCGGCATTCCTATCGGCGCCATCGCCGAAGGGCGCTCAGAGTCGTTCCAGGCCCATTTCCTCGGCACCCACTTTTTCAACCCGCCCCGCTATCTCAAGCTTCTCGAAGTCATTCCCTCGGTGCAAACATCACCTGAGGTGGTCGCGGAGGTCAAGGGATTCGGCGAGCGAGTCCTGGGCAAAGGGGTGGTCATCTGCAAGGATCGACCCAATTTCGTGGCCAATCGCATCGGCACTTTTGGCGGTCTCCTCACGATGCACTATGCCATTGAGAACGGGTTCGCTGTTAACGAGGTTGACGATATCACTGGGCCCGTGATCGGGCACCCCAAGACGGCTACATTTCGTCTCATGGACCTGGTGGGGAATGACATTTTCCTCCACGTCTCCGACAATCTCTACGAAGCGGTTCCGGAGGATGAGGCTCGCGCGGAACTGCGCGCGCCGGACGCCTTGCGTGAGATGGTCAAGAATGGCTGGCTGGGCAACAAGAGCAAGCAGGGCTTTTACAAGCAGACCAGGACCGCGTCCGGCCGCGAGTATCAAGTCCTCGACCTGAATACACTCGAATACAAGCCGCAAGAAAAAAAGGCGTACGATTCGGTTACGAACGCCGAAATGCTTGAATCGCTTCCCGAGCGCCTGCGCTACCTGATGACGCAAAATGATCGCGGCGCCCAGTTCATCTGGTATACCACCGCGCGCCTTCTCTCTTATTCATCGCACCGGGTGCCGGAAATTGCGGACGATATCGTCTCCGTGGACAATGCCATGAAATGGGGCTTTGCCAACGAGTTGGGCCCCTTTGAGTCGTGGGATGTGCTCGGGGTTGCCGAGACGGTGGCTCGCATGGAAAAGGACGGCATCTCTGTGGCGCCCTGGGTCAAAGAGATGCTCGCGACGGGCCATCCGACCTTTTACAAAGATGGCTTTTATTATGATCTGACGGCCAAGGATTACCGCCGCATCCCGCGTGATCAAAATATCATTGTCCTGCGAGACCAAAAAGTGATCAAGAGCAATGACAATGCTTCCCTGCTCGACCTGGGCGATGGGGTGGCCTGTCTCGAGTTTCATACCAAGATGAACTCGCTCGACGAGGGCATCATAGAGATCGCCGCGACCGCACTCGAAGAGGTAAACAAGAACTATGTCGGTCTTGTCGTCGGCAATCAGGGAGAGCATTTCTCGGCGGGTGCGAATGTTATGACGGTTGGGCTCGCCGCCGAGAACAAGGAATGGGACAAGATCGATCAAGCCTCCAAGGCCTTGCAAGACTTTAACATGGCAATGCGCTACAGTCCCAAGCCAGTCGTCGCCGCTCCCTTCGGCTATACACTGGGCGGCGGTTGTGAAGTTGCCATGTCCGCTGCGCACGTCGTCGCGCACGCCGAGTCCTACGTGGGCCTCGTCGAGGTGGGGATGGGCCTCATCCCGGCAGGGGGCGGCTGCAAAGAACTGCTCCGCCGCGTCGGCTCACCTGCCATGCAGACGCCGAACGTGGACCCGCTCCCATTCCTTCAGCGTGTCTTTGAGACCATCGGCATGGCCAAGGTCGCGACGAGCGCTGAAGAGGCTAAGCAAATGGGCTTTTTCTCCGCCAACGATCGGGTGGTCATGAATCGCGACTATATGCTTGCCGGAGCCAAGCAGGCAGTCCTCGAAATGGTCGCCGAAGGTTATAGTGCCCCGGCGCGGGGCAAGCTAATCTACGTCATGGGCGAACGAGGCCTCGCCGCGCTGCGGATCGCGATCTATTCGATGGTGCAGGCCGGGTACATCTCCGAGTACGACGCCAAGGTCGGCGACCGCCTGGCCCGCGTCCTTTGCGGCGGCGATCTCACGGCCCCGACATGGGTAGACGAGCAGTATGTCCTCGATCTCGAGCGGGAAGCTTTCGTCGCGCTTTGCGGCGAGGACAAGACGCGTGAGCGCATCTGGCACTTTCTTAGCACCGGGAAACCATTGAGGAATTAAGCGCTGAAACTTTAGGAGATTCCATATGAAAGAAGCAGTCATCGTCTCCGCCGTCCGCACCGCCGTCGGCAAGGCACCGCGTGGCAAGCTTCGCCTGACGCGACCTGACGAAATGGCGGCTACCGTCGTGGCCGCCGCGCTCCGACGGGCCGAAGGTATCAAGCCAGAGCAAGTCGACGACGTCATCATCGGCTCCGCCTTCCCTGAGGGCGAACAGGGTCTGAACATGGGGCGCATCGTCGCCCTGCGCGCCGGCTTGCCAGTCAGCGTTCCCGCCATGACCGTCAACCGCTTTTGCTCCTCCGGCCTTCAGACCATAGCCCTCGCCGCCGGACAGATACGGGCCGGCTGGGGAGAGATCATCATCGCCGGCGGCGTCGAATCCATGAGCATGGTTCCGATGATCGGATTTCACTTCTCGCCCAACCCGTTTCTCGCCCAGGAATATCCGGGCACATTTCTCGGCATGGGCTTGACCGCCGAGAACGTCGCGAAGCAATACGGTGTATCCCGCCAGGATCAGGACGCGTTTGGGCTGAGGAGCCACCAGCGTGCCATCGCCGCTCAGGAGGCAGGCAAATTCAAGTCCGAGATTGTTCCGCTCGAGATCTCGAACGTAGAGATGAACGGCGACAGGTTGCGGAAGGACAAGTTTACCTTCGACACGGACGAAGGTCCCCGCCGCGAAACGAGCCTCGAGGTGCTTGCGTCGCTCAAGCCGGCCTTTGCCCAGGGCGGCACGGTCACGGCCGGCAACTCGTCCCAAACGAGTGATGCCGCCTCGGCCGTCGTCGTGATGGAGCAGGAGCGGGCCAAGGCCATGGGACTGAAGCCGCTTGTTCGCATGGTTTCTTTCGCCGCCGCAGGCGTCCCGCCCGAAATCATGGGCATCGGGCCCATTGCCGCGATCCCCAAGGCGCTCCAGCTTGCCGGGCTGAGCCTCGCCGACATCGATCTGATCGAGCTCAACGAGGCGTTTGCGGCCCAGTCGCTGGCCGTCATCCGTGAGCTCAAGATAGATGAAGAGCGCGTGAATGTAAACGGCGGCGCCATCGCCCTCGGCCATCCGCTCGGAGCGACCGGCGCCAAACTCACGACCCAGATCATTAACGAGATGAAGCGTCGCCAGGTCCAGTTCGGCATGGTGACCATGTGCATAGGCGGTGGCATGGGCGCCGCGGGAATCTTTGAGAATTTGCCTTAGCAATCCTTGACAGCGCGCGACAACCATGCTAGAATATGCGAAATACAGATCTGCGGCGCGTGTATCGGCGGCAGGTCTCTAAAACGTCGAACCGGAGGAGTAGGGCGAGCCGGACTGATAGCGAAGAGAGGGCACCGGGTGTAAACCTCTCCCAGTTGCGCCGTCCGAAGGTCGCCGGGGAGTTGAGTCGGCGAAATGGTCTACGCCAGACTAGTCGACTCCGGGTGAAACCCGTTATCGCGTGAGAGCTGGGAGTTAGAGCTTTGGTCGCGGATTGCCAGTCTGTCTGCGATCTTCAATACGTAATCTCAAACTTCCAACCAAGGTGGTACCGCGTAAGGGAGCCCCTTTCGCCCTTGAGGTGAGAGGGGCTTTTTGCATAGAGGGCCTACTGAACTAGGACGGTAACTGTAAAGTCTTTGGCTACCTGGCTCGGCGAAAAAGAACGAAAGTAGGCAAGCTTGAGAGTCGTGGTACCGGTGCCGACGACCTGCCACTGCCACGTCTCGCTGCCACCTGCGCCAACCCCTCCGGCAATGGGGGGGTTATAGCTAGAAGAGATTAACTGGAGGATCCTCGGGGTTGGTTCCGTCACAAGATTCCATTTGTAGCCGGTCGAGGGGTTCGAGTCCAGCTTGACGTTGAGAAATTGACCCATCGAGGCGCTGATCGTTTCGCCGTTATTGCCCGCCGTCAAGTCAATCCCGGGCACTTGAGCGTCACAAGCAGTCACAAGCAAGAGAGTCAGAACCAAAAAGAGGTATTTCATAGGGTCCTTTCCAATGGGAGTTGCATCAATCATCTTATCATGATTTGACCCATTTGTGACAAGGAGTTGGCGATGCGGCTGACTGAATTGCTGTGGAAGGCAACCTGGCGGGGCGGCGGCTATGGATTCCTCGCCGGAGGATTGATCGGAACAGGACTGGGTACCCTGGTAGGTCTCGCGCTGATCACGCAAATCGTTACGGATCCCCCTTCCGGTTCCCGGCCCGCGACGCTGGAATATGTGGGGGGAGTTTTAGGAATGTTTATCCTCTCGGGGCTCGTCGGAGCGTTCGTCGGGGGGTTTTGCGGCTCAGTGGGCGGCCTGGGGATGGGGCTCCTTGGAGGCCAATGTTTCGCACTCTGGGGCAAGCGCCTGGGTCAGTTGCGCTGGCCTGCTTTACTGCTCGGACTCTTGGGTGGTTGGCTCTACTTTACAATGTTCTTTTTCATAACCGGGGATCGGACGGTCGGCGGCCTCAGGAGTGCCGCTCTCTATGCCGCCCTCCCGGCCGCGATCGCCGCGATCGCTTCCTATAACATCTTGCAGCGCATGCTGCGGTGGCTTGCGCTGGACTCGCCCGGCAGTACCAACACGCCGTGCGGCTGGAGACGATTCTTGTTGATAGCCGCGGCCGATCTCGCCGTCGGTGCTGCCCTAGTGTGGTTCTTTTCATCCGTTATCCCGCTGCTGTTTGGAATGTGAATTGAGGGAGACTGCTACTAATGCCTGAACCGAATGAGATGTCGAAAGCCTATGACCCGCACAGCGTCGAAGAGCGCCTTTACAACTGGTGGGAAGCGCAGGGCTATTTCCTGCCGCGTGCCGATCCCGGCCGTGAGCCCTTTGTCATATCGATGCCGCCGCCCAATATCACCGGCGAGTTGCACCACGGCCACGCCATGTTCCTCACGCTCGAAGACCTCATGAGCCGCTGGCATCGCATGCGCGGCGAGCCTACCCTCTGGGTGCCCGGCAGCGATCACGCGGGCATCGCGACACAAAACGTAGTCGAAAAGGCCGTTGTCAAGGAAGGGACGAGTCGACGTGAATTGGGGCGCGAGCGCTTTGTCGAACGAGTCTGGGAGTGGAAAGAGCAATATGGTGGGATCATCACAACCCAGATCCGCCGGATGGGCGCTTCCTGTGATTGGACTCGCGAGCGCTTTACCTTGGACGAGGGTCTGTCGCGCGCTGTGCGTGAGGCATTTGTTCGACTCTACGAAAAGGGGCTTATCTACCGCGGTCCTCGCCTCATCAACTGGTGTCCTCACGACGAGTCCGCGATCAGCGACCTTGAAGTCGTTCACGAAGACACGATGGGCAAGCTGTACTATGTGAAATACCCGCTCGTCGGACTCACCAACGGCCATCCCGAGTTCATCACCGTCGCGACCACGCGTCCCGAAACTATTCTCGGAGACACCGCCGTGGCCGTTCACCCCGGCGACGAGCGCTATACCAAGTGGGTGGGGCGCACAGCCATCCTACCGGTGTTAGGTCGCCATATTCCGATCATCGTCGACGAGGCCGTCGACCCAGAGTTCGGCACCGGCGCGGTCAAGGTGACTCCCGGGCATGACCCAACCGATTACGATATCGGCGCGCGCCACAATCTTCCGATCGTCAATATCATGAACAAGGATGCCTCCATCAACGAGAACGGCGGCCCATATGCCGGTCTTGATCGGTTTGCCGCGCGCGACAAGATTGTGGAGGATTTACAGCGCGAAGGATTACTCGAAAAGATCGTCGATCACTCGATGTCGATCGGGCGTTGTGAGCGCTGCAACACCGTCGTCGAGCCTCTCATTTCGACCCAGTGGTTCGTCAAGATCGAGCCGCTCGCGAAACCGGCGATACAGGCGGTCCGTGACGGCAAGATCCGGATCTTGCCCGACCGCTTTGCCAAGATCTACTTTGATTGGATGGAGAATATCCACGACTGGTGCATTTCGCGCCAGCTGTGGTGGGGGCACCGCATTCCGGTCTGGTATTGCGAGTTCGGGCATCAGACCTCTACCCTCACCGATCCGACGGATTGCGCGGTATGCGGCTCAAAGAACCTTCGTCAGGATGAAGATGTGCTCGACACCTGGTTCTCTTCGGCTCTCTGGCCCTTTTCTACGCTCGGCTGGCCGGACCGGACCGGCGACCTGGCCTCTTTCTATCCGACGACCGTCATGGAGACAGGCTACGAAATTCTGTTCTTCTGGGTCGCCCGCATGATTATGATGGGCCTGGAATTCACGGGCCAGGTGCCTTTCCGGACCGTTTACCTGCATGGGATCATGCGTCACAAGGATGGGACGAAGCTGAGCAAGTCAGACCCGCGTCCCGGCGACAACCCGCTCGAAGTGGTCGCCGAATACAGTGCGGACGCGCTCCGGTTCACCATCGTGACCTCCTCGGCACCCGGCAACGATGCACGCCTCGATCTCGAAAAGGTAGAGCACGCGCGCAACTTTGGAAACAAGATCTGGAACATGGGGCGTTTCATCCTGAGCAATACAGAGGGCAAGATGGGGCCTGCGCCGGAGGCGGCCTCAAGCCGGGCGAGCGCCCGGGTCACACCCTTGAGCCTAGCCGATCGTTGGATCCTTTCGCGCGTGAACCATCTGATAGCCAACGTGGACGAGAACTTTCGAAAGTGGGATTTCGGCGAAGGGACTCGTCAAATCCACGAGTTCCTCTGGAGCGAGTTTGCCGACTGGTACATTGAGGCGGCCAAGATTCCGCTCAATGGAACGGATGCGGCGGCCGCCCAGACGACGCGCGAGATTCTGCTGCACGCCTTCGATCAAGCGCTACGTCTCTTGCATCCGACCATGCCGTTCGTAACCGAGCAAGTGTGGCAGACTCTCCGCCGCTGCGGTATCGGATATGGCGTGCCCGCCCTCATCGTCGCTCCATGGCCCAAACCAGACCGAAAACTCTTCGACGCCCGCGCCGAAAAGGATTTCGCCCTCATCATGGACATTGTTCGCTCGATCCGAAATGCCCGCGTCGAATTCAACGTGGAGGCAGCCAAGCGCATTCCCGCGATCATTTCCGCAGGCAGCGCGCGATCCTTGCTCAATTCGCAGCGGGACGTGATCGCGACGCTGGCGCGCCTTGACCCGGGCGAATTCAGGATCGAGACCCACGCCGAGAGACCTCCGCAGGCACTCGCCTTGGTCATTGGCAAAGTAGAAATCTATTTGCCTCTGGCAGGCATGATTGACGTCGAGAAAGAAAGCGCGCGCCTAAATGCCGAGGCCGGCAAGGCGCGCGCCGAGATCGCTCGCGGAGAGAGCCTGCTCGCAGGTGAGTTTGCCAAGCGCGCGCCCGAGGCGGTTGTCCAAAAGACGCGCGACCAAGTTGCCGCCAACCGGGAGCGCGTGCAGAGGCTGGAAGCTCAGCTTGCTAACCTCGAGGGCCAAACGCCCATCCCAACCGTCGCCGAACCCGTTCGTAGGCGCACCACCAAGCGCGTCGCAAGAAAGATGGCGAAACCGTCAACCCGCAAGAGCACAAAAAAGCGACCGGTGAGCAAGACCCTCAAGCGCCGGGCCTCACGGAAGACCAAGTAGGTCAACATGCGCGTCATCTCTGGGACGGCGAAAGGGAGGACACTCAAATCGCCGGGGGAGGCCACTCGGCCCATTACCGACCGCGTCAAGACCAACCTGTTCAATATCCTTAGTGGTCAAATCCTTGACGCCAACGTCCTCGACCTCTTTGCGGGCGCGGGGAGCGTCGCGATCGAGGCCTTGTCGCGCGGCGCGCGCTTTGCGACTCTGGTCGAGCTGGACCGGGAAGCTCTGCAAGCGGCCCGAGAGAACCTGGCGCTGACGCGCCTCAACCAGCGTGCGAATGTCATCCGGCAGGACGTGTTCAAATTCCTTGCCGCCGGTCCGCAGGATCACTATGATTTGATTTATGTCGCTCCGCCACAGTATCGCGGTCTTTGGGAAAAGACACTCAACCTACTCGATCAAGCGGATTTTTTGTCCGAGAACGGCGCCATTGTCGTGCAAATCCACCCCAAAGAATATCGCGAGGTGCCACTCCAGAAACTGGAGTTGTACGACCAACGCAAATACGGCAGCACCATGCTCTGCTTTTACCAACCAAAAGATGAAACGTAAAACGTAACCGCCACCCTTTCCATGTGGCGGTTACGTTTTGCATTTTGCTCTTCCACAGCGATCCTCGAATCACTCAGTCACCAAATCACCTGACCTGCTGGTCTCGGCCTCCTCCAGCAACTTGACGACCGTCTCGTCCTCCGTCTGCTCAAAGCGACGATAGAATCGTCCAACAGCCCAAAAGGGATCAGGCGTATCCAGCACGACGGCACGGTCGCACTCATGCGTCAGCATTTCGACGACCTCGGGCGGCCCAACTGGGATCGCCAGAATGACCATCGCGGGCTTGTGCTCGCGCAGCGCCCGCAAAGCGGCCAGCATCGTGGATCCAGTGGCAACGCCGTCGTCCACTACCACAACCGCCTTGTTCTTCACGTCCAGCGGTGGCCGGTGCGGGCGAAAATGCTCCAGCCGCCGAGCGATCTCTGCCCGTTCGGCCTCGATTTCCTTTGCAATATCCCGCTCATTTAGATGCAGTTGGTTCATCAATTCGGTGTCGAGCAGCACGGGCCCATCACTTGCCAGCGCCCCGATCGCCAACTCGGGGTTAAAGGGTGCCCCAATCTTGTGAGCAATAACCACGTCGAGCGGAGCGCCGAGGGCGCGGGCAATCTCGGCCGCGACGACCACTCCCCCACGCGGGATGCCCAAAACGATTAAATGGCGTTGATCCCTCAGAAAAAAGAGCCGCTCGGCCAAGCAATGCCCGGCCTCTCTGCGATCACGAAAGATCATATTCGGCTCCGCTGCCCCGCACTCTGTGCGCTTTGCCGGGTTACGCTACGGTGCCGCGGTCATCTCCGCTCTCTCGAGCGCCAAAGAGACCGCCTCGGCCACGTTTTTCGCCTCGGTGATGGCTTCCACCCTAATTCCACCTCGTCCAAGCTGCCAGGTATTCAGGCCAATCACCGATCGCCCGGAATTGAGCGCGAACCCAATTTCGCTCAGTGTTCCAAACTCGCCGCCAATGGCGATTACGCCTCGCCCCGTGCGGGCGACGATGGCGTTGCGCAGCTCCCCCAGACCCGTAACGATCGCAATGTCCACATACGGGTTCGCCTCGCTCGGGCTCAACCCCGGCAAGATCCCGATGGTGCGCCCACCGACGCTTTTAGCCCCCTTACAAACCGCCTCCATCACTCCACCCCGGCCGCCGCAAACGACGATTGCCCCGCGCGCGGCCAACTCCCGCCCGACCTCCTCGGCCAATGCGTAGGTGGCATCATCGCACATCCCCGCCCCGATAACGCTGATGGTCCGGTTCCAGTTCTGCTTAGAGCCTGGGGATTCAACCATGTCCGAGCTTCACCTCGGCCAGGCGGGTATAAATACTGCCGCTTGGTGTGAGATCGCTCTTCATAATGCTCACATTTTCCACCCGGAGTCCGCCCAAGTCACCCACCTGCCTGGCCGAAATCGTCTCTCCGATGCTAGTCCGCTCACTCGGCCGGGTCTCCCGTCGAATTCGACCCAACGTGAGATGAGGCGAAAAAGGTCGCTCTTCGCGGGGAAAGCCGACGTTCTGACACGCGACCTCGATGCGCTCCGAGATCTCAGCCGCAACCTGGGTCTCACCGATTATGCCCACCCATATCACATTCGGACGTCGCGTGTTTGGAAAAGCGCCCAGGCCGCTCAGCGTGAGCGAAAATGGAGAATATGTCGCGCAGGCATCCACAACGGCTTGCTGCAAGGCCCCCAGACGGTTCGATTCGACGCTCCCCAAGAACTTGACCGTGAGGTGAATACTCTCCGGAGAGACCCAGCGCACTTGCCTACCCCAGCGCTCGCCTTTCAAGTCGGCTTCCAGGTCGCCCAGCTCCCGGTGCAGCGCCTCATTCAGTTCGATCGCGATAAAGGTCCGTATTTGCTGCGGCATCTTTCACCTTGATATCTCCATTGTCCAACAAAGCTTGCGAAAAGTCAATTCATTTGCGCATTCGTTCGAATGGTGTTAAACTACTCTGGCCATTTTCCCAGAGAGGATTGCCATTTCGTGTCTGCTCGCATGCTCCTCCTTCGGCGACAACGTCAACGCAGGAAAACCAGACCCGCCGGCCCGCTGCTCCTCCGCCTTAGTCTAATCACATTAAGCCTCCTGATTGGGCTCCTTTTCTTTGGCGCAGGAGCCGCCGTGGCCGCCTCCATCGTCGTCTATAACTATGTCGTCCAAGACCTACCTACCCCGGGCGAGATTGCGACCCAAACCCAACAGCAATTCAAGACCACTCGCATCTACGACCGCACGGGTCAGGTCCTGTTGTACGAGTTGTTTGATCCCCAGGCAGGAAATCGCACGGTCGTCCCCCTTGACCGCATACCGCAGAACTTGAAAAATGCGACCGTTGCGCTTGAGGACAAGACTTTCTGGACCAATCCCGGGGTGGATCCGTACGCCATTGTCCGTGCCGCCTACAGCACGCTTATTCACGAGCAGGTCCAGGGCGCCAGTACCCTTACTCAGCAACTGGTCAAGAACGTTCTCATTCCTCCGGATGAGCGCATCCTGCGCGATCCATACGACCCGGCGACCTACATTCGCAAGCTCAAAGAGCAGATCCTATCTATCGAGATCTCGCGTCGCTATGACAAGAAGCAGATCCTCGAATGGTATCTGAACAACAATTATTACGGGAACGTGTCCTACGGGGTAGACGCGGCGGCAGAAGCCTATTTTGGAAAGCATGTTCAGGACCTGGATTTGGCAGAATGCGCAACCCTCGCCGCGATTCCGCAGAATTTCTGGATGAACCCGATCGATAATCCGCAAGCCGCTGTCGAGCGGCGGAATATTGTCCTCGATCAGATGTACCTGCAGGGGTACATCACCCAAGACGAAGCCATCGCCGCCAAGAACGAAAAGATGCGGGTGACTCCCAAACAGTTCGACATCCGGGCGCCCCACTTTGTGTTTTACGTCCGGCAGCTTCTCGAGAACAAATTCGGTCCCGACCTCCTGTACAGGGGCGGTCTCAAGATCTATACGACTCTCGACCTTGGGATTCAGCAGACCGCCGAGCAAGTCGCCCGTGACCAGGTCGCCAAACTGCAGGCCGCCAAAAAGAACGTGAGCAATGCGGCCGTCGTAGTGATTCGGCCGTCCACCGGCGAAATCTTGGGGATGGTGGGATCGGTAGACTATTTCAATCGCGATATTGACGGCCAGGTAAACGTCGCGACTTCTCCCCGCCAGCCCGGCTCATCTTTCAAAATCTTTACCTACCTCACCGCGTTCTCTCAAGGTTACACCCCTGCTTCGACGATCATGGATGTCCGCACGGTGTTCGACGATTCCCCCAACCCACCGTATGTACCCGAGAACTATGATCGCAAGTACCACGGCCCAGTGCGGCTGCGCATGGCACTCGCTTCCAGCTTTAATATTCCCGCCGTCAAGCTCCTCAGTCTCGTCGGCGTCAAAAACGTGATCAACACGGCCCACCGCATGGGAATCAACACCTTGGACAAGGAGCGCTACGGCCTCGCGCTCACCCTCGGCGGAGGCGAGACGACTCTTCTCGACATGACCTACGCGAATAGTGTCCTGGCGAACCAGGGGGTGATGGCGGGCGTGCCTGTCGACCCGCTCCAGCTCAAGCCCGGTTACCGGACGCTCGACCCGGTCGCCGTTCTCAAAGTTGTCGATTCAAACGACAAGACGATCTATGAATTCAAGCAGCCGAACACCGAGCGAATCGTGACGCCGCAGCTCTCTTACTTGATAAGCGATGTCCTGTCCGATAACACCGCGCGGACGCCCGGGTTCGGAAGCAACAGCGTCTTGAAATTATCCCGCCCCGCGGCAGTCAAGACGGGCACGACCTCGGACTGGCGTGACAATTGGACCATCGGATACACGCCCGATTACGCCGTCGGCGTCTGGGTGGGCAACTCGGACAATTCGGAAATGGAGCATATCAGTGGCGTGTCCGGCGCAGGGCCGATCTGGCATGACGTGATGGAAAAGATACACCAGAACATTCCGGTCCATCCCTTTGTCGAGCCGCCCGGAATGACCCATGTCGAAGTATGTGCGACGAGCGGTCTTTTGCCAACCCAGTACTGCCCCGAGCGGGTCAAGGAGCTTTTCATCGCGGGGACCGAACCCAAGACGTATGATAACATCTGGCAACCTTTCCGCATCTACAAGCCGAGCGGAAAACTGGCCACGGTGTATGATCCCCCTGATCAGGTTGAGGAGAAGGTATTCCCGATCTATCCAGCGGAAGCGGCCGACTGGGTGCGAGAGAACAATATCCCTCAGCCCCCGACCGAGTACGATACAACCTATCGCTCTCCGTCGCAAGGCGGCGACGTAGCGATCATCAGCCCTGCATCGTATTCTTCAGTACGAGGCATTGTCACCATTGTCGGAAACGCTCGCCTCGATAACCTTGATACTTTCCGGCTCGCGTTCGGCAAGGGACTGGACCCAACCCAGTGGACTCAGATCGGAACTGATCACCATGGCCGCGTAGATAATGGTCCCCTCGAACAATGGGATGCCTCCTCGCTGGATGGCCTATACACGCTACAGCTGAGCGTGGTTGATAGGAGCGGGGTCCTGCATCAATCCAGCATTCAGGTCATTGTGGACAACACTCCTCCCACCATCGAGATCATCAATCCGCGCGAGGGAGGTGTCTACACTCCCGAAGGCGACGAATGGATCCCCATAGGTGTAAACGCAGTTGACAACGTATCGATGGCGCGCGTCGAGTTTTATGTGGACGGCGCCTATGTCGGATCGAGCACTGTCGCCCCCTTTAACAAAAAGTGGACGATCAAGATGTCGGACGCGCTCACACGGACGCTTGCCGCCGCCGTCCAAGCCAACCCTCCCAATCCCATCACTCTCTCAAGCACGATCTCAAACTCGGATGGAAGCAGTGTACCGCAGCAGCTCATCGGGCAAGTGTCGCGGGTGACCACTCCGACCCTCGGCGTGAGCGCCGTCTTTACGAACGGGATGGTCATTCTCTCCAGCACAGTCCCCTCCGGCAAGTCGCCCGGCTATGTCGAATCGCATGTGATTACGGCAGTGGCGGTGGACGCGGCCGGTAACCGCGCAACCAGCGCGCCTGTCAGGATCTATATACAACATCAACACAAGAAGTAAACAAGCTTTCGCGTATGTTATAACTCAAGGAGTGCTTGATGGTCCAGTCAGTGCAAGTACCGGCGCCGGCGCATGCTCCTGATCAAGCGCGCCATCCTCAATGGGCCTTTTTCGAGGGAAAAATCGTGCCAATTGAAGGGGCCAAGATTAGCATTGTGACCCAGGTCATCAACTATGGCCTCGGCGCGTTCGGCGGACTGCGTGGTTACTGGAACGACGAAAAGCAACAACTCTATGTCTTTCGCGTCGAGAAACACTTTGGCCGCTTTCTCAATTCCTGCAAGCTCTTCAACACCTCTATCCCATATTCCATCGCCGATCTCAAACGGATCACGATCGATTTGTTACGTCGAGAGGGCTATCGCGAGGACGCCTACATCCGCCCGTTGCTGTACAACTCGACCGAGGATATCACACCGCGGCTCTACGACGTAACGTTTGATTTCGCCTGCTTTACCCGCGCTCTGGGGAACTATATCAAGCTCGAGGTCAAGGCGTGCACCTCCTCTTGGCGGCGATTAGACGACAACACTATCCCTTCCCGCGGCAAGATCACGGGCGGCTACGTCAACTCCGCTCTTGCCCGCAGCGAAGCTTACTGGAACGGCTACGATGAGAGCATCGTTCTCAACCAGGATGGCCACATCGCCGAGGGCAGTGCCGAGAACCTGTTCGTCGTGAGGGACGGCAAACTCCACACGCCGACGTTCGCGGACAACATTCTGGAAGGGATTACGCGCAGCACTGTGATCCAGCTGGCGCGGGCTGAACTCGGCCTGGAAGTGGTCGAGAGAGAGGTTGACCGCTCGGAGCTGTACGTCGCCGAGGAAGCCTTTTTCTGTGGAACCGGTGCCCAGGTCTCTGCGATTGTCGAGGTCGATAACCGCAAAATCGGTTCCGGGCAGACCGGGCCGGTCACCAAGTCGCTCCAACAAGCCTATTTCGATGTGGTTCGCGGCAAGAACACGAAATACGCTGACTGGCTGACCCCTGTCTATGACTAGGCGCAGGCGCGCGGCACGAATGGGCCCCCCCGAAGCAATTGAATACTCCGGGGAAACCGAGTTCGTCGAGGTCGAGCCGCCAACCACGGTTGAACGGATCCTGCGCGATCGAACCTGGCAGATCTTGCTGGTTCTGGCCTTTGCTGCCAATATTGCATTGATCATCTTCATTCTAGTCCGTTTCGATGCGCTGCCGGATCCGCTCCCACTGCATTTTGATGCTTCTGGATTTCCGGACCGAATTGACGCCAAGACAGGCATTATCGCGCTTCCTGCCATCGGCTTTGTCGTCCTGGTTTTGAACATGGTCCTCGGTGCCGCCAGTTACCGGCTCGAACGGGCGGCCGCGATCCTGCTCGCGACCGGCGCGCTGGTCGTCCAAATCTTGATGTGGCTCGCGGCTATCAATATCGCGGGCGGAATCGTCTAGAGGCCGTATCTTTCTTGTCCCTATTAAACGTGCTGGCCGGTCTAGCGCTGAGCGCCGTCGTTTCCTTGGCCGGCTATTGGCGTGGCTCGCTCAGCCTGAGCGGCCTGCTGGGGGCAATGGCTATCGGCACGCTGATTTTTTCTTTTGGCGGCTTGGCCTGGGCGCTCTTGCTTATCGCGTTCTTCGTCACATCTTCGGGGCTTTCGCATTATCGAGCGCGCGCCAAAGAACCATTGGCTGAGAAATTCCAAAAGGGACATCGTCGCGACCTGGGCCAAGTCTTGGCCAATGGCGGGTGGGGTGCTCTTCTTGCACTTGCCTTCGGCTTCTGGCCGCAGACCACGTGGTTGGTTGCTTTTGTCGGCGCGATGTCGACGGTGAATGCGGATACTTGGGCAACCGAACTTGGTGTCCTGAGTTCGGCCCCACCGCGTCTCATCACTTCGGGTCATACTGTACCCGTCGGCACGAGCGGCGGCATAACCTTGCTCGGAATTCTGGTGTCATTGGCTGGAGCCTTAGTGATCGGGTGTTTGGCTCTAGTCTTTGTTCTCGTGAATCCTTGGTTTCCTTTCCCTTTACTGCCGGCTCTGAGCCTGCCTCCCCGTGGGCTTTGGCTCCTGCTAGTTCCCATTGCTGCCCTGTCCGGCCTGCTCGGCTCACTCTTTGACTCTCTTCTGGGTGCGACGGTGCAAGCCATTTATTATTGTGATTTCGACAAAAAGGAAACCGAATCGGCTGTGCACCGCTGCGGGCGCAAGACCCGCCTGATCCGCGGCTGGCGTTGGCTCGACAATGACTGGGTCAACCTGCTGGCGAGCGTTTTTGGAAGCGGGGTCGCGCTCGCGCTCTACTTTGCAGCGGGTTAGCGCCTGGTCAGGGTTGACGGCTAGGTTGGGACCGTATAGAATGTCTTTTAATGCTTTACATCGTCTCGATGCCGATCGGCAACCCGGAAGACATCACTCTGCGAGCTCTGCACGTCCTGCAGCAGGTCGACGCCATCGTCTGTGAAGAGCGGCGTGAGGCCATGCGCCTTTTACGTCATTACCAAATCGATCCAGTCCTGATTGACCTGAACGAGCATAATGAACAGGTTCGTATTCCAGAGTTGCTCGAGCGGTTGGAACACCAAGAGACGCTCGCCCTGATCTCCGACCACGGGACACCGCTTCTAGCCGACCCGGGCACACGCTGGGTTGCTCAGGTCATCCAGAGACGGCTGCCGGTCAGTCCTGTGCCCGGCACCTCAAGCCTGCTCGCCGCTCTCGTCGTCAGCGGGCTGCCCATGGACCGTTTCCGCTTCGTCGGTCTACTCCCTGCGAAAAAGCCGGAACGGCTCGCGGCTCTTGCCCGGCTCAAGCGGGAGCCAGATACTTGTGTCGTCTTGGAGGTTCCCTATCGGCTTGCCCCGCTGCTCACCGATTTGAATGCAGTCCTTGGATCCGCTCGACGCATCGCCGTCGGCTGTGATTTGACTATGCCGACCGAACAAGTGATTCGGGGCACGACGCAGAACGTTCTCGAATACTTTTTAAAGCACCCTTTCAAAGGCGAATTCGTTATTGTGATTGATGGAGCCCGGGCGGACTTGCGCAGAACAGAGTTCCGCTCTCGCCGTTTGAATGGTTGAATTGGAGCGACCATGAAAGCAGTTATTCTACTGGCAGGGCTGGGCACGCGCCTCCGCCCTCACACGTACAGCAAGCCCAAGCCGCTGGTCCAGGTTGCCGGCAAGCCTGTGCTTGCCCATATCCTCGACAGTGTTACGGATCTGGATTTGGACGAAATCGTTTTCATTGTTGGCTACCTCGGCGATCAGATTCAGACCTATGTCACCGAGCACTATCCGCGCATGCGGGCCCGCTATGTCGAACAGAGCGAAATGAAAGGACAGGCGCATGCCATTGCGCTTGCCAGAGAGTATATCGATCAGCCCGTCCTCATCATCTTTGGCGACACCATCTGGGAGACCGACTTTGGCAGGCTCAAGAAGGTCCAAGGGGACGGCCTCATCTATGTCAAAGAGGTGTCTGACCCGCGCCGGTTCGGCGTAGCTATCCTGGACAACGGTTACGTTGGAAAGTTTGTCGAAAAGCCTTCCAAACCCATTTCGAACCTGGCCGTCGTCGGCGTCTATTACTTTCGCGCCTGGCAAAAGCTCATGCAGGCCATCGATACGCTGATAGAGCGAGACATCCAAACCAAAGGCGAGTATTTTTTGGCGGATGCCATGCAGCTGATGATCGACGGCGGCGCCCGACTCGAAGTCGAAACGATTCCCGTCTGGGAGGACTGCGGAACCCGTGAGGCCCTGCTCGAGACGAACCGCTATCTCTTGACCAAGCAAGGGAATCATCCTGACGAGAGCGAAGGCTCGGTCATTCTGCCGCCCGTCTACGTGAGCAAGGGAGCTTGCATCCGAAACTCGATCATTGGCCCCTACGTCTCGATTTCCGAGAACGCCAGCATCGAGGATGCCATCCTGCGTGACTGCATTATTAGCGAGGGCGCACACATCGAGAACGCGATGCTCGAGTGGTCTCTTGTCGGCAAAGACGCGCGGGTCCACGGAACTTTCGAGCGACTCAACGTGGGCGATTCCTCTGAGATTGATTCCGCCCCCAATGGTGACTGAGCGCACGTGCGTAGAAGCCTACTCGAGCTATGCCTACGCGGTGGAACCGCGCGCTTATACGGTTCGCGGCGAGCGCCATCTGGTGCAGTCCATCATCCGCAGTTGGCGTACGCCCGGGTGGATTCATTTCCACATTCAAGATGATCGTGAAAACGTATTGGAACTGCGCTATGATGAGCGGCAAGATTCCTGGTGGCTGGAATCATTGACCATCAGCGATTGAAACCTGTTCGGAAAAGAAAGGGATATGGCTCTGAACCCATCGCGACGAGTGCGATCCGTGCCTCCGTCCGGCATCCGGCGTTTTTTTGACATCGCGGCGAACATGCAAGACGTCATCTCACTGGGTATTGGCGAGCCCGATTTCGTCACCCCTTCGAAGCTGTCTCAGGCGGGTATAGCCTCGATTGAACGCGGCGAAACCAGGTATACGTCGAACGCCGGTCTCCTCGAACTCCGCCAGGCGCTTGCAGAGCACCTCGAAACGCGCTACCACGTTCGCTATGATCCCCAGGAGGAGATGGCGATTACCGTTGGAGTGTCCGAAGGTCTCCACTGTGCCATCCTCGCAGTTGTCGATTCGGGCGATGAGGTTATCATCCCAGAGCCCTCCTTCGTGGCCTACAAGCCGAGTGTTCTATTCGCCGGCGGAGTACCTGTTGTCGTCGCCACCCGAGTAGAAGACGGCTTCCAAGTCACCGGCCAAGAACTGGAGCGAGCGGTCACGCCCCGTACGCGCGCGATTCTCATCGGCTATCCGAATAACCCAACCGGCGCCGTCATGAGTCGCGAGCGCCTCCTCGAGGTAGCTGAAGTTGCCGCAAGGCACGATTTGTTTGTCCTTTCGGACGAGATCTACGACCGGCTCGTCTACGGGGTCGAACACATTTGCTTTGCTTCGCTTCCCGGAATGCGCGAGCGCACTATTCTCCTCGGTGGGTTCTCCAAGGACTATGCCATGACAGGATGGCGCGTCGGCTATGTGGCCGGGGATCGCAGTCTCCTCTCGGCAATACTAAAGATTCACCAATACGTTGTCATGAGCGCACCGACCATGGGTCAAGTCGCCGCGCTCGAAGGCCTGCGCCATGGCGAGCAGGATGTGCGGGCCATGGTACGTGAGTACGATTATCGCCGGCAGGTCATCGTCGCCGGCCTTAATGCGATCGGTCTGCCGACCCTTGAACCACACGGCGCGTTTTACGCCTTTCCCGATATCCGCCCGACCGGCCTTTCGTCTGACGAGTTCTCTGAACGCCTGTTGCTCAAAGAGCGCGTGGCCGTCATTCCGGGCACCGCCTTTGGCGAATCCGGCGAAGGCTTTGTGCGTGCCGCGTACGCGGCCAGCATGGCGAATATCGAGGAAGCGCTCACCCGCATCGAACGATTTGTAAAGGACGGTCACTAGGCTCTTCGCTTTTCGCTCCGACCTGTGGTATAATTTCAAGGATGGAATATGAGCCCGTAATCGGGTTAGAGGTCCACGCCCAGCTCCTGACCTGCAGCAAAATGTTCTGCGGATGCTCCGCCGATTACGCAGGGGCGCCTCCGAACACCCATGTCTGTCCCATCTGCCTCGGAATGCCGGGTAGTCTCCCCATCATCAACCAGACGGCCGTGGAATACACCATACGGACCGCCCTCGCCTTCCACTGCGAAATCCCCCCATATGCCAAGTTCGACCGGAAGAATTATCATTACCCGGACCTGATGAAGGGCTACCAAATCTCCCAATACGATCTTCCCCTCTCGCGCAATGGCCAGGTCCTTATCGACGATGCGGGGGCAACCAAGCGCATCGGGATTCGGCGCGTGCATCTCGAAGAGGATACCGCGAAGCTGGCTCATATAGACGGCGCCAGTCTGATCGACGTGAATCGAGCGGGGGTTCCGCTCATGGAAATCGTGAGCGAACCGGACATGCACTCTGTCGAGGAGGCACGCCTCTACTCTCTCAAGCTGCGCCAGGTCCTTCGCTACCTGGGCGTCAGCTCAGGGGACATGGAAAAAGGCGCCATGCGCTTCGAGGCGAACATCTCTCTACGGCCCGCCGGTTCCCAAGCGCTTTCAACCACTCGAGTCGAAATCAAGAACTTGAACTCGTTGCGGGCTATGGTTCATGCCACCGCTTTCGAAATCGACCGACAGAGCAAGCTGCTTCGAGCCGGCCAGCCCGTCGAGCAGCAGACGATGGGATGGGACGAGGTGCGCGGAGTGACCTATACCCAGCGCACCAAGGAAGAGGCGGAAGACTATCGCTACTTTCCAGAGCCCGATCTTCCCCACCTCGAGGTCTCTCGCGCGTGGGTGGAAAACATGCGCTCCCGCCTCCCCCCACTGCCAGACGAAAAACGCGACCACCTGGTACGCGATTATGGCTTGAGCCTGTATGATGCCAATGTGATCACGGCGGAAAAAGAGATCGCCGATTATTTTGATCGAGCCGCCGAGGCCGCACACGCGCGGCAGGTTGAGGCCAAAGCGGTCGCAAATTGGATTACGGGTGAGTTATTCCGCTTGATGAAAGACTCGGCGACCGAGATCGAGGCCGTCAAGATTCCCCCCGTTCAAATCTCCGAACTGATCGCCCTGGTCAACTCCGGTATGTTGAGTACCACGATCGCAAAGCAAGTCTTTGAAGAGATGTTTGTTTCCGGCGGCACTCCGGCCGAAATTGTTCGGAAACGGGGCCTGGCGCAGATCAGCGACGCTGGGGCGCTCGTACCGGTGGTTGAACGCGTGATCGCGGAGAATCCTCAACCCGTCCAGGATTACCGGGCCGGAAAAGAAGCCGTGCTCAAGTTTCTGGTGGGACAAGTAATGCGGGCGACCCGCGGCCAGGCCAATCCTACCCTGGCTGCGGATCTGATCAAGCAAAAAATCGAATCGACGAGGTAACGACCATGGAGACAACGCCGTCCCCTTGGCAAGTGGCCGTTGAACAGTTCAACACGGCAGCTAGCCAACTCGGGATTGAGGACTATATCCAGCACCGGCTGGCCGAATGTGAACGTATCCTGATTGTCACTTTCCCCGTACGCATGGCCGATGACAAGGTCCGTATCTTTACCGGTTTTCGCTCCCAGCACAACACTGCACGCGGTCCTGCCAAAGGCGGCATCCGCTATCATCCCAACGTCTCCCTCGACGAGGTCAAAGCGCTCTCCATGTGGATGACCTGGAAGTGCGCGGTCGTCGGCATTCCTTTTGGCGGCGGGAAAGGGGGCGTCATCTGCGATCCCACAGAGATGACCTCCGTAGAAGTCGAGCGCATGACTCGGCGCTTTGCCACTTCGCTCCAAGGATTTATCGGCCCTGAAAGCGATATTCCCGCCCCCGATGTCAACACCAACGCTCAGACGATGGCCTGGATCATGGATACCCTCTCCATGCACGAAGGCCATACGCTTTTGCCCCTCGTCACCGGCAAGCCTGTTGCCCTGGGCGGCTCGCTCGGACGCGCCGACGCCACAGGCCGCGGCGTGAGCTTTGTGACCGCCCAAGCCGCCAAGCATCTTGGTATTCCGCTCGCCGGGATCCCTACCATCGTCCAGGGGTTTGGGAACGTCGGGTCCACGAGTGCTTTCTTGCTGCACGACCTGGGCTGCAAAATCGTCGCGGTCAGCGACGTCTACGGAGGGATCTACAACTCCGCCGGCTTTGATCCCCGCCAGGTGATGGAGCATGTCAGGAAGACCAAGTCGGTTGTGAATTTCCCCAATACCCAGCCGGTGACCAACGCCGAATTGCTCGAGTTACCCTGCGACCTCCTCGTGCCGGCGGCCCTCGAAAGCCAGTTGACAGGACAGAATGCGCCGCGCGTCAAGGCCAAGATGATTGTGGAAGGCGCGAACGGCCCGACCACTCCTGAGGCAGACCGCATCCTAAACGATAAAGGCGTTTTTCTCGTTCCCGACATCCTCGCCAACGCAGGCGGCGTGACCGTTTCGTACTTTGAGTGGGTCCAGGACCTCCAGTCGTTCTTTTGGACCGAAGAAGAAATCAACGCTCGCTTGAAGCGCATCATGGACGAAAGCTTTGAGGCGGTTTGGGGTATCGCTCAAGAACAGCACGTCGACATGCGCACCGCCGCGTACTTGCTGGCGATCGGCCGTGTTGCCGAGGCAGAGCGAGTCCGCGGGATCTATCCTTGATGAAAAATCTGAGGCAGAAAATCTCAATGGGGAGGTTGCTTCGATGGTAACACCCGCCAGTAATGAAAGCTTGGATCTTTGGCAGATGGCGGTTGCCCGTCTTGATCGAGTGGCTCAACTGCTTCACCTGAATGATGGAGAGCTCGAGGTTCTCAGCCACTGTAAACGCGAACTGACCGTCCACTTTCCCGTCAAACGGGCCGATGGCGAGGTCCACGTCTTTACCGGATACCGGGTTCACCACAATGTCGCGCGCGGCCCCGCCAAAGGAGGCATCCGGTATCACCCGGGCATCACTTTGAGTCAGATCAAGGCTTTGGGCATGGCAATGACGTGGAAGTGCGCCGTCGTCGGTATCCCTTTTGGAGGGGCCAAAGGGGGCGTCGTCTGCGACCCCAAACAAATGACACAGCGCGAATTGGAAAGCATGACTCGCCGTTATGCGACAGAGATCGAGATCATGATCGGGCCCGACCGGGACATTCCTGCTCCGGACCTCGCGACTACCGAGCAAGAAATGGCCTGGATCATGGACACCTACTCGATGCACCACGGGCGCGCCATCCCCGGGGTCGTTACCGGCAAGCCGATCTCGATTGGCGGCTCACGCCTCCGCCGGGAAGCCGCTGCGCTGGGCTCGCGAATGGTGATGGAAGAGGCCGCGCAGCATCTTGGCATCAATTTGCAGAATGCGAGCGTGGTCATTCAGGGCTATGGCAAGGTCGGGGTGCAGTCCGCGGTCGGGCTCCAGGCGGTCGGATGCAAAATTGTCGGAGTGGGTGACTCGAAGGGGGGTGTCTATAATCCCAAGGGACTCGACCCTCGCCAGCTCGCTTCCTTCAAACAAGAGACCGGAAGCGTCCAGGGCTTTCCGGGCGGCGAGAAGGTCTCCTCCACCGCACTGCTCGAGCTCCCCTGCGAGATACTCATCCCCGCCGCCATCGAGAACCAGATAACCGCCGGGAACGCCGCGGCGATTCAAGCCCGTTTGATTGTCGAGGCGGCGAATGCCCCGACGACCATGGAGGCCGATCGCATCCTGCACGAGCGCGGTATTCTTGTGGTCCCCGATATCCTCGCCAACG
>JAMDCU010000132.1 GCA_023489485.1 Chloroflexota bacterium
AATCGACGCGAGAGCGACGCGGAAATGCAAAATCGTCATCCCTCCGGTCCTTTGAGCAAGGTACCTGGTTGAAGGATGACGATATCGCGAGCGGGAGCGACGGGCATCCATCCCTGCTAGCCACCTTTGAGTTGCTAAGGTCTCCATCGGGTTTCTCGCCAAGTTCGATGGGAACGAGCGGCTTTTGGGTAAGCCGAAGGTGTCATGAGTAGCCACAGGTCCTGCCAGTTGTCGCATACGACGGACATCGTTGATTCGGGAGTTGAAGATAGAGAGAACTCGGCTACCAAGGCTCTCTCCGCGCACAGTTGTCGCGGACAGCCTGCTCCGTCTGATTCTGGCGGTTGCCAAGAACTCAATTGCTTTCGATCGTGATGGAGGATTCGACGCTCGTCTGTCCGCAGATCACGATCACGCGCCCCTGCCCTGGCAGCGCGTCTGCCGGAAACTTCCAGACCCAGGTAATTCCGCCCGCCACATCTGCTCTCTGCAAGTTTCGCGGTGGCTCGAGATACATGCCTGAGGTCGAGATGTACCCCAGTGAGCAGATTCTCCCAGGAGAGGTCTTGATGGTGACCTGCGCATCGCCGCCCGGAGTGGCTGTAGAGACTGAGACGAATTCCAGACCTGCGTTTGTCAGTCTCGCTGTCGGCGTCGCGGTAGGGGATGCGGTGGGGCTCGAGGTCGGCAGGAGTGATGGAGAACGTGCCGGGGTGGCGGTCTTTTTGAGGACAGGTGTCGACGTTTTCCGGGGCAATGTCCCGATCCGTCGTGTTCCAGTCGGCGAGAGTTTGGCCGCCGGACTGACCACAGCGGGGGCGTTCGTCAAAGTGGGTATAGGTGAACGCGTCGGGGTTGCCGAAGGAAGGGGTGTCGACGAAGGAGGTCGCGTGTAGGAAGGCTGAGGTGTGGCTGTGATGACCTCCGCGCCGACCTGTTCGACTTGAGGCGTGCGCAGACCCAAAACATCAACTGCAACGAAAAGGGCACTGAAAACGAGAATCACGGATGCAGCAAGAAAGGCAAGAATCAAAAGACGAGTAGAGGTCATGGGATCTGCTGTGCTCAGTATGACCAGCCGTTGTGAGTAACAGTGCCTCCACCCGGAGTGTGGCACGTCAGGTAACAAGTACCGCGACCAGCGCCATTCGGCACCCACGCGGTCTGGCTGTTGTAGCCGGGCAGCGGCGTGACGAACGTCGTGTCAAAATTGATCAAGTGCTGCTGCTCGCTGCCGTGCGAATTGTGACACGCATAGCAGACCGTGGTGAAGGTTCCCGATCCGCCGTTGTGGTACTGGTGGAGTGAGAATTGGGTGCCGCCGCTCCCACCCTGAACATAAGTGCTGTAACTGTGGCACTTGAAGCAGACCTGATAGTTGGGTGCGGCGTAGCTGGCATTGCCATTGGGCATCACCGTCACATAATCAAAGAGACCATCCAAAAGGTGCAGCCGCGGTGAACCATGCGGTCCCGTGGTGCCCTGGGCAGGAATGGCGTTGGTATGACAGTCGGAGCAATAGGTCATGCTATTCGGTCCCCAGCCGGTCACATATCCGCCCGCCCAGGTGTTCCTTCCCTTCGCGATGACTGGATGGAAGCTGGTGTTATAAGGGTTGAATGCCCGTGCGAGGTCACGCATATCCAGAACCTGCAGCGGATCCGTACTGGTGAGTTTGCGCAGACCGTTGGCCACAATCTGCCCGGCGGTGTTAGAGGTCTCCTGATAGCCATCCGGCTGATAAGTCGGCAAACTCGAAAAGCTGGAATGGCATTTGAAGCAAACCTGGTATTCGCGCTGCGCCTGATTCATCCATATGAAGGAGGACGGTGGTCCTGAGGCAACCCAGACCGGGTCAACCCCCTCGACCATTTTTTGTTCCGGCGGCAGCATAGGCGCGGCAGGCGTTGCATTGGTGCGCGTGGCTTTGTGCGGCTCGTGGCAGTCCTCGCATTCGACGTGACGATTGGCTCCCACGAAACTCGCTCCCGTGTTCTCCCCGACGCGGTGCACTCCGTTGTTCATCGAAATGTCGTGCTTGAAAAAGCTTGTGGCGGTGTTCGTGTAGCTGGTAAATGCAGGCTGGACATTCGTTCCGCTTCCGCCGTTCGTGTGGCAACCAAAGCAAAGGTTTTGTTCGGGCCAGGTCTTGCGGATTTCAATGCCGCTGGCGGTGTGACTGCGATGGCAGGCGGCGCACTCATCCGTTGTCAGCGTGTAGCTGACATGGGGGTCGGTGGCAATGGGCGTGCGCGTGACCGGGGGCGGCACTAGGGTCGGCGTGGGCTGGACAGCGGGCGTGGGGATCGGCGCTTCGATCGCGAGGCGCACACCGTCTACAGAAATCGTAATGTTGTCCGTCGCGCCGATGACCGCCGCGCCGATAAAGCGGATTTGCGCCGCATTCACCTTGGTCTGGGTATCGAGCGCCGGGTAGACATTGTACGCGACCGTGCTGGCGACCACCGGCGGCGGATACGCGCTGGTATAAGTGACGACGGGCGACCATTTGACGCCATCATAGACCTGCACGGCGAACTGGTCGTCCACCCAACCCGATACGGAAAAACGCAACTCCACCGAGGCGCCAGAGAAATTGGTTATGGTTGTGTCCTGCAAGTTGTTGAACGTCCAGGCGCCGCCGGGCGTGCCCAACTGCGTTGTCCACGCAGCGAACTGGTTATTGAATTGTCCATCGAGGCTATTCGGTGCATTGACGATCGTGCCGCTGCTAACAGTCTGAGATGTTTGCGCCCAGAGATAGTTGACGGACAAGATTCCGATCTTGCCACTGTACGGCGTCGGCGTCGGACCAAGCGTGGGACTCGGCGTGGGTGTGGCTCTGCCGACTCCCGGTGTATAGTTCAGGGCATCGTATGCCTGGACCAGACCATTGCCGTAGAGCGGGTCTTTGCCTTTTGCCCCCAGATCGAGTGCGCTGCCGAGGAGCGCCTCGCGCACCTTGGCGGCGGTGTCGAATTTGGGCCGACCGGCAAGGAGCGCGGCGACGCCGGAGACGTGCGCCGCGGAAGCGGATGTGCCTGAAACAAGCCGGTACGTGCCGGTCATCCACGTGGAATAGATATCTACGCCGGGCGCGACCAGGTCCAATCGATCGCCGGTCGGAGAAAAGGATGCGCGCACATTGTTGATATCGGTCGCGCCCACGGCGATCACATTCGGCAGCGCGGCGGGATAGTAGATTCCGGGAGTGCCGCTATCCCCGGCGGCAGCGACGACAAGCGCGCCGTGCGCTTGGGCATAGGATACTGCGTCGTTCAGTAACTGTGACGTTCCAGGAGCGCCGACACTCAAATTGATGATCTTGGCGCCATGGTCGGCGGCGAAGGTGATGCCCTCCGCCACCTGGCTGAATGTCCCCACTCCGCTACTGTCCATCGCCTTGATCGGCATGATGCGCGCGCCCCAGGAGACTCCGGCAATGCCCTGACCGTTATTGGTGTCGGCCGCAATGATGCCGGCGACATGCGTCCCGTGCCCGTTATCATCCTGAACTTGATTGTTGTTCGCGACCGTGCTCCATCCCATTACATCGTCGACATATCCGTCGCCGTCGTCGTCGATGCCGTTCGTCGCCTTGTCTTTGCCTTTCGCATCCAGCCCGGTCTCACCGGGATTCTTCCAGATTTTCGCGGCAAGGTCTGGATGTGTGACATCCACACCGGTATCAATCACGGCGACAATCACCTTCGAGGACCCGGTTGCGATGTCCCAGGCTTGCGGCGCCTGGATATTTGCCAGATACGGTTGCTGTGTGAACCCCGGATCGTTCGGCGTCCCCTTAGTCCTGAGGATGTAATTGGGCTCAACGTACGCGATCTCCGGGTTCCGCACGAGCATCGCCATGACCTGTCCGACCTTGCCGGGCGGCACCTTGATTACCCACACATTCAGCCCTTTGAGCTGACGTGGATTCGTACCTCCCAATGGTGTCATGAGCCTGTCGACCCTGTCACGTGCGGGGCTGCCTGCAAGCGCGGTGTCTGCAAGCTTGACGATAATCTCGTTTGCGGCGTATTCACCGTTGAGAAGAATGGGCGTGGGTGTGGCGAGCGGAGTCGCGGTCGTCGTTACGGTGGTCGTCGCCGTTACGGTACTGGTCGCCGTGACCGCTATTGTTGCCGACAATGTGGGCGTTGCGGTCAGAGTCAATGTCCCCGTCAACGTTGGCGTGGATGTCCAAGTCAGTGTGGCGGTGCCGGTGGGTGTCCACGTCGCCGACGCCGTTGACGTGGCCGTCGCGGAAGCGGTCGCGGTAGAAGAATTAGTGGGCGTCGGGGCGATCGACGGGGTCGGCGTGTAGGTGCCGGTCGCAGTTGCCGTTGCCGTAGGGAGGATCGTCGGAGTGCTGGTAGGCGTGCGCGTCGCCGTCGGGCTAAGCGGAAGAGTTGGCTCCGGAGTTGCCGTCGGTGTAGACGTGGGTGTCGGCCTTTGAGTCGGCGCGGGCGTGAAGGTCGGCGTCCGGGTTGGGGTAAAGCTGGGTGTAGCAGGTGCGAGGTGCAGAACCGTTTTCGTTGCCGATGGCGGAACGGGACTCGGTACCGATGTCGAGGTCCGTGTCGCCGTGGGCGTATTCGTGCGCGTCGGAGTTGGCGACGCGGTCCATGTCGGCGAGGGCGCCTTGGTCGCAGTCAGCGTGGCAGTAGCAGTCGACGTCGCGGTAAGTATCGCCGTATTCGGCGCGCCCTCGGACCACGGCGCCAGGAGGTGCAGGCTCGTGAAGAGGACGATGAAAAGCGCAATTTGCACTAATAGGCGGTAAAACCTAGAACGATGATTCATCTCGGTAACAACGTTCGAGCTCTGGTCTTTGTCTTATCACTGGTTCGGTGGATAGTGCCCTCCACTCGCGGGTGCTCGTTGAAATTGGGTGTGGCAGTCGCCGCATGCCTGAGACGCCTCGATTTGCGGATGCGCGCTCGGTTTGGCGATTGCAGTTGCACCGAGCGGCACCGGTGAAGCGAGCGGTAAACGCGGCGGCGTTGCGGCGGGTTGGGCATTCGTCGCCGGCGCTATCGTCGGCCCAAGTTGTGTATTGGTCAATACCGGCGGCGGGCCTAGGGTAATTGTTGGCTTGGGAGTCGCGGTCACATAAACAATCGCCGGTTCGGAAAGGACCTGCTCGGTTGGTGCCAACTCCAACAGGTCCGTACCGACTCTGGCGAATGTCAGTATCGCGAGCACGCCCAAAAAGATGATTCCTCTCCATACCCATGCCCACATGTGGGACCACGATTGGCTTGCGACGTCTCTTCCTCGATTCACGATTTTCCAACACATCTCCAACAGCGCCAAGCGGAAATCGCTTGGCAGATCCTAGACCGTCTGATAACGACACTGGATGTGGCGCGAGCCCCATGCCGCGTCCAGTGTCAGCGTCAAGTCACTTTTTTGTAGCCGTTTGCGGAACATGGCACATCATGCAGTCTTGCCGCCCGTCCAGGGTGTGCGGGATTGTGCCGGGCTGAGCTTTGGCGGCGTCGTGGCACAAGACACACATCGCGTCGGTGCGCTTGGCATGGCTTGCGGGAAGCGCTTTGAGCAGCTTGGCCGAGTGGCAGCCGGTGCACGTCGGTTTGTCCGACACGGTGTGCGGCGCTTCGGGGACCTGCACCGAACTTTCATGGCACATGACGCACATTGGCTCCGTTCGATTGGCATGGCTCGCCGGCAGCGCGATGACGCCTTTGGGACCGTGGCACGTGCTGCAGGCCTCCTTTCCAGCGAGCTTGTGCGCCAGCGCGGGTGGAGGCGTCGCGGCAGGCTCATGACACGCCAGGCAGGTTCCGTCGCCGCGATTGGCATGGCTCGCCGGCAGCGCGACCACCTTAGTGCCCGAATGGCAACCGGTGCATGCCGTCTTACCGCCCGTGCTGTGCGCGATCGCGGGCACGGCGACATTCGACGGGGTGTGGCAAATCTGACACATATTCTCGGTGCGGTCTTTGTGCGAGGCAGGCAATTCCGCCATCTTTTTGTCGCCGTGACAAGTGGCGCACGCCTCATGCCCTGCGACCTTGTGAGCAATCTGCGGTACGGCGAGCGCGGACTCGTGGCAGATCGTGCACATCTTGTCGGTTCGACCCTGGTGTGAGGCGGGCAATGGAGATATCGAGCCGGATGCGTGACACGCCGTGCACGTCGCCTTCGTTTGCGTGTCGTGCGCCACTGCCGGGATCTTGTCGACGACAGAAGTGTGGCACATCCGGCAGGTCTTTTCCGAGCGGCCCGAGTGGTCGGCGGGCAGGGGCGCGAGGGCGTCTGAGTGGCAGGTCACGCACGCATCCCGACCTTGAACGCGGTGCGCGATGGCTGGCGGGTTCGCCGTCTGCGAAATATGGCAGGTCTGGCAGGTCCTGTTCGTTCTGTCCTGGTGGGATGCAGGAACGGGCCACATCGAAAGGTGGCAAGCAAGACAGTCCTCACGCCCTTCCGTCGGGTGCGGGACCTTGGGACCGACTTGGGCGGGCAGCGTCGCGGTGGCGGTTGCTGGAGGAGGGGGCGGCTGTGTGGGTATGGGCGATGGCAGCGCCGTCGGGGTCGGAGTCGCGGGCCCAGGCAGGAGACCGCAGCCGCTCAAGACCACCGCCGCAATTACCAACGTGCCAAGCAAGAACAAAATCTGTGGAAGCACCGCGCGTTGATTCATTTTCACCCGTCCTGTCGTGTTCACGAGAGATTATTTCTTGTGGCAGTCCTCGCACACACCGCGATTGTCCATCCGCAAGAGCGCGGAATCGTTCGTGGGCGCGACGTTGGCAGCGTAACCGATCATGCGTACGTTCGATCCGTGAGCGTAATGGCACGTAATGCAAGCCACCTTGTCGGTGGGCTGTTGCGTGACCGAATAGCCGGAAGGTTGCTGTAGGGGCAGCGACGTGGTCAATCCCTGGGATGAGAGAGTTACCGTAATACTATGACGGTAACGAATCTGAGCGCCCAGTCCATCTGCAGCGTCAAAAGGCACCGCCGGGTCGGATTGTCTTTGTTGATAAAGATAATGGCAGCTGGCACACCAGGAGGTAATGCCATCTCGGTAGCGCCGCTCGGTATAGTTCGGGACATACCCCGTTTGATCCGGGTTCAATCCGCCGACCTCGTTCGACACCACCTGAACATAGCCAGGCAACGTCGGATCCTGGTACTCGATCACGTCGGCCATCACCCGATTGGTCAAAAGCCGATAGCTCCGCGCGCCGTGCGCATCGTGGCAACTGACGCAGGTGACGGGCATCTGCACGTTGCCAGCGCCTGCCATTTGACCGGGCTGGTTGCCGGGACCCGGGTAAAAAGTCGGTGCGCCGGGCCACTGTTGGTACCACGGACCATGACAGCCTTGACAGCCACTGTAACTCGACCAGGGCGTGTCCGAACCCCACGCCGGATGTTGCGATCCATCATAGGTGTGACGAGAAGTAGTGGGGCTGCCTTGAAAGTTCACAAACCCGCCGCCGTTCAGAGGCATGCCGGACGGTTCAAGGCGACCGTCTACAACGTTCGTGTTGGCGCCGGGACCGCCGGAGCCGTGGCACGAAAAACAGAGATCAGCGATAGTGTTGCCTTTCAGCAGGTTACCCTGGGTAGCGGTGTGAGTGCGATGGCAGCCCGCGCACTTGTCGGTGGTCGGCGAATAGTTGCCGTGCGGTCCGTTGTTGGCAGAAACGACTCCGGTCCTCAATAAGAATGATAGAGGAATTACTGCAAGATGATTCCAAACACTGCATTACGCAAGGTCCACTGCCGCATACCCATTCCCCGTTGAACCGTGTTGATTAGAGTGAGGGGACGACGCCATCATCGTCTAGTCATTTGGCGTGGCAGGCATCACCCACGCTGAGATTCCTGTAGCGCTTGTTCGAGAATACGCGTCAGATGGAACCCGTGGAGAGGCGAGGGAACGAAGAGAGTGCAAACCGCTCTCCACGGATTCCTCTGCTCGTTCATATTACTTGTTGTGGCAGATCTCGCACGCGCCGCGGTTGTTGACGCGGAGTAGCGAACTGTCGAGATAAGTGCCGCCACCTTCCGCCGTTCCGGGTTCTGGCACAGTGCTCGAGTTTGTGCCCATCGATGCAGTGGTGCCGTGCACGACGTGGCAGGTGAAGCACGCCGGAGCACCGTTGGTGTAGACATTGCTTACATTCGAGCCACCGGTGTTGTGCCGATACCCGTAGAACGCGTCCCCTGAGTTGGTCCCGCCGCTGCCAGCGGTCGATACATGGATGCGTGTGTGGCAAGTGGCGCACCAGCTCGAGATGGTCGTGATGTTGCTGTTGTTGGTGTCTGTGTCGTTGCCGGTTGGGTACTGGACGCCATAGTACGCGCCCACCGTTGTAGTGTAGGCGTTGACCGTGCCAGTAATCACATAGTTCTTGGCAGTGACGTCCGGTACCGTGATGGCTGGGCCTATGCCGGCGACCGGCGGCGAAGCCCTCAGGATGCGGTATGTTGCCACACCACCTGTTCCGGCTTTGCCGTGTGGGTCATGGCAGGTGATGCATTCCAGGGCCAACATCGAGCCGGCGCCTGAGCCGATCGCCCCAATGCCCCACACCGTGTCATTGGTGTACCCGCTCATGCCGATAACCTTGTGCTGTGATGAGGTTGTGGTTGAGACCGCGCCAGTGAACCCCACGTTCATCGTCGCATACGTAAAGCCGCCGCCTTTCAAACTGAGACCGGCTGTCCCTTGCCAGAGACCATCCACCACGTCGGTGTTTGCACCCGCGCCGTTGTGACACGAGATGCACAGGGCATATGACGAAGTTGATTTCAGGAGATGTGGACCGACAGCCGTGTGCGTCCGGTGACAGCCCGAGCATGCGTCAGTGGTGTTGGTGTAGCCGCCATGGGGTCCATTGTCTGCAAGGGCTGTGGGTGGTGTCCCCCAGGGGGTCGCCATGGCCCAGACCGCGACGAGGGTGAGCACGAGAGCCAGCACGATGATCCAACGATGTTTCATAGTCATTTCCTCCCAGTGGTAGAGCAAACGATGCCTTGCAATCTAGTCTTTTCTCGGCGGACCCTCACCTCCTCTTCACCTAATCTCGGAGCGCTCGTCACTCCCAGGCACGCGCAGCCGCGCAACCCTCACGCGTTTTGGACCCCCATAGGTCTTTGCAATCTATCGCAGGCGACCATTCGCGCTTCAAGGGAATGGTCGCCACGACTATTTTTTCGGCACGCTTCCGCTCTGGGTCTTCTGGGGCTGAACTGTCGCCGGTGGCTTGGCGATATTGCCCTTCACCGCATGACAATTGCGGCAAGCATCGTTCGTGCGTGTGGCGTGATTGCCCGGCACCGGACTCGCGCCGTTGATTCCTTGCAAGTGACACGTAAGGCAGCTCTCTCGCCCCGCAATGGCGTGAGGAATCGCGCTGGGCACAGGTTGCGGCGCGCTCGGATCCAACGCGTGGCATCCGCGACAGGTTGCGCTCGTTCTCCTCGCGTGCGATGGCGGAACTCCAAAGGATGCTCTCGTCTTGTGACAATACAGACAATCATCTTTAGCCACCAGATCGTGCGGAATGCCCGGCGGCGTCGGACCGGGCATTGGCGGCAGCGGCGTCGCCCAGGGCGCGGGTGTCGAAGTGGGACCCGGAGCCACCACCATCACTTGGTCCGCGCGCACAGTCGAAACCGTCACTCCACCCGGAATCGCCGTTGGGAGCGCGGGGCGCATGCCCAGCCCAGGGCTGCACCCCGTGGCTACCAGGAGAAAGAGCGCCGATGCCAGCGCGCTCCAACCGATTCGGCGTCTCTCCCTCGTCATTGGAGACGCAAATCGTTCCGTCCCGCTCATGAACGCACAGATTCTGATACGCAACCTCGAATACTAGATCCGATCTCTCAGTATACCCAGACCTGCACTCGGTTGTTGGCGCGGTCCGCGATGTACAACCGGTCGGTAGTGTCCAACGCAATATCATTCGGGTAACTAAACTCGCCGTCGCCGACACCCTCAACGCCGAAATTGAACAACGGCTCGGCTTGCTCCTTTGTGGCGTCAAAGACTTTGACGGTTTGCCCGACCGTGTCCACGATGTACAAACGCTGGTCAGCATCGAGCGCCAGTCCCCGTGGTAGGCTGAACCCTGGAATTGTGTACAACCAGTTCCCGGCGGCGTCGAGGACCTGGATGCGACCGTTGTTGCTGTCGCTCACGTAGACGCGCCCGCGCGCATCTTCGACCGCCGAGTTGGGAAACCAAAGCTCATCCGGAGCGCCACTAGTGCCTTCATGGCCGAACAAGAATGTGATGCCGCCGTCCTTGCTGAGCCGAACCACTCGATGTTTCTTGTCCGATACGTCCGTGAGAATGAGGTATTCGCCGATAAAGTGCAAACCGAGTGGAGACCAACTTTCGGCCAGTGGGTTTTTGAGGCTCCTCTGATAGTTTCCGCCGGCGTCGTAGATGTCCACAGAATGCCGGATGCGATCCGATACATACGCCTGCCCTGCGCTATCTAGTGCGATGTAGAGAGGTGCGCGTCCGGCGGACCGGGAATTGGGTGGCGCGAACGTCGCCAAGGGCTTGCCGTCGCGATCAAAGATCTTGACCAGACGGTCACCGGTGGACTCGGCGACATAGATACGATCGCCAGCCTGAGTCACCGCCACGCCCACCGGTTCATTCAAGCCATAAATCGAAAAGAGATAATGCGGGCGAAGCGCCTTGGCAATGACCTGCTGGGCGGGCGGGATTACTTTGGTGATCGATTGGCGTGTTGTCAGGTAATATCCCCAAAGCACGCAGGTGCACATGAGCAAGAGCAACAGCATTAATAGCAGTAGCCAGCGTTTTCGCCCGCGGTATTCTTTTTTCTTTGGTTCTTGTGGTCCGGTCATGGTTTCCGGCGCCGTCGTCGGTCCCAACGTCATGTCAATTCCCCTTGTTCAGTCTGCCCAAGGCTTGGTTGGCCGCGACGTCATTGGGATTTGCCTTGAGGTAGCGCTGTAACGCGATACTCGCCTGCTCGCGTCTTCCCAGTTTCTCGTATGCGAGACCCAACCCGAGATAAGCCGGTATGAACTCGGGGTTCTGTGCCACGACGGATTCGAGCTGCTTTGCCGCGTCCGCAGGTTGGTTCTGCGTCAAGAGCACCATCGCGCGCGCATAATTCATCTCCGGGGTTTTGCCGGTTGCCTGATAGCTAGAGACCATCCCTTGATAGGCTTCGGCAAAGTCCGGGACAAAACGGACGGCCTGCTCAAACGCTCTCAATGCCGCCGCGTGATCGTTTTGTCTCTGATATGCCAAGCCGAGTTCTAGGTAGGCATCCGAGTCCGTGCTATCGATCTGCAACGCGTTTTGGAGACTGTCCACCGCGTCGGCATACCGCGACTGTTCGTTATAGATCGTCCCCAGCTGGTAATACACGGCTTCAAGTTGCTTGTCGATCTTAGCCATGGGGTTGTCTTTGTTGAGATCGACGATCCGCATATAGTAAGAGAGGGCGGCATCCTTGTCGCCCTTTTTCTGCAGGATCATGCCGAGGAGCAAGAGCGCGCCTTGATGATCGGGATTGATCTTGAGAGCTTCCTGGCACTGCGCGAGCGCCTGGTCGATCAAGCCTCCGTCGAAATAGTAACCCGCGGTCGCGACGCGTAGGTCCGCATTCTGCGGATTCTTTTCCACCATCGATTCAAACTGGCGCGCTTGCCGGTCCAGGATCGTCTCGTCGGGATGAACGTACCGGTCGTAATAGTAATAGACGCCGAACCCGACGGCGGAAAGGAGGATCAGCGCGCCCAAAAGCCAGAAAGGAAGATCGTCTTTTTGAAAACGTAACTTGACGGCTACTCTCATGTGAAACCTTTAGGAATGGAGAATCAGATCTGCTCGCGCGCGGCATTGCTGCGCGCACGCGCTTTGGTGCGATAGCCTTCGACGAGCGCGCCGCCCGCGGACGGGCTGAGATAGACTTGGCCCTGCACCACCGCCTCGATCGCACGCGGCAGCTCTTGTATCGCTTCGCGGTGGGTGAGATACGCGCGGACACCCAACCGCAGGACCTGGAGCGCAAACGCATCGTTGTCTTTATCGGAGACGACGATTACCTTCGTCCGAGGAATTTCCTCCGGGATGCGTTTGAACAATGCCAGGACCTTGGCGTCGTTCGCGGACACATCGACGAGCACAACGTCCGGACCAAGCCTCCGGATCACGTCGATCGCTGCGCTGCTCACCGAGCTCTCGCCAACGACTTGAGCGTTGCCCGCGTTCTCGATAATGTCCTTAAAGTCGACAGTCACGAGCGCATAATTGCTCACGATGAGGACGCGAATTGGTGCCACAAATCCCCCATTGGGTCAGCGAACGGAGAGAGCGTAAACAGACCGACGCGACGTCTACCAAAAACACAAAATCGGCAGGAAAAAAGCGTGCGGCCGGTTACGCCACTTGCTCCCTCCAGCCCAAGGCGTCCAAATCCCCCACGTGGGAAGGCTGAAGTTCAATGCGTCCGCAGAACATGATTACGTATTATTTGGGACAATTGTAACAAACGATATGGGCGGTTGACAATAGCTCGCGACACGATTGCAGAGCCGAATTGTTACTAGTGTGTATGCGGATTAGTCATTAGTTGTGATACTCGTCACAATATGAATCGGGACAGCCCCGGAAAGGGCAAAAAAACAGCGCCTGTTTTGGTTATGAGACAGGCGCTCTGGCAAGTCACTTGGACTTGCGACGGTGGAAGGTTCCTCTGTAGGTCAGTTCCCCAATGGTGGATTGGCAATCAGCCCGTGCCGTATGGCATAAGCGGCCATTTCGGCGACATTGTGGAGATCGAGTTTTTGCATGAGATTCGCGCGGTGCACGTTGACGGTGTTTGGGCTGATGTTTAGCTGCGCCGCGATCTGCGCGGTTGTGGTCCCTTGCGCCACGAGAATCAGCACCTCTCGCTCCCGCTCCGTCAAGCTCTGATAAGGATCCTCGGGATTCGCGCTGCTCTCATGCAGATAGGCGTCCAGCACGATCTTGGCGACCGGGGGTCCGAGCGAGGACTCGCCGCGCGCCACGGCGTAGATGGCGTTGACAAGGTCGGTGTCGACTGACTGCTTGAGGACGTAACTGGCAGCTCCCATCTTGAGGAGTGGGAGCACGTATTCTTTATTGTCGTATTGGGAGAGGATCAGAATCTTGGTTTGCGGATGGACGTGCAGGATCTGTCGTGTTGCCACAAGCCCGTTGGTTCCGGGCATGGCGATGTCCATTACGACGACATCCGGTTTCAATTCATTGACACGCGCCAATGCTTCGGCGCCATCGCCTGCTTCTCCGACGACTTGAAGATCGGCAAACCGGGAGAGAAGTGCACGCAGCCCGGCTCGCAATACGGCGTGATCGTCGACCAGTAAAATCCGAATGGCACTCATAGGTTCGCTTTCTCCTCAACGGCGGTCGACAGGGGCACTCGCGCAATGACTTGAGTGCCCTGACCTGGAGCGGAACGAATTTCCAGTGATCCTCCCACAAGCTGGACACGCTCCTGCATACCCAAGAGCCCCAAGCGCGGCCTGCCTCCATGCGATCGCGGTTCAGCTTTTGCGTCAAAGCCGCAACCGTCATCCTCGATGACGAGGGTCGCCATCGGCTCTTGATCTTTTTCCTCCACGGTTAAAGAAACGCATAGGTTCTTGGCGCCGGCGTGTTGTGCGGCATTGGAAATTGCCTCCTGTCCGACACGGAACAACGCCGTTTCAGCCGTGGGGGAAAGCCGTGCGTCGCGCGAGTCCCCGGCAACTTGCACGTTGGTGCCCGAATTTTCAAAGCGGCTGGAGGCATACCAAGACAGCGCAGACCCGAGTCCATAATCATCCAGCAGCGTGGGCCGCAGATCGAGGACCAGCCGATTTATCTCGCGGAGGATTCCGACCGTTCGTCGCTTCGCCTCCGCGATCCATTCCTTTGTTTCACCGGTCAAATCCATTTCGGCTGTAGCAAGATGAATCTGTAGACCGGTCAAGGCCTGGCTAGTCTCATCATGAAGCTCCCGCGCAATGCGGCGCCGCTCTTCCTCCTGGGCGGTTATTGTTTGCCTCAACAATTGAGCGCGTGATTGGTGCATCCGTGACAGTTCCTCAGTCTTGGCCTGGACTTCTATCTCCAGATCTCGATTCCACTCTTTTTGCCGCCTCATCATGTCCTGGAGGCGCACGCGCATGTCTTCGAACACGTGCGGCAATTGCCCAAGCACGCCATCGGCGTCTGCGCGGACCGGCTCGTCCAGCTTGCCCTGAGCGATTGCCTGCGCGGCCTGTTCCAGGCGCGCCAGAGGGCGCGCGACGCTCCGTATGTACAAGGAAGCGAGCGCCATGCCGAGGAGCGCCAACACGGCGCCCACTCCCACCACTCCGGCGAAAGCCATGCGCAGGGAATCGTCGAATGGAGTCATTGGTTGGAAGAGATAACCGACGAGCGGGCGCCCGTTACGCGATGAAAAATTGAACCCGAGCATGCGATACGGGAGGTTGCCTATGTTCATTTGCCCAAAGGCGAACGCTCCATTGCGATACTCGGCTTGCTTGGTACGGAATGCGTGGAGCTGCGCGGGAGATAGCTCTGCCGGAGCCGGATTCAGAGAGTAGGCAATGCCATTTCCCCAGCTGAAAGCAACCGGGAATCCCGTAAGGTCAGACAAGCTTTGGACATAGTCCGAATCCAGGCGCTTGCCCACGACGATGAGCGCCTCGGGTCGCCCGTTGGTACCTCGATGCGCCGAGGAAGCGCCGGCCCAGAGTGTTCCGTCGTACTCGAGCATTGCAGTCGTCGAGAGAAAATCAAAGCCCCGTTCAACAATGCGGGAAGACGCGAGGCGACGCTCATTTGTCATCGGATCTCCAATCAATAGTGCAACGCTGCGGTCTTCGTAAACCACATAGGCGCAGGTGAGTTCCTTTGAGACGATTATCGGAATAAGCAGCCGCTTGAGCTCGGCAGTATTTCGGGAGCTGAGTGCCTCCTCCATCCCGTGCAAGTTGGCAGCCATGGTCGCGTCGTCGCCAAGGTCTTTCTCTTCTTGCTGCAAGGCGGCTTGGAGCACAACGGCATGGCGTCGCAGTTCGGTGTCCACCCCCTGACGCATTCGGTCCCGCATCAGGGTGCCGACCACAAGCAGGTCTGCCAAGACATAGAGGACAATCAAGACCGCAAAGCCGCCAATGAGGCGCCGCTGCAGCCCGAGAGTCGCACGAGATCCCGTCGTTCGCTCTCGGATCATGGCTTGACCTCCGGGACCACTCCTGCTTTTCTCAACTGGGCGGCAGCATCACTCGACCCCAGGAAGGCGAGAAACTCGCGCAAAGGAAAAGCGCCGGCTCGGTCCTCACGGACCACGATGCCAATCGGTCGCACTACCAGGTAGGCGCCGGAGGCAAGTGTCTCCAGGGTTGGCTGGACTCCGTCCAGGCGAACTGGGTGCACTTTGCCGTTCGACAAAATGTAACTCATCGAGAAATAGCCGATGGTGTCGGGTACATTCGCCACGGCTTCGAACATATCCTGCTCGGTGGGCAGCAAAGTTGCGCGCGCGGTGACCGACAAATCGGCTCCCAAAACGAACTGGCGCATGGCGATCTTGGCAGTTTCTCCCTCCGCGCGATCGAGTACAATGATCTCGCTGTCGCTCCCGCCCAGCTCAGCCCACGAGCGCACATCGCCTCGGTAGATCGCTTGGACCTGGCTTTTGGACAACTCTTCAATCTTTGCTTTGGAATGAACGGCAATGACGACTGCGTCGCGCGCAATCCAAACCTCCCGCAATTTGGGAAGGCGTTCCGACTCGGCAAGCGGTCGAGCGATGGCGCCGACATCGTAGGTCCCCGCTGCAACAGCCTTGATCCCTGACGAGGTCTGACTGCTTGTATCGAACGTAACTTGTACCAGGGGATTGCGATCTGTGAATGCACGCGTCAGAGCGGCAAGCAGAGGATAGGCGGACCCGGAACCGCCGATGATGAGATGTCCGCTAGCAGCGGGAGTGGGTGTGGGCGGGGCAATCGGAAAACACGCCCTTGCGGGTGAAAAGAGCAGCCACAGGACACCGAACCAAACGGTCAACGAACTCACATGCTTCACCGAGTCTTCACCTTCGGTAGCGAATAGCACCGGGCTCGGGGTGCTTTCGATCACGTAAAAGCAAGAGCCTGCCGCAACGAGAGCACGGGAGGCAATCGTCACCTGTTTGAGCCAGACGGGAAGAAAACTGCTACATACATTGTAGCGTCTGTGCATTCCAGAGTCAAACACATCAATGGCGCGTGTCGGTTGATAAAGTTCAGCCCTACGCGTATTAGTGCGTGTTCCGTGAACACGTCGCACCATTCCGCAAGCCGCCTCTCAGCACCGAGGCATTCTGGTGAGCCGCGCCAAGCAGAGAACAGACCTTACGCTAATACTTGCATTGGCCGGATGGTTAAGCTCTCATCTATGTCTGGGGCGGCGGGGTGCGATCGACAGGCAGCAATGGTGATTGTGGATTCGGGCACCAAGGCACCGAGTCTTGCCAGCGAAGGTGCAATAGAGGTTCGCAGACGCGACCAGGAGACTTGAGACGAAAAGAGTAGTCGGGACAGGTCACAGACTACTCTTTTGTTACCAGAGTGGGAGCGACGGGCGTCGGATGCTTAGCGGCAACTTTTCACTCGTGATCTTGGTCGCCACGCCGCCAACGAAGCTAGTGCAGCACATTACTCAACCTGTCACTAAATAACCGATTGACGTTCTCCCTATCAAAAGCAAAACAACAACCTTGTTTGAACAGAGGTTGCCGCTTGCGGGGGCTAGAGGCTTGGAATACCCGCTGGGGAAATTTCGGTCGACATTCTTGTAGCTCTCGAGTCAGACATACGACGCCTATTTCGATTGCCGACGGGAATCTTTCATGTATTCCAGATGCTCGGAGGTTAACAGGTGATTACCGGGGTACGAGAGGCATCCATCCCTGCTAGCCACCTTCAAACTGCTCATCCCACCGGCAGCATTATCAACTAGTTCATCTAATGACTGTTGACATCCGGATGCCTGCGTTGTAAGCAAGTATCTTGCTTACTCGAAGAAGTGACTCCATGAGCAATGCAGGCGGACACCCTTGTCGCCATTACGGGAGGTGTCAGTCAGCCCATGCGCTCACGTTAGCTGCTCAACACCTACTGGAATGACAAGCCCGCTTGCAAAGAATCGCACGCGGGCTTGTCATTCCAAGATGGAAGATAGGGACAGCTTCACGGCATGGGCCACGAAGGCCAAACGCAAGGAGTTATGAGCGCTCCGTCTAGACTAGTAAATCAGTGCATTTCCTGACAGGATCTCCTGTGTGTCCCCGCGGACAGGGATACACACAATGTGCGCTTCCGTTTGCGGTGCGTGTTGCGCTCGGGAGCCCTTGAGAACGTGCAAGTGTGGACAGTGTAGATGGTTTTAGGCACAGCATTCGGCATTCGTCGCAGGCGAGCCGATCGAGTGACCACCGCTCCAATATCAGATGGGGGGAGCGTCTATTCTCTTGTCACCTCGGCACTCTTAATCAATAGCTGTCTTTGTTCGGATACGGCCCAACCCCAACGAATGTGGCCATACCTGTTGTGGAGGTTGTGACTGTAGAGGACGTCACTAGGATGCGTCCTTTTCGCCCGTCGCTCAACTCAATGAGCCCGCTGCCCGCGGGTATCGGGATCGAAGTTGCCCGCACGGAGCCACCCCACGATGTTTTCTCGAGCAAGTCGGACGCAGGCTGGTGCCACGCTGAGTAGGTAACTTCTAGGATCGTCCCATTTTGGCTGCTGAGGCGGCCTTCCCCTTCCTCAACGGATCCTTCCCAGGCCATCCAAGGGTTCGGCCATTTCCGGGTAGTCTCGCGCCAGTTCTTGCTCATTTGCCTAACCGTCTGTTGTAACCAGTATGACACATGGAGGGGGAATGATCCTCTGTGCAGGTAGTCGCTGAGTGCTTGTATACACGAGTCATCACCGATTTGACTCATCGCATCGGCGTAGCGCCACATGGACAATACTTGCTCGTTCGTCCACGCTTCGGTCCTGGTAATAAGCGATAGATACTTGTCTGCCCAGGACCTTTTTCGCCGCTCTTCCCAACTTCGCCGCGCGGTTTCACGGACAGAGACTTCAGGGTCAATGGCTAGTGACTCATTCATCCGCTTGGACACATCGGTCCCGGCATCATCAGCCAACAACCAGCCAGTCGCTTCGGCAGCCCTCTTTCGAAGTTCCGTGCTTGGTGCTCCCGACCACGCCAAGCAGAGGCTGTAAAGCGACTCCCTTCCCTGCTTTGCGAAGCTCCGATAAGCAGCACGACGCACGGCGTATTGTCCGTCGCCACAAAGTATCTGCAGCTTGTGAACTACGAGTTTCCGTTCGTTGGGCGCGAGGGCAATTGTTCCCAAGGCATCAGCAATTGCGACGCGAGAATCTGGCATCCATTGATTCCAGATATCTTCCCATGGTTCCGTAACGAGCGCTTGAGGGGCGACTTGGGCCAAGACTGCGAAGATGTCGGTCTCGGCATATGAGCTAGACTGCCGATTGCGAATCCTTCCAAGCAGGGAATCCCTTATGTTGGCCGGAAGCTGGCGGGGATCATCACTGTCCCCCTGCCTTACCAGCCACGCCATCGTCTGCACTGCAGATCCTAAATCGGGCAGCGCTAGCAACGATGAAATCGCCGGCGAGAACTTGGCAGAATCATAATGATAGAGCAAGCCAATGATGTACGCGGCCCATTCGGGCCGGGAGGCATTAGGTATCAGGTCCCAAGTTTCACCAATTTGCTGCAATCCGAGAGCATTGGTAAGCAGGTAAGGGCGGTCGGGCAACAAGCGATGGCGCGCCAATGTTTCAAGACTGTTACCGCCGAGCCACCGATCCGACTCAAGCGACCACTTCTCTAGCAGCAGAACAGCGTCATCGGGAATTGGCCAATTGCTGATTTTCCCAAGTGTACCGATGATGCTCCCGACTTCAAAAGCATCTCTTTTGGCATCGAAAAGCAGGGCGAGCAGATCGTGAGCATGCGGAGCGACTAGCTCTTGGTTTCGAGACGCGATGCGATTAAGAGCATTCGCCGCGGCCAGCCGATGACCACTAATCGGGCTAGCCATCAGTGTTTGAACGAGCTCTGGGACAATAGTTGTGTCGCCAATGCTCACAAGATGTGTGGCAACGTCAGTCAGGGCATCCGCGGATTCCTGCAACACTGTGCCTTTGAATCTGATGCCAAAGTGTAGTAATGAGTCAAATGCTTCTCGAGTGGCGTTGCTCCTTGCCAACCTCACGGCTGCCATTCGGCGGGTGAACTCGCGCGAGTCCTTTTCTGGCTGAGTTTCATCAAACGATTCAATGATCCACTGCTTTGCGAAGTGTGGCAGGGGTTGGATGCTAAGACATGCCGCGCTATCAATGATCTCCTGTTGTAGAAATCGGCTCGTTTCTACAACAATTGCATCTTCAAGCCAAGCCAATGCGTCCTTATGGCCAGCGCGCAGTGCCGTCTCCCAAGCCTGCTCCTTCACATACATTTGCTCTGTTCGGGCGAACAGATCGGTACCAGTATTGCGGGTTGCGTCTTCGTGTATCAGATCAAAGGCAGAAGGAACAATTGCGTTCTTCCATCCTTCAAGTTGGTTCGGTCGCACCGATTCTCTAAGCCTCAGTTCAATGAGACGCCGACTCCATGCCGAATTTGGTTTCGACGGGATTTCGAGTGCTAACAGGTCCATCATCCCGGGCACCATGAGAGCACTGTTACAGACAGTAGCTATTTGGCCCAAGTAGAGATAGTGCGGAAACTCTTCAGGTCTCTTCCTTACCAAGATCATCAACTGCCGCCAGACATGATCCTGCAAGTCGGAGTCCTCGTCTCGCCTATCGAGAGTATCCCTAAGGGCGCCAAGCACGAGGCTTATATCCATTGGATCGAAATCTTGTCTTTGAGGCTCCAGCCATCGGGAAATAGCAAGATCAGCACTTGTCCGATCACCCATATGAGCCACTGCAGATGTTAGTGCTCGGCTGTATCTTTTCGAAATGCGGTCCTGAAGCTGTAGAAGAATCGCTGTCTGCTGTTCGGAGGATACACCGAGTTCGCATAGAGTAGCGAGGGCCGTGTCACCCAATTCATTATCTTGCCTGCTCACGACGTCCCACAGGGCTTCGACGACGGCATCCTCTCTATATCCAATGTGCGATACGGTCCAACAGCTTCCCAGTGTGGGGTTCTCACGAAGACGCTCGACCAACGCTGCAAGCACTCTCCTTCGGATCTTCCCTACACCTGTTTCCGAATACTGGTATAGCCAATCGGCCAGAATTTCCCTGTGCTGGTGCAGTGCAATATTCGCGTCAGAACTGTCCATGACGCAAAATGGAAGCAGGTCCTCCACAATGATAGACTCGGCAACGTCTGGCTGATTGATGGTCAGTTGCTGGGCCGCTTCAAATGCCGACACTTGGATGTCACAGCGCTCTCGAAATGAGAGCTCACCCCTGTCCTGCAAGCTCCCCAATTCACCCAGGATGGCCCGGATTTCGTCGGTATTCTTTGCAGCACGGATATGCTCTGACAATCGCGCATCATGGTCCGCTGTATCAGGCATCGCTATACCCCTATGAAAGAGACAGTAAGTAGTCAAGGACAGGACGGTGGCGCCACCGCGAGTAGGAAATTGCATCCTCCTCAACCATGCCTGAGGAAAGGGCCTCTTTGTACAACATCTCCGCAATAGCTCCGGTAACAATCCCCGTCTGCGTGGCCGGGTTAATCCAGTTGTCAACCATTCGAAGCGGTTGGACTGAGCCGCAATGTTGCGCGATCACGCCAAGTACTCTGAGAAGGCTCTGCGTATCCAGCACTGGTTGTGAAATGTGGAGTCTTGCTTTGTGCTGGAACCATTGGACGAACTTTCCCCCCCAATCTCTTAGCGCCTCTGCCTCGCCAATCAGCGCCTTACGCTGCACGCCAGTTTCAAGAGTCATTAGTGCATGCCACATAGCTGGATGCTTCAGCGCTCGCGCCGCCTCCGGATCGATCAAGGTGACTGCAGAATATGGGGTTGATGAACCGAGCGGCATTGGGGAGGCATAATTCGGCGACTGCCCCAAACTCGGGAGATGCAATTTGAAATCTGGGAAAACTGTTCTCTCTGCTATTTCCAGTTCATCTGGGGTGAATTCAGCAACGCGTATCGCCTCTGGATAACTGCCCGAGTAGCCGGGGCCGAAATCCATGAGCCTCTTGAAATCTGATTCCTTTCTGCATGTCACGATAAGGGTAGCCAAGGGTGGACTGCCCTGCGGAAGGCGAGTTTCCATATCCCAGAACCACCGAATCAGTTTCTGGACGTAGATTTTCTGATCCACCAGTTCGATACCCTCATCAAGCCCATCCATTCCTAGCCACAGAACGGGCTTACGATTCGGATTCGCATTCACCAATCGTTGTATTGCCACTTCTGGAGTATCATTATTGATTGCACCTGATTGCGATCGCCACTCTCCCACTACATCCACAACCCAATTGCTCGGAATATTCCGAGCGAATTCTATTGTGCAACAACTTGAGTGCTGATCGAGTACTTCTTTCATCATCTGAAGAAGAGCCACCGATTTACCAGAGCCGCCGGGGCCATAGAGAACAATAAGGGCCCTCTCTTTGCTTGCACGCGAAATTTGCTGGAACACATCCCGCTCGATCAAGATATTGCCGTGCTGAATAGCGGAAATACCCTGATTGAACTGGTCCATCCTCCGGCGACTGAGAGTCGCTGTGACCTCTATAGTTAGGCGTCGGGAGTGGGGCGAGCCAGTGTAGACACGCACAAAGTCGTCCAGGGTCACCACCACATCACCTTGCGTCTCACCTATCTGCTTGATCAACGATCCGACCAGCTCGTTCGTGCGTGTTTCGATTTCGCTATCGATCGCACCGTAGGAGCGAGCAAATGACCTTAATCTCTCGGCCCATTCCGCCGTTGAAGCAAGCTTGTAGCGAAATGCATAACTGTGAGTCTGCTGCGTCGTCGTATCCCAAAGCTTCTGAGAAGATCGCCCCCTAGTAGTGAATCTGCGGTTCGTAACAAGGCAGCAAGCCGTCACTATCTGCCCTTGGGCCTTCGCTTGCCTAGCAGCAGATTTCAGTTTCTTGATGATCTCTTTAAGTTCATTGCGACTAATTGTGCTGTTGGCATCCGCTGAATACTTGAACTGAGCAATGACACACTCGTCGCCGCTAGTAAAAACTGCATCTTGGCCAAGCTGCTCGGGGTGAATACGTATGGGCGTACCCATGTTACGAATCGAGAGAAGAAGGTCGATGTTCTTGAGATCAGTGATTGGGACGTTACTGGCCGCGCCTATCGGAACAGCAACCGAGAGTGTCCCGACCAGCTGGTACAGGAACCCAGCCAGCGCCCACCTTCCACCGTCTTGTCCATCAGTCATTGGGGTAATCCTCATCATCCATTCTATCACTGATTGCTTTGAAGGGGGAAGTATTGCTCATGAATGGTGAGCAGGAGTCCGCATATCTCACGACACGAGTGTGCCTATACTGATTCGGCAAGCGTGCTCCGGAACGATGAATAGCATTGGGATGCTCTGCTAGGTCATATATCGCCGGTGTCACGGCTCGTGCAGTTTGCCACTCAGTGACCTGTGACGCAGGCAGTGCGGTGCACATGTGGCGGCAGGCGTGAGGGATCATCGCTTGACCGTGGCGGAACTATTGGGCTACCTAGTGTAGTAACACATGTCCGAAAAAAGGACAGAGGAAGACCGTGGATGGCCTTGGGTCGGTGCGGTGCCGGGTCGTTGAGAGAAAAAAGCGCGAAGCAAGAGGTGCCCAGGTCCCCCTGGGACTATCAAGAGCTCTCACGGAACTGCCCACCGTATCCAGACACAGCACCGGTAAGGCAAACTTGCTAACAAAACGGACACGATCAGCTTTTGTTGGGCGGTCAGATTCGATTCCGCTCAATTGTCTTCTTGACTTCTATGGGGCCGACCTTCGAGTCGAAGTATGCTAGCATGTACATATGAATTTGCCCGAATCCGGGTTGGACTGCTTCGAACTGCTCTATTTGGCGCTGCTGAACAGAGGAGAGGTAATGGACCGCCAAGAGGTCAGTCAGCGTCGAGTGCGGCCGGAGAATGGGACGCTGCATGATGGTCATATCGAGTGTCGGTTGGCCAAACCAAAGTTCAATGAGCACACGGTCAAGTCGCAACTCCAAGCTGCTGAGGTTCGTTATCTCAAGGAAAATGCGGATGCTCGGCACGTCCGACTTTTGGACAACGATAGCGTTCTCAGAGCGGAGCCTGAGTTCAATCTGGTGCGCAACCTCTTTTGTAGGAAGGAGGCGCTTAAGAAGGAATACTGGAAGTGCATTTAGTATTCGCCCAGCAAGAAAAGACAGTAGCGTGCCCATCGATGATTCTCCGTGTGCGGCGATGTCTTGCGGCGCTCATCTTTCGATATCTGCAAGCAAACCTCTCCCCTTGGCAAATCGCCAAGTATACATCATGGCGTGGATCACGGCCGTGAAGAGATCGCCTCGTAAGCTACCAAAGAGCCTGTCCTCCACGGTGTAAAAATGGACCATCACGTTTCTTGCATTCTCCACCAACAGGAAGAGACGTGCCACCTCGTTTTCTTCGGACGCGCAAAATACTGGATCGCTGAGGAGGTGGGCGATATTCTGTACAAACCCGTCCGGAGAAGTGGCGCGGCCGAGTTCTGCGGAAGACTCGAACAATGCCAACCATTCTTGTCCTTGCATCAATGAACGCACCAGAGGACGGAGCGTGTTCCCGCGAGGCTGATTTCGCTTCGCGTGTGCATTGGCGTCCAGGCTTTTGCCAGCGATTTCACGGACGAAATACTCGAAGGAAGTTGATAGATTCTTCATGTCGACATAGAGTGAAAGGACGCTACGTCGGCGTGAGTCATTCAGCGTTTTGTGCAGTTCGTATATGGCATGAGGCAGGAGCACCAAGTCTAGGCTGAGAACAAATCGTAGTAGATCGTTCGCATCTTGTTCGGAGAACGGGCTAGAAGGAAATTTCTCAGCATAACTTTGCCGGAGGCGGTTGAAATAGTCCTTGACGCAGTCTTGGATCTGGGCGCCTTCTTCTAGCGCCCGGAAGCGGGTGGGCCAGATTAGTCCTCGCTGACCAAGCACCTCAGAGATCTCATCGAAGGATTGCCCTGTGATGTTCGCGATCATGACCCAGAGGTATCTTAGGTCGCTCGTTAGCCCCTCTGCTAGCTTCGCACGTTCGGAATCTTCGTAATGGGCGCGAAGATCAAGCAACTCCAAAAGGAATTCAATCAAATAGTCTGTGCTCAATCCCCAGCGCGCGGCCACAGACTTGGCGTGGCCCTCCTGCCTCGTCCGGTACTCCTCATATTGAGCTTCGTTGAGCCGCTTGATACCCTCGATTTCGGGGACGTGCGAGAACGTCCGCCAGCGCTCATTGCCATAGACCTCAATGTAGAACGAGAGGGCATCGTAGCCTAGGGTCTTCCCGCCGATGGTGAGGGCTGGCTCGGACTCCTCAGGAATGAGGTACGTCATGCGGTCATGGACTTTGTCTGTGAGGTTTTGGAGGATCCAGTTGTACTTGGCAAAGATCGGATAGCGCTCAAGCACTGCGTAGACCTGATGAATCTGCCAGTAGTGGTAATAGTGCTCCACCGCTTGGCCATCTTCCCAGTACAATTTCCAGGGCTGGAACGTTCCCTTTAGCGGGCGGGAAAGAAACTGGTTCTCGTATTTGAATTCCTGATCGAATGGGTGCCAGAGAGCTTCCTCGTCACTAGGTTGGGGAACACCCTTGCTGTAGACGAGTCGTTCCAAATCATCCCAACCGGGGAGCGGCTGGCCGTAGGTATCGCCTTGCTCGTCCAAGCCCCTGCGCAGCGAGACGTATTCGGCGGGTTTGACGACGCGCGCGACAGGAAGCAAGATATGTTCCTTTTCGAAGAGCTCGAGATCCTTGTTGAAGGAATCGATCTGCACATTCGATTCGGAACACAACGAGGAGAACTCGTGTGCGGTCATATACCTTCGACCATAGCCCCTGGGCAATTCAGTCATAAGACCCCTAGTGCAATCGCGGCTTCGTGGTCATGTCGATGATATAGCACGCGAGGTTCAGGTCGCATTCAGCTGCGATTTGGGATCGAGCCGCTTCAAGAGCTCGCTCGTATTCCTGTCGCGTCTCCCATTTGCTCGGATACGGATAACGTTTGGCATCCTTGAACCAGAGAACTAGGAAAATGCCGTACTGGGCGCCCGTGGGCCTAAGGTACTTGTCCCACAGTTGACTCCGAATCGGATCGATTAGCTCGGCTTCAGCATAGCCCTCTCGCGCTGTCTTCATCTCAACGACGACCTGGGCATTTGCTTGACCTACAGTCTTCTCAACCCAGAAGTCGGCACTGTTGGCAGCGATGCGCCTCTCATCGATAGCCATGACGCGTAGGTGCTCCAACTTGGCGCGGAGCATGGGCCAGAAGACGTTGTGGCAGGGGACTTCTTCTTTTGGATGCCATGGGCCGCGGGGGTCATGATTCCAATAGCCAATCACCTGCTCTGCGCGAAGCTCGATGTCTTCTTTGATCTCCTCGACGGCCTGGCAGGTCCATTCGAACAGGTCCCGGCTGTTCTGAACGACGCCGAGATGCTCTCGATTGACAAAATCGAGCAATTCGCCGCGAGGCATCGCTTGTTCGGCGGCCTGTAGCTGTCGGTCCTGGATGCGCATTATTGAATGGCTCAGCCATTCGGCTCCGGGGAAGGCACGTTCGGTCACAAGCCTCCGCAATTCTGCAACGGCCTGGTCTCCATCGATTTGTATGATGGCTTCGAGCAGCCGCTGCCCCAGCTCCTCGACTTTGTCTTCAGTGGAATTTCTCCGCGTAAGGGCATACCAATCGGCGAGGATGGGCAGTCTGCTTGGCTTTAGGGGGAATTGGATGTCGCGGTAGAAAGGACCGTAAAGGTCGTGGGCATTTACTGGAACATCCTCCGCCCTGACTCTATCGTGCAACTCCTGCCATGCCCAGTCGTTGTCTTCGCGTACGAGCAGAAGGAGGGGGAACATATCGCTCCATGTCGGAAGGTCAAGGGCAGATTCCGCTATGCTCCCTGCCTCAGGCTGTGTTGCCCGATTCTGTTGTTCCTGTCGGAGTCTGTAGTTCGCTTGAAGCACCTCTGCATAATCAGCAGGGCGCCGGGCTGCCCAATACAGAAGCAAAGCGTCATACGCACCCGCGCGGAAAGTCCCGTTCAGAAGTTGTTCCCGGCACGTGGGGACGTAGGAATCCAAATGCCGCTCGGTCAAGTAATTGAGAAAATGGTGGGGAGATACTCGATGTACCTCTGCAAGTGAGGCCAAACACTGCTCCCATTGTGCGTGGTCTGCTCGTTCCAATCCATCCAACAGATGGGCCATGCGGTCCAGACCAACGTCGTCTCTGAACCCGTAGCAAAGTACAATCTCAACTTTCTTTTCAAGAGGACATTCGTGCTCGAAATCAAGCAGAACCCAGAAAGGCACGGATGCTTGGGGATTGGTTAAGGATACCTGTCCTTGGGCGTCTACCGATCGCTCGTAATGTGTCTCTTCCACGCACTGCGCGAAAAGGTCCAAGACTTGACGCCTCAGTGGATCCGGAACCTGTTGAAGAAACACCCTGATGAAACCGATCCAATCTTCCCCGGAATTCGGCGGTCTCGATGACCAGATAGCTCTCAGCACTCTCATCGTTCTCTGGTATGAAGTTCCCGTCGCGTTTTGCAGGATGCCGGCTATCTGATCGGGCGCGTCGCTTGGCGCCGACGGAGGTCTTGGCAACGGCAGTCGCAGCCGAGACGCGTATGGTCCCGCTCGGTTCTGGAACACTGCCAGCCTCTCAGCGGAAGGTGACTTGTAGAAATAGGCTGCCACCGTATCCTCAACAAATCGCTTTTGTTCCGGCGTCAGTTCGCCTTCCAGTGGCAGGACATCGAAAAGCTGGTCCGTGCAGTGTTCCAAGAAACAACGCTCTGCGTACAGCAGCTCTCCACGATAGTCCGGGTTTGCCGATCGCTCGAGCATGAGACGCCAAACCGCAGCCAAAACTGGCCAATTGTCCTGGAGGAAAGCATTCAGCGTCGTATCGTAGTCTATGCCGTAGTCTGCGCCCCCTCGCCAGATCTTGAGTACGAGAGTCGCTGGGATATCTCGATAACTCAACTCACGAGAGCGCCGAAGGAGTCCTCGCATCAGATGATCGATGAACCCCCGGATGTCGCTATACCGGCGGTCTGTTTCAGCGTACGCCTCCGGCAACTGGGCGATGTCCAGACTCAGGGCGTAGATTTCCGGTTCGATTTCCAGCATACAGATGAGATGCTCATTGTGCGGAGGTGTCATCAGTTTAGCGATGAAATCTCTCGGCGCCGGATGCTCAGTCACACGATAGGCATCCAATGCGGCACCATGCACAATGTCATCCTCCGACTCGAGGAGATCGTAAAGCTGTCGAACGTCTTCTACGACCCCTGAGCCAGCAACCGCTTCAATGGCCTGTCGGCGAATCTCGGTGTGCTGTGTCGTGTCGTGCGCCAACGCAATAAGCCTCGCATTCACTTCCGCTACGCCACCCCAAGCCGCAATCGCCGCAGTCCCCCACAATCGAGCTATTTCGTTCGGATGTTGCAGATAGCCACCGATGAACGCCGCCTTATCTCGGGGACGATGCCTCCAGAACCAATCTTGCGGACGATCACCTCGCGGCGGCACTTCCCACCACGGGGCGCGATTTTCAGCGATACCGTTCTCTATGACGGTCCGAGTAAGTCGCTCGTCGTCCTCCGGAGATAAGCCTGTGGTTTCAGAAATGAACGCCACCAGTGGATCGTTCTCGATCAAGAAGGAGCTGAAAGCTGGAGACATTTCAGCTAGATCGATCGCGATTCCTCGGCGCTGCAAGAGGATACGGTGTTGGGACCTGCCTAGCGGAGCTTCAAGGAGTTGCCGCTGCTTTCGCAATGGCAGGTTGCTTATCGCAGACGCTGCCAAGTACTCACGGAACAGTTGATGGCAGAACGAGAATGTCTGGCCTGTTTTCCTGAAAAGGGGGCGTTGAAAGAGAAGGTCGAGTTCTAGCCACTGTGGAGGATGGTTCTCGCGCAATACCGAAGACTCATTCAGAGCTTCTAGGGCATTTGCTGCTGTCCAAGCACCGGGGCTGGCAAAACTCTCAAGGCAGGCGAGCTGCTGACCGATGGCGACTAGTCTCTGAACCGGAACATAGTCGGCGTGGGCCTGATCTGCTGGGGTGCCAGCCAGTAGCCTGTTGATCTGCGACCCGAACCATGAAAGACGGTTCGGCGGCAATGGCTCACCGCGCAGAAACGCCCGAGCAAGGTCAAATCCGAAAAATGGAGAGTCCAGCATACTGCGAATACCAAGGTCACGCGCGGCACTCAGAAACAGACGGCGTTCGTCCCCTTGGGGAATCAGTCGCTCGTACGCCTCCGGTTCTAAGAAATCGCAGTTGTAGGCAACTATCTCGCATTTCAAACCCCTCAGGCGCTCGGGGTACCAGAACGGACGCCGGCACGCGACGACCGTTTTGACCTGAGGTGGGAGCGCGTCAAGGAAGAACCTCATGTTATTGTAGAACGCCATGTCCCTCGTCTTCAGTAACGCCTCGTCCAGGCTGTCCAGGAACAGAATTGCCCCATTCAGGTTCTCGGTGAGAGACCTCGCAAACAATCCCCTTGACCAGCTCGCCAAGGCCATCTCGATGTTCAAATCGGTCGCTAGTTGCGTACCCAGATCGAGAAAGAACGGGAACGGCTGGGCATCTCTAGTCAAAAAACGTTCGCACGCAGTGAGGAAAGAGGTCACCAGTATCTGGCTCTTTCCCGAACCCGCACTACCAACTAAGGCTATACTGCCGAGGTCACCAAGAGCGTTATCGTGGATAATGTCGCGGCTATCGTCATCGAGCGGCGTTTTCCATCGGATCTGCCCCCTGGCCATTTCGGCATCCATCTCGTCCCGCGCTAGCGTTCGGGCGACATAATTCGCAGCTTGCTCCTGGTATCTCGGAACAATCTCACGAATTAACAATCGCGCTTCGTCCGTAAATGCCATATGGGAGGATATCTCCATTCTCGCGTTCTAGGTGTTCCTTGTCGGGCGAATCTTATCATGCCTGAACAGTTGGCTTCTCTACAATCATTACGCCGTCCTATGCTGACCGTACTGCGCACCCCAATCGGGTTCCGATTGTGGCATCCCAGCTGAAATTGGACGCCTTGTGATTCTTGATGTGGGCCGACCTAGAACTTAGTTCTCTAGTTGATCCATTCGTTATAGTCACAACCAAAACGGTAATTGGACCACGCCCACATTGCCCACGGCTTGCCCTTCGTCACTCCGGTTTTCCTGACCAGGTCGGCCGTCTTGCAGCGTGGGCATTTCCTCAAGGACGAATCGGCCTTGTCGGACTCGAGCTCCTGGATGAACTTGCTCTTGTACGCGCGCTCAGCGATCAGGTAGAGCCTTTCTTTCGCCCGCGTCATCGCTGCGTAAAAGACCCGCCGCTCTTCCCCATTCTCATACTGGTCCGCCCTGCTGAGGAGTAAATTCAGAACGGGATCGTCCGACATTTGAGAAGGAAAGCCATATTTGCCAGCATTGCAGTTGAGCACGATAAGGATGTCGCCTTCGAGGCCCTTGGCCTTATGGACCGTCAGGTATTGCGCCTCGATCGTTTTCCTCGCGCCCGTTTCGGTTCGCCCCGAGTAGCCCACAGTGTCCATGCGGCGGTCGATTCGGAACGCCCCGCCCTGGTTCTTGATCCGGTCGATATCAAAGTTGTAGCGGCCGAGGATGAGGATCTTTTTCTCCTCGATATCCCGTACCGTCCCCAAGAGCTCATCGAGCACTTGTTTCAGTGCGTTGGTATCGTCCCCATCATCAGAATATACAATTCTGTACTCAGTCGTTCCTAATGCTGCCGCTCCCCTGAGCTCTTTCTTCTCCTGGTTCGGATTCTTAAGGATAAATCCGCTGCTCACCCTGATGAGCGGCTCGTGAAAACGGTAGGTGGTCTCGATTTTCGATTTCACCGTGTACCCAAAGTTATAATGGACCCCAAAAACTGGACACGAAGACGGGCTGAGATAAGGTGTAAAATGCATCCATGCGCAAGCGATATTCAGGCACCGAGAAAGCCCAGATCGTGCTAGAAGCGCTCAGAGAAGAGAAGACCATCGCGCAGATTGCCGCCGAGCACAAGGTTCACCCGAATCAAATCTATAAATGGAAAACGGAGGTCCTCCAAGGCTT
>JAMDCU010000148.1 GCA_023489485.1 Chloroflexota bacterium
GAGCGCGAAAACCGGCAAGGTCCGCTTTGGAGAGCGCATCGAACGGCGCGCGGTCGACGCCATTCGCCACGACGTCGATCTTGTCCGATGGGACCTGGAAGTAGGACTTGACCTCCTCGGCCATGAATTGACTTGTGCAGAGGACACGCCAAGCCTCGTAGGTGAGCGCCCATTCAGTGCGATCGATGGCCTGGGAAGCGTCACCGCCGAGAGCGCCGTGACCGCGTCCTCGTTCCGTCGCATGGATAGTTCCCACAAGAGGAGTCCTGAAACGGTGTTTGAGCGATGCGGCCGCGAATTCCACGAGCCAGTCGTGCGCGTGAATAAGATCAAAGCCTCCGAACTCTTCAAACAACAAGACGGCTTGCTCTTCCAGGTTCACATTCGTCTTTTGCACATCTGCAAAGAAACTGCCGGCAAGGTCCACGGGAGGGTCGACCCGGTAAACGGTGGCTAGGGGTTTTTGCCTGCGCGAATTAGACGCGCCCGGGTTCGATGCAACCTTCGTCGGAGGAGAGGCACGCCGCGTCTTGCGGTAGACGACGTTTTCATCCGGCTCACCCCCGGCCCAGCGCGGAGTGACGACATGCACCTCGACGCCCGCACGCGCGAGCGCGGGAACGAGCGCGACCACGTGCGCGCCAAGCCCTCCCACAATGTGGGGAGTATACTCCCATGAAAGCATTAGAATCCGCATTGATTCATCCCAGCATTTATTTGGTATAGCCGTATTTGATCATGTTCTGCTGGTGCTCTTCGTACGTCTTGGCGAAGACGTGGCTGCCGTCACCTTTGGCGAGAAAGTAGTAATAGTCCGTGTGGTCGGGTTCGACTACGGCCTGAATAGAAGCGAGACTCGGGTTGCAAATCGGTCCCGGGGGAAGGCCGGGGTGCAAGTAGGTATTATAGGGCGAGTTTATTTGGTGATATTGATCCAAAGTGAGCCCGCTCTTCCACCACTGCCCCGTCGCGGGCTGAAAGCCCAACGAATACTGCACGGTCGGGTCTGCTTCCAGGTACATCTTTTTCTTCAGACGATTGAGATAGACACTTGCGATGGTCGGACGCTCGCTGGGGACGACCGCTTCGCGCTCGACAATCGAGGCAAGCGTGATGACATCGTACAGAGTCAGGTTTGCAGCGCTCGCCTCCTGGCGCAGCTTGTCCGTCACGCGCTCGTCAAAGGTACCCAGGATCAAGGTGAAAATAGCATCGTTGGTAGCATCGATGGGCACATTGTAGGTATCGGGGAAGAGAAAGCCCTCCATGGTCGGGAGCGCGCCTTTGGGCCGATCGCGCAAAAATCCATAGTCGTACTGTCCGTTCTTGATCGTTTGCAGAAAAAGGTCTTGATTGAAATTAACCAAACCTAGAGTCTGGATGTACGCGGCCACCTGTTCCGATCGCCAGCCAGGTCGGATGATGATGGACACCGTCCTATTGCGGCCGTGCTGAAGTGCATCGACGATGTCGTTCATCGTCATGGTGCGCGTCAAAACATAGTCGCCCGCCTGGATATTGCTTCCGACATGACGATACTTGACGAGTTGGACAAATAGATCGCTGTCCTTGATCAAGCCCTGGCTGATAAGGTGCGCGGCGACATCTGCCGGGAGCTCACCGGGGGCAACTGTAAACATCACCGGAGTCGGATCATCCCCGGCAGGAGATGCCCAATCCGCTTCTCTGAACTGAAGGTAGAACGAAAGGACATAGTCTCCCAGGGAGGAGGGAGGAGGTAGAGCACTACTACCAGAGGCAGTGGAACTCGAGCGCTTGGGCAGAATCGAAAGGGCATTATAGAGAAAGGCAAAAGCGCCGGCCACAACCAGGACCGACAAGACAACACAGCCAAGTGAAAACAGCTTGGTTTTCATGATGCATGCACGCTCAGTATTTAAAGTTGAATTGGTCCTCGATAAAGTCTTGAAGAATGACCGCCGCGGCAATCGCATCAAGATGGCGACGCGCTTTTTTGCCCTTGGCGCCGGACTCGTGCTTCTGACGAGTTGCTTCGACCGTCGAAAGCCGCTCATCCCAAAAGATGACCGGCACGTTAAGGAGCCGCCCGATCTGATCGCCAAAAGCCTGCGCCGCCCGAGCCTGCGGGCCGACGGTCCCGTTCATATTCCGAGGCAGTCCAATCACGAGTCGCTCCGCACCGTAACGCTTGATCCACGCGGCAACCGCCTTGGCATCTCCTTCGAACGAGGAACGAACGATCACGTCCACGGGAGTGGCGAGCCGCACCGCCGAATCCCCTGTGGCGACCCCAATGCGGCGTCCGCCTACGTCCAGACCCAGATACCTCATTTGGCGGGCACCGGTTGCGGTTCCACAAATACCGCGATCCGGAAATTGAACCAAGGCATTCGGTTCCATCCGGCGGGGGTGATGCGAATGTCAGGAGGCTCCGCGACTGGAATGGTATCGGTGATATAGGCGGCGGCCGCCTCCGCGGACTTGCCCTGCAGGTCTCGGCTGAGGCTGCCGGCGTCCACCTGAGGCGTCCCATATCCTGAGGCAGCGAGCGTAAAGCGGAAAGCCGTGCCTTCGTACTTGCCGCCCGACAGTGATTGAATCCGCAGACCGTCGTCCAGCAATGAGTATCCGGGCTTGAGCTGCTTCTCAAGCAGTGACCGCGCGAGGCTGTCGGCGTCGTCAGTGCTTGCAGCCAGGCCAATGGCAACGGCGTTGATGTGCAAATTAAGCACATCGGCCGGCTCATCCGTCGCATGATCAAAGATGGAATCGCTCGCGTCGATGATGACAGAATCCGCCGGAAGGAATTCGTTGTCCTTGAGCATCTGCTGCAAGAGAATCGTACCCTGTCGCTTGATTTGATCGAGGAGCTGCGACTGCAGCTTTTTCCGGTCGTCCTCCGTCACCACCTTGACAGGTTTCAAGCTTCCGCTCACCGTGGGCTTGGTGTTGATCACGCGAGTCGAGATGGCCAGAGCCCCCTCAATCTGGTTGATGGCCAGTTCCTTGACATTTCCGACCGGGCCTGGATCGAGCGCCTGAATTGGGGCCTCAACCCGGCTGTTAATGCCCGCCGGCAAAGTCGCCGTTGCGGTCGTCGAAAAGCGAATCGGGATTCCAGCGCTCGTTTTTACGATTGTGCCCAAGGGAATTAGAGTCTGCTCGGCGCGCAAGTTGGAAAAGAAGACGGTGCCGGTCGAGGGAGCATTTGGAACGCTCTTTTCGGTCGTCGTCTTGAGTTGTGCGGTGCCGCTGATTTCTCGTGTGATTCGCCGAGCCGTAATGGAGCGTGTCGTAGCATTCATTTGCGCAATCGTCGGGTCGGCGACGACCTCGATCGAGGCACTGAGGGGAGCGGAGGCGGCGACAATATGAACATTTGCCGCGGGGACAAACGCGATGGCGGCAAGACAGAGGCAAAAGGTCAGCGCCACGGCGACGACGACCAGGGTCACTATTTGGCGCATTCCGGAGGGCAGGCGCACGTTTGCAGCACTCGCCCATAAGGAGGGGGGCGGCGGCCCTGGACTGTCCTCGATTCCGACCGCGTCCATGCGCCACCGCGTCATTTGTGCCTGGGCCACAGAGTCAAATAGTGGGAACCCATAGCGGGCCGCACGCTCGCGCGCGTCCAGGTCGCGGGTGACGAGCGCTACCTCCGTGCCGGTGTCTTCGGCGGCACGTCGCAACATCTGGAGACCGCTGTCGCTTTCGAGAGCACGAGTACCACGCGGTACGACGAGGACGACATGGCTCAGTTCGGCCGCGTCGAGATGCGATCGAATGCTCGGGAGATCATCGTCTGCGTCAAGTTGGATGATTTGCTGCATGAATCAAGCGCGGGCGACGAGCTGGGGGACAAGTTGGAGCGCCTCGGCGAGGCGAGTGGCATCGCGCCCACCGGCCTGCGCCAACGTGGGGCGCCCACCGCCGCCGCCGCCGACAACCTGCGCGACCGGCCGTATAAGGTTGACGGCATTGAAGCCCTTGGACACAAGATCCTGACTGACCGCGGCAATCAAATTGGGTTTGCCGTCGATCGCGGCGCCCAGGACGACAATGCCAGAGCCCATCTTGTCCCTAAACCAATCGCTCATTTCGCGCAGCGTGTCGGCACTGGCGACCTGCACCTCGGCGGCAAGTACCGGGATCCCGTTCACATGCTGAACCTGGGCGAGCAACCGCTCCAGGTCTCTCTGAGCGAGCTCGCGTCTGAGCTGCTCGATCTCTTTGCGCTGCGCGTCATTCTCATTCATGAGCGCAAGCACTTTGTGGTCCACATCGTCAATGCCCGTACGCAAGTACGCAGCCGCCCGATCCAAATGGCCCAGACCGTCCTGAAGAAATTTCACTACACCCCGGCCGGTGACGGCCTCAATTCGGCGCACGCCGGCGCCGACACTGGATTCCGAAAGGATGTGAAAAGAACCAATCTGGCTGCTATTCGAGACGTGTGTGCCGCCGCACAATTCCTGGCTAAAAGGCGCTTCGGGCCAGCCAATTCGAACGACGCGGACCCGGTCGCCGTACTTTTCAGTGAAGAGCGCCATCGCTCCGCTCGCCACCGCCTCTTTGTAGGACGTCTCGGTGGGAACCACCGGATAGTTCGCGAGGATGGCATCGTTGACTGACTGCTCGATAAGGTCAATCTCGTCCTGAGTGAGCATGCCCGAATGCATAAAGTCAAAGCGGAATCGGTCCGGTGCGACCAGGCTTCCGGCCTGCTGGACGTGTTCGCCCAGCACATAACGCAATTCACTATGTAACAAGTGCGTAGCGGTGTGATTCCGCATAATGTCCCAGCGGCGCAGTTGGTCCACCTCGGCGGTGACCGAGTCGCCGACCCGGGGAGTCCCTTTGACGACCTTACCCACATGCACAACCAGGCCCGGGACGGGTCTTTTCATACCCGTCACCTCGATGGCCCATTGCACGGTGCTGTCTTCCAGCTCAGCTTGAGTGGCTTCGCCCTCATAGTGAACAAGCCGGCCCACGTCGCTGACCTGCCCACCGGACTCGACGTAGAAGCAAGACTTGTCTAGCACGACTTGAACTGAATCGCCAACCTCCGAGCTAGTCACGGAACGGCCATCCCGCAGAATGGCAGCGGTCGTCGTCTCAACTTCAGTACCCGCGTAAGGATCATGGTCAACGCCACTCGACGGCAGCCGCGCCGAGGCGATCAACTGGTCCTTGAGTTCACGGTAGAACTTGTCCTCAGTTCCATCGCCCATGCCCATGGCCGATGCGGCACGCGATCGCGCGCTCTGCTCTTCCATAGCCGCGTGAAAGCCCGCTTCGTCGATCGTAAGACCGTGCTCTCGAGCGAATTCCCGCGTCAGATCGAGCGGAAACCCATAGGTATCGTGAAGGCGGAAAGCATCCTGGCCGGAAATGGTCTTGGCGCCACTGGCTGCCAGTTCGCCGACGAGTTCGTCGAGGAGAGCGGATCCGGTGCGCAGCGTCGCTTGAAACCGCTCCTCTTCCTGCAGAGTCGTTTGCAGAATGGCCTCTTGGCGCCGGACCAAGCCTGGATACGCATCCCCCATGATCTCGGTCACCGTCGGCAGAATCTCGGTCAGAAATGGACCGTCAAAGCCAAGGAGTTGACCATGCCGCGCGGCGCGGCGGAGGATGAGACGCAAAACATAACTGCGCCCCTCGTTGCCGGGCACGACGCCGTCGGCGATAAGGAAGCTGATGGCACGCGAGTGGTCGGCAATCACGCGGTAGGAGGCGATCCTCTCCTCCATGGTCTGGCGATCCTGTCCAAGCAGCTTGCGCGTTCGCTCCATAATAGGCTTGAACAAGTCCGTCTCATAGTTCGAATGTTTCTTTTGCAGGATGGCCGTAATGCGCTCCAGCCCCATGCCTGTGTCCACACCGGTGCGAGGGAGGGGCGTGCGCACGCCATCGGAAGATTGGTCAAACTGCATAAAGACCAGGTTCCAAACCTCGAGCCAGCGATCACACCCGTTGTCGAGAAGGACGGAGCAGTCAGGCTGGCCGCAAGTGCAGAATTCTTTGCCCCAATCATAGTGCAATTCAGAGGTCGGCCCGCAAGGACCTGTATCGCCCATCGACCAAAAGTTGGTCTTTTCACCCATTCGGTAGACCCGAGACTCGGGGATGCCGATATCGTCGACCCACGCCCGATACGCCTCGTCGTCATCGTGAAAGACAGTAAAGACAAGTCTCTTCTCCGGAATTCCAAGGACGTCGGTCAAGAGGCCGTAGGCGTACTTGCACGCTTCGCGCTTGAAATAGTCGCCGAAAGAGAAATTGCCGAGCATCTCGAAAAAGGTATGATGGCGCGGGGAGGGTCCGACATTCTCAAGGTCGTTGTGTTTCCCCGAGACGCGCATGCACTTTTGGGCAGTGGTGGCTCGCGAATAGGGACGTTTCTCTCGGCCGAGGAAGGTGTCCTTGAACTGAACCATGCCCGCGTTGGTGAAAAGAAGCGAGGGATCGCCGACTGGGATGAGTGAGGAACTGGCGACGACCGTATGTTTGCGACGCTTGAAATACTCGAGAAAAGTCGACCGAATTTCGTTGGATGACATTACCATGTGCGAGGTCCTAGCAGATGAGTATGGGATAAACAGTGGCCATTGTATGCGAACACAGAGCGGATGTCAAACCATTGGGCAGATTTCAGATTTGAGATTGCAGATTGTAGATTACAGAGCGATAGCCAACCCATTTCCGTGCACGAGCCCCTCTATGATATAATAGGGGGCATTCGCGAAAAAGGGTAGGGAGACAGGAGAGCAGAATGGCGAAACTTGCCGTGGATGAGGTTCTCAAGCGCGGGGTGGCGGAGATCATTAGCGAGCAGAGCCTGCGCGAGCGGCTGCAAGGGAACAAGCCGCTCCGGCTCAAGATGGGGTTTGACCCGTCCCGCCCATACCTGCATTTCGGGAACGCGGTCGGTATCCGGAAACTGCGCCAATTTCAAGAGCTGGGTCACAAGGTTGTCTTGATTGTCGGCGATTGGACCGCGCAGATCGG
>JAMDCU010000165.1 GCA_023489485.1 Chloroflexota bacterium
GCCCTTGGGCCACGAGTCGCCGGAAGGCCGCGAGCGCGCCCGGATCGCCCCGTTCAAATACCCCCGTCACAAAATTTCTCAAGCGCGGATCTCGCGCCAGGTCCGTCATGTCGATGAACAGCCGGCCGCCGGCGAAAGGGAGAAACGCGCGCGGATTTCCAGGGATCTGCAGGAGTTGGACGATGCCGTTCCCGGCCAAGATCTGCAGCACATTCGCCCCGAACGGTGTGAGAGGGTCCGTAACACCCTGGATAGAATTCAGGCTAGCATAAATGCGCAGCCCGGGATCGGCAAAAGGGTTGGCCGGTACAGGATAGAGCGACGTGATCGGGCGCGACTGCAAGAGATAGAGCTCTCCGTTGGCCCGCGCCCATTCGATATCCTGCGGCGATCCGAAATGTTCGGCGACACGCTCGGCCGTCTGTGCGAGCGCGACGATCGCGGCGTCCGGCAGCGCCTGCTCCGAACCATCCGCCCGTGCGACGCGTTCGGTCCCGCCGCCCGCGCGGGGGAGGATGGCGAGCGCCTTGTCGCCGAGGGTGCGGCGCGTGATTTGCCAATCGCCCGGATGGACCACATAGTGATCCGGATTTACTTGCCCCGATACTATCGCCTCACCCAACCCAAAGCTCGCGTCGACGACGGTTTCATCCCGGCGCCCGGTGAGTGGATTCGCCGTGAACAAGATGCCCGAGGCTTCGGACGCGACCATCGCCTGCACGACGACCGCAAGCGCCACCTCTTCCGGCGGAATCTGATTCCGGGCACGGTAGCCGATGGCGCGCCCCGTCCACAGGCTGCCCCAACATTTCTTGACGGCGCCGAGGACTGGATCTTCGCCGACAATGTTCAGGTACGTGTCCTGTTGGCCGGCGAACGAGAGGCCTGGCAAGTCTTCGGCGGTCGCGGACGAGCGGATAGCGACGGGTAGTTGGATGGTTGAATAGTTGAATAGTTGCATAGTGGAGGGTTGGGTAATTAATTCGTGATACGCCGCGCGGATCTCGGCGGCGATTTCATCGGGAAGGGCGCCGCGCTCAAAGAGCATGCGGATTTCGGCGGAGGCGGTTTCGAGCGCGGCGGGATCGTCGGGCGAGACGGTGTGAACGAGGGCGAGAATACGGGGCTGGAGCTCGTTGGTCTGCACGAACGCGCGATACGCGTCCGTCGTGATGATAAAGCCCGGCGGGACGGCGAACCCCGCGCGGGCGAGTTCGCTCAGATTCGCGCCCTTGCCTCCTGCCAGCGCGAGCGTCGCCTCGCTTGATGAAAAGGGAAGAATATATCTAGCCACCTTCGGCTCCTTTTACGGAAACTGATTGCCCACTTGGCACTGCGAGGGCGTCCTTCGACTGCGCCCCGAAGTGCGCGGGGCTCCGCCCGGGATGCCCGAACCGCGCCCTATTACCGCGGCAGCAAACCTCTTAACGTCGTATCGACGATATTGTCCGCGATTTGCTCGTGCGTGAATTCCAATCCCGCGGGATCGCGCATGATTTGCCGGCGCAGCACGACGCTCATGATGCTCCCGAAAAACATCTGGGCGACGAGAGCGGGGTCCGTCCGCCTTAGTTCTCCGCTCTCCATTTTTGCCGTCACATAGTCGCCCAGCAGCTGGGTTGCCGCCTGGACAGGCACGCTGACCAGGGCTGATATTTCCGGATTGTGAATCGACTCGGACAGGAACACGCGGAGCACCCGGACGAACGCTTCATCCTCGGCGAAGGCGAGCATCTTCTGTGCGAGCAAGCGCAGCACGGTCTCGGGTGGCTGGGCGAGCATCTCGACCGGAAACGAGCGGATGAGCCGGGCCGGAGACCGCGCGTCTACGATGGCCTGAAGAAGCGCTTGCTTGCTCGGAAAGTAGTGGTAGATGAGGCCGGGCGTAATCCCCGCCTCGTCCGCAATATCCTTGTTGGTTGCTCTCGCAAACCCTTTTTCTGCAAAGACGCGCAAGGCAGCATCCATAATTTGTTCACGCCGGTCCTCAACTGCTTTGGGTGTTCTGGCCATGGTGTATTGGTTTCACTCCAATCTTTGTTAATTAACCAGCCAATTAATAGTATAGCACAAACAGGTCGATAGTCAACACCCATTGGCCAGGGCTAATGTTCGTGTTATGGTGCGGGCGTTTGATTTCAGCGGGGAGGCGATCGGCGGTGCGGTTCGAACTGCGCTCAGGCGCGAGCGGAGTCGACTCGCCTCGGACAAGTCGACTCCGCTCAGGGCGCTAGATCCCGCGCATCACCCGTTCTGCTTTCTGCCTAGGCCCGTTGACTGTGCGGGGCTTTCGCCCGTTGACTTCACGGGAGCTTTCGCCCCTGCTCCTCTGCTGCTCTCATTCGCTCATTTGCGCATCCGCTCGTACCGCTTTTGAATCTCCGGCCAGTTCACCACGTTCCACCACGCGGCCAGATATTCATTCCGCCGGTTCTCGTACTTTAAATAGTACGCGTGCTCCCAGACGTCCACGCCCATCACCGGCTGCTTGCCCTCCATGAGCGGGCTGTCCTGATTCGCCGTGCTCGTGATGGCGAGCTTGCCGTTGTCGAGCACCAGCCACGCCCAGCCGCTCCCAAAGCGTCCCATCCCCGCTTTCGTCAACTGGTCTTTAAAGGCGGCGAAATTCCCGAATGTTTGCTGGATCGCCTGTGCGAGCGGACCGCTCGGTTCGCCCCCCGCGTTCGGGGCCATGATTTGCCAGAACATGGCATGGTTAATGCCGCCGCCGCCGTTATTACGCACGGTCGTGCGGATGTCCTCCGGCACCTGATTGATCTTGGTCATCAGGTCCTCGAGACTCCACTTCTGCAGGTCAGGGTGCTTTTCGAGCGCCGTATTTAGATTGTTCACGTATGCCGCATGATGCTTGTCATGATGGAGATGCATCGTCCGTTCGTCGATGTAGGGCTCCAATGCATTATAGGCATACGGAAGTGGGGGTAATTCGAAAGCCATCGTCAGCCTCCTTGGTGGCCATCGAACACGACCGCGTCGTGTCCCATGGCCGATTTGATTTTGCCAACTGTCCGTTTATGTAACCATCCCGCCATCCAACTCTTCATCCTTCTGCCTTTCCTCACAACTCCCACGCGGTCACCTGCCAATTGTCGTGGACGTTCGCAGGCGGTATCCAGGGTGGAAGTTCCATCACCAGATAGGCGGCGAGCGCATTCACGTAGGGTTCGTACATACGCCGCAGCTCGGCGAGCCGCGCGTCGGCGGCCGGCCCCGCGCGGAGCGCAGCCCCTGCCTTCGCGAGTTCCGCGCGCAGCCGGGCCAGGTCGGCCGGGGGTAGCCGGTCTAGCTCGGGCATGCGCGGCGGTGTCTTGAACACCTGGCTCAGGTCCGCGCCCACGTGCCGTGCCATTGCAAACGTCAGCCGCGCGGGTCCCTCCGGCACCCCGTCCACCCCTACGAGCACGAGCGCACACAGATCCAGGACCATGGTGAGCGCCGCCACCCACGATTGATTCTCGTGCTGGGAGCGAAAGTAGGCGAGGACCGGATACGACAGGTGGCTCTCCATCAGTTCGGCGGACCACCTTTCCCACTCGCGCAGGAAGGCGTCCACGCCCTCCATTCCATCTTCGGTACAGTTGCGCCGCAGCAATTCGAGCGCCGTCGGCGGAGAGCCCGCGCGCTCGTCCAGGAGCGAAACGTTGACCTCGCGCTCGGCGAACTCGGTGTTGAGCGGGGGCAGGTAGCTCAGGACGAGCGCCAGAAAACCGAGTCCCATCCCCCCTTCGGCCACCATCAAGGCTCGCGCCGCCGCGGTATGCGGGGTGACATCCCCCAACCCGAGCGTCGTGAACGTCGCCCCGCTCAAGTAAAGGTCAACCCCAAAGGTGGAGGGACCAAAAGACGTCGTCAGTGGTGAACCCAGAGCCCAGAACAACAGGCCAAACCCGATAATCAGGTTCACGGCCCACACCAGCAGCAACAAGAGAAGCGACAGCGGTCCAAAATAGCTCAGCATCGTCTCGCGCCGGCCTTTCTTACGGATGCGGCGCGCGATCGCGCGCCAAGGGCTCCAGGTGGCGCGATAAAAGACGCGCGTGAGTCGCACCGGCCGGTTCACCCGGCGCGGCGAGACGATCGTATCGAAACCGTCGAAGAGGCTGACGACTATGAGGAGCAAGCCGACGAGAGCCGCAAGGATCGCCATCTGCACATCCTTCGTGGTTGACGGAGGGCCGCCGAGTGTTGTGACCGCATTCTGTGTTTAACGTCGGTTGCATCTTTTTGTTCCATCGATTATGATGGGCGCTGTTCGTACACCATGGCACGGGAGGGAGGAAAGATGGGGCAACTGACCTTTTACATCGTGGACGTCTTTGCCGAGGAAAAATACGCCGGCAACCAACTTGCCGTCTTTCGGGGCGGGCAGGCCTTGTCGGATGCGGAAATGCAGCGGATCGCTCTGGAGATGAACTATTCCGAGACCACCTTTATTCTCTCCGAGACCCCGCGCGACGGCGGGTTCGACGTGCGCATCTTTACGCCCAAAGAAGAGGTCCCTTTCGCCGGTCACCCGACGCTCGGCACGGCGCATATCCTCCGGACCGAGGTTCTCCGCGGGGCCGCCGACAAGATTCTTCTCAATCTCAAGGTGGGGCAGATCCCGGTGACCCTTAGCGCCGGCGTGGGGAGCGGCACCTATTGGATGAAACAAATCGAGCCCACCTTCGGGCCGCGCCTGACGCCGGAGACCGTCGCCCCCATCCTCAGCCTCACCCCCGACGAGATCGATCCGCGCTTGGCGGTCGAGCAAGTCTCAACCGGGCTGCCTTTCTTTATCGTCCCGCTCAAGACCCTCGCCTCCCTCAAACGCGCCCAGACCGTCAAGGACAAATTCTTTGAGCTCATCGCCAATACCGAGGCCAAGAGCATTTTGATCTTTTGCCCCGAGCCGCATCGCCCCGAAAATGACATCAGCGTGCGGGTCTTTGTCGACTATTTCGGCATTCCCGAAGACCCCGCCACGGGCAGCGGCAACGGGTGTCTCGCCGGGTATCTTGTCAAGCACCGCTACTGGGGACGGCCTGAGATCGACGTCAAGGTCGAGCAAGGTTATGAGATCGGCCGGCCCTCTCTCCTGCTCCTGAGAGCCTCCGAAAAGGATGGGCACATCAGCGTTTCCGTCGGCGGCCGGGCCCTCACGATTGCCCGGGGCGAGTTCCTCTAAGACCAGCTAGACGTATTTTTGACCATCTCTCAAGAATGCCCAAAGAGCAGACCCTTGAGCATACGGAGGTGGGCCTTTGCAGGGCGAAATCACGATTCGGGGCGCGCGCCTTCACAACCTCAAGAACCTCACCCTCACGATCCCCAAGAACAAGCTCGTCGTCTTTACCGGTCTCTCCGGTTCCGGCAAATCCACACTCGCTTTCGACACGCTCCACAAAGAGGGGCAGCGCCAGTTCCTAGAGTCCTTGGGGCTGGTGACGTTCGGGCTGAGCAAGCCGCAGGTCGACGCGATCGAAGGACTGATGCCTTCGATCAGCGTCGACCAGCATCTCGCCAACCGCAGTCCGCGCTCGACGGTCGGCACGGTGACCGAAGTCTTTACCTACTTGCGTGTCCTCTACGCGCGCCTCGGCCATCGTCCCTGCCCATCGTGCGGCGCTGATATCCCCCCGTCGCAGGACGTGAGCGGCGGCGAAATCTGGGACGACGAATCTGTCGGCGCAGCGGGCGGCGGTCCGAGCGACCAGGCTAGTGACGCCGAGTCCTTTCCGTGTCCCCATTGCGGCCATCCGATTCCGGAAATCGGGATGGCGAACCTGTCCTTCAACAAACCCGCCGGCGCCTGCCCCACCTGCACCGGTTTGGGTTTGGTGATGCAGCCGAATCTCGACGCCCTCGTCGATCCCGAGTTGAGCATCGCCGACGGCGCGGTTCACGGATGGAACCGCGCTTACATCGCCTACCATTCCAAGACGCTCCGCCAGGCGGGCAGGCATTACGGTTTTGAATTCGACCCCAAACAGCCGGTCAAACAATTCGGCGCGGTCCAGCGCGATTTGCTCTACTATGGCGTGAGCAGCCCGCAATTCCGCGCGCACTTTCCCGGCATCCGGCCGCCGGACGCCGTGAGCCGCGGGAATTTCGAAGGCATTGTACCGATTCTGCTGCGCCGGTATGCGGAGCACATTCACGATCCCGGCTATCGAGAAAAGATGGACCCGCTCCTCTCCGAGCAGATGTGTCCGGACTGCCAGGGGACCCGCTTGTCCCCGGCGGCTCGTGGGGTGACCCTCGCCGGCCAGCCGATCGTCGACGTCGCGCGCTTGCCGCTGACCGAACTCGCGCACTGGCTCAACCGCTTGAAGGAAATCCTTTCAGCTGACGAGTGGATGGTCGCCGAGCCGATTGTGGCCGATTTGCGAGATCGCGTCCGCCGCCTCGTCGACGTGGGCGTCGGCTATCTCACGCTCGAGCGCGCTTCGCCAACCCTATCGGCGGGCGAGGCGCAGCGCTTGCGGCTCGCGGCGCTCCTGGGCTCGGGGCTCACCGGGGTCCTGTACGTTCTCGACGAGCCGACGATCGGTCTTCACCCGCGTGATACCGGCCGGTTGATTTCCGTGCTCCAACAGTTGCGCGACCTCGGGAACACGGTCCTCGTGATCGAGCACGACCTCCAGGTGCTGCGCGCGGCCGACCACGTCGTCGACATCGGCCCGGGCGCGGGCAAAGATGGCGGCCGCATCGTCGTATCCGGGTCGCCCGCGGATGTCGCGGCGTGCGGCGAATCGATCACCGGGCGATACCTATCAGCACCGCCGCCGGCCGAGGCCCCCCGCGCGAAGCGAACGGGGAATACGCATCACTTGATGATTCGCGGCGCGCGCGAGCACAACCTC
>JAMDCU010000037.1 GCA_023489485.1 Chloroflexota bacterium
GAGCTGCATCTGACGGCCCAAGTCTTGCAGCGAGCCATCCGGCATCTGACGGCCGACCAGCAGCAAGTGATTCTCCTCCGCTTCCTGGAGGGGTATTCGACCGAGCAGGTGGCCCAGTTGATGGGCAAGCAGCCGGGGGCAGTCCGCACCCTTCAGCATCGCGCCCTCGTCGGTCTCTCGTTTGTCTTCCGCAAAGGCCTGGAAAAGCTGTAAACTATCTTGCTCGGGCAAGTTGATCGAGCGGCGACGCTAGAGATTGCCTGTTGTGGAGAAGGTTGGCGTACAGGTCCCCCATCGTGGCCAAACGCCTAGGGACACTAGTTATGGTGAAATCGAGCGGGGATAACCCGCGGCGTACCTCCTCCCAAGTGAGAGGCGTAGAGACCGGTGCGCCGGACCGGGCGCGAACGGAGTACGGAGCGGCAATCGTCTTACCTCTGGCATTCTGCAAGTAATCGATGTAAACGCGGCCTGCTTCGCGTTTCGTGATTGATCTTTCCACGGTCGCGCGGGCCCGATTCTTTGCAACAACGAGATTCGCGATGCTCTTCGCAATCTCCGCGACCTCAACATACGAACGGACGGGCTCGATTGGGATAAGCACATGTATCCCTCTCGAGCCCGATGTTTTTGGATAGCCTTCATGACCGAGTGAAACGAGTACCTCCTCGAGTGCAAGTGCGACTTCGCAGACCGTACGAAACTCAACCAGATTTAGATCTTGACTCCCGCGTCCGCCGGCGGGGTCCAGGTCAAAAACCATCCAATCGGGATTGTCAATCCTGTCTATGCGGGAATGCCAAGGGTGCTCCTCGATGGTGCCAAGATTGGCCAGGTAAAGGAGGGATGGGGTGTTATCGATTATTGCATAGTCGATGATGCGCCCACCCTCGGACTCAAGTGGGGTGGTACGCAGATAAGGGGGAGCATTCCGGAACTCATGCTGAAAGAAAAAGGAATCGTCAATTCCATTCGGATAGCGCTTTAAGATCAGCGGCCGATCTTGCAGGTATGGAACCAGAAATGGGGCAATCTGCATATAGTACTTGATCAGGTCGCCCTTGGTATACCCGTCCGCGGGCCAAAAGACCTTGTCCAAGTGTGTGAGTAGGACAGTATCCTCGTCCCACGTGAGGGCGACGTTGCCCGCGAGTTTGTCGGCGGAGAGGACCTGGTCGGCGTTCATCATGAAAGTCTGCTTGGGGGGTGTGCGGTTGGTCGTGCGCTGTTAGGGGTGCGTACGGGCGGGCGTATTCGCCCTGGCCCGCGGCTTTGCTTGGCGCGACACGGTCTTGCGCCCTGATTTCATGATCATCTCTAGTTTCCATTCCGGCTCGGCATATCGGTCATTGCTCTTGATAAGGAGCCAGTTGTTCTCTCCATTGTGCATCTTGACGAGATTGAACTGACCTCGGAGCTTGTCTCCATGCAGCTGAAAGCTCATCCGCCCCGAGTTCCACGCTTCTTGCGGATCCTGGTCCCCGACCATGGTATAGGAGCCGCGGTCCCAGATCGCGACTTGCCCAGCGCCGTAATTGCCTTCCGCGATTTCTCCCTCAAAGTCGACATATTCGACCGGATGGTCTTCTACCTGCACCGCAAGCCGTTTTTGAGTGGGAGCGAGCGATGGGCCTTTCGGCACGGCCCAGGATTTAAGGACCCCACCGATTTGGAGACGGAAATCGAAATGCAGCCGCGAAGCGTGGTGTTCCTGAACGACAAAGAGGCGCTGACCGGTATCACGGAGCTCCCCCTTGGGCTCCTTGGTCTTGGAAAAGGTGCGTTTTTGGCGATAAGCTTTGAGCGTCATAGAATGCAACTCGTGTACACTGCTGTAGATCGCGTCTACCGGCAAACAGTGCGCAATGTACAACGCATGGAACGGTGTAATGCAACACGCCCATCGCCTCTAATCCGCTCTGGGTATTCTTGCTTTGTCGGGCAGGCTGTTGGTCTATTTTCGTCGTGCTGACCATTGCGCTGACGCCCACCCTCCCTCGCCGCGTTGCGAGGAAACAAGACGGAAACGGATGCTTTGGAGGTCCCGAAAGATGACGAGGAATTGCGCTCGCGGGAGAGAGCAGCGACGCGAGGCTTGTACTGCGGGGTTACACGTCGAAGAAATGAGAAACGAGAATGTGAGCCGGGTCCCACTTCGCTTTCAGCGCTCGCATCAGAGCAAATGATTGGGGCTTGGCTCGCCGCATCTCGAGCTTGCCATCCCACCGTTCCGGTATCTGCATGACGGTACTATAACCGCCGAGCGCCAAAGTCGGTTCTTCAAGAGCTTCAAGCCAACTCCGGGCGGCAGACAGATCCCCAGGGTTTGCGGCTGCATAGACGAGGCCCCCGGCGGCGTCCATCAAGAACCAACTGTCGGAGAGCGTTACCTTCACATCCTCAAAATAGGTCGCAAGGTCTTTGGGCGGAACGCCAACACGCACAAGAAGCATCTGAGGGTCCACGTTGCCGAGTGCGGCCGCCCACCGATCGGAACCGGAGGGCTGTTCCACCACGCGCGGTTCACCCATCCCTCTGGACTGCATCACTCTTCTAGCTTGCTCCAGTTCTGCTTCCACATCTAGCGACACCCCCTCGGCCGTGTAGGTGAGCTCACAGCGGCCGAAGGAGCCACGTCTCAGAATAATTGCGGACGCGACTAGGGATTGCGTTGCCGCCTGCATCGCAAGGTCTAGGCCCGCAGACGCACTGGACAGCTCAACGAGCAACGTTCGCCGCGCCCGCGGCTCGGGCAGGAGGCGCAGCGTCGCATCGGCAATCAGGCCAAGTGCACCGTGTGAACCGACGAAAACCTTCTGCAGATCGTAACCCGCGACATTTTTGATGACCGGTCGACCGGCTCGAATCAGCCGCCCATCTGCCAATGCGACGGTCATGGCGAGAACCACATCGCGGACGCTCCCATAGCGCATGCGCAAGGGCGCGTTCACGTTCGACGCGAGAATTCCTCCGACAGTCGCTTCGGGCCAGGCGGAAACGATCGGAACCCATCTATGATCGCGAGCGAGAAAAGCTTGGAGATCCGAGACACGCATCCCTCCGCCAACCGTAATGAAGAGGTCATCCGGGGCATACTCGATCACTTGGGCGAGGGCGCTTGTGGAAAGCAGAGTCTCGCCACTTGGAACCGGCTTATATCCTATCCGAACGCGGCGCTTGGCCGCGGACAAACCGGCCAACAGATCCGCGGCCTCCGTGGGTGAGCGAGGCGCAAGCACGTCGTTTTCGGGGATTTGAAGGTCGATCGTTCTAGCAGGAACGGACGGCGCGAAGGGAAAAACCTTGCCGGGGTTAAGCAGCCCGTCGGGGTCAAAGATTTGCTTGACGTCCCACATGGCAGACAGCTCTGCGGGGTTAAACATGAGAGGCATAAACTCGCGCTTTTCATTTCCGATCCCGTGCTCGCCTGTGAGTGAGCCCCTTTCCTCCATCCCAACATGCACAATCTCTGCCGCCGCCTTGTGGACGGCATCTAGGTGGACTGGGTCTTCCAGCCGCTCTATCAGTATCATGGGATGGAGATTGCCATCGCCTGCATGGAGCAAGTAACCAACTCGCAGTCCCAGGTTCTGGCAAATCTCGTCTGTCCTCTCGAGCGTGTGTGCGAGCCGGCTTCGAGGGACGGTAATGTCGACGAGGTAATAGGAGGGGGCAAGGCGCGACACGGCGCCCGGTACACTCTTGCGGGCATACCATATCTTGTCCCTTTCTTCTGCGGTATTCGCGAAGCGCATGTCGCGCGCTCCGTTCGGCCGGAGGACCTCTACGATCTCTTCAATCTGCCGGTTAAGGCTGGAGGGGTAACCATCCACTTCGATGATGAGGATTGCCCCAGCATCTATGGGCAGACCAGCATGCGCAAAGTCCTCGGCGATGCGCACAAATTTCTGGTCCATCATTTCCATGGTGGCAGGCATCAGCCCAGCGGCGATGAGCGCAGAGACAGCCCCACCGGCTTGTTCGACCGAATCAAACGCCGCCATCATCGTCTTGACTGCCGGAGGGTTGCCGATTAAGCGAACGTCGATTGAGGTAATGAGGCCGAGAGTCCCCTCACTGCCGACGACCAGTCCCATCAGATCGAATTCCGGATAATCAAAGGCGCGGCCTCCAAACTGGATGCATTCTCCGCTGGCCAACACGAGCCGCAAGCCAAGCACATAGTTTGTGGTGACGCCATATTTGAAGCAATGCGCTCCCCCTGCATTTTCGGCTACGTTTCCGCCGATCGTGGAAGCGCGTTGGCTGGAGGGATCTGGGGGAAAATAGAGGCCGAACTTGCGGACGGAGTCGTCGAGTTTCAGGTTCAACAGGCCGGGCTCGACTACAGCGCTCTTGCCCTTTACGTCCAGTTCGACAATGCGGTTCATCTGGGCGAACTCGACGACAATCCCGCCCTGCTCGGCAATCGGGCCGCCTGAAAGGGAGGTCCCGGCGCCGCGCGCTACAAGTGAGATGTGACGCTCACTCGACCAGCGCGCCAGTTTGACCAGCTCCTCTTCAGAATTAGCAAAGACGACTGCATCGGGCAGGCCGCGGCCAATTCCGGCGTCCGTCTCGTAGGTCACGAGTTCGGCAAGATCGGTCATGACTTGGACGGGAGCAAAAAGTGCGAGGAGAGATGATTTGTCTTGGTCGCGCAACATGTGCTATGCCTTTTTCCAGATGAGGGCTAGTCCATCGCCCATACGTAGAGAGCCTCGGGACCGTGCGCACCCAGAGTGGGGACTGACTCGATATCCGATGTCCGGCTCGGACCGGTGATGAAAACGAGATAGCCCTCATTCTTGGCTTCTTGAAAGACCTGCTGCAGGTCAGGCCGGAGCGCTTGAGGACGAACGACGGCGAGATGTGCGCGCGGCAAGACTGAGATGGAACGCGACCTGTCGGGGGAGGAAAGGAGTCCTAATGTCCCGCTCTCGGGGAGTGCGAAATCTACCTCGGTGATGCCAAGATCCGCTTCGGCGAGCGCACGCTTGTCTGCGGTAGCAGGGATGATGTTCACGCCCAGCTTGCGCAGCCGGTCTGCCAATGCTAGCCGGGTGATATAGTCCGTCTGCCATAAAGCGGCCTTTTTGATTCCTCCCACCGCGACGAGCGTGGCGAGGGCCGCATCTATTTCCTGGAGAGTGATGTGCTGGGCATGGCCGGCGACCAGATTGACCTCTTGAATGAGGCGATCCATGGCGGCCAATGAAAGGTTGGCTGGTTGTGACGCGGTTTCGCGTGCCGGCAGTGAGCTCTCTAGATTCTGGGATTTTGAAAAGGTTTGGGAGCGGGCAGACCGGCGGGTGTGCCACCATTTTTGGAAACCTCCGCGGAAAGCGGGGAACGGTCGAACATTTGTCCATCGATTGAGTGGCGGCGGCAGCGCGGTCAAGCGATCGCCATGCTGAAAGGGGCGCTGCCCCAGGCGGATGAGAAAAGCGCCTGTATGGTACAGCCAAGGACTGCTGAGGCCGATGGAAGCGAGCGAGGCCATCAGGCGGACGCGAAAAGGGACAGAAGGTCTCTCCGCCACTTGTCCTTCGGCGATCCGGTGCCGAAGATGGAGGAGGATGCTGGGAATTGGAATCTTGACGGGACAGACGTCTGTGCATGCACCGCACAAGGATGAAGCGAAAGGCAGATCGCCGGCGATGTTTGTACCGAGGAGCTGAGGCGAGAGAATTGCGCCGATCGGACCCGAGTAGGCACCGCCATACGCGTGGCCGCCGACGTGATTATAGACAGGACAGATATTGAGACAGGCTGCGCAGCGGATGCAGAGGAGGGTCTCACTTGCGGCCGGGTCGCTTCGAATACGACTACGTCCGTTGTCGAGGAGTATGAGGTGGAACTCGCGGGCACCTTCTTCCCCCTCCGAACGCCGCGGCCCAGTGATGAACGATGTATAGGTCGACAATTTCTGGCCGGTCGCGTTGCGCGGAAGGACACGCAACAGCGCGGCCAGGCTGTTCCAGTCCGGGATGATTTTGTCGATGCCGGCAACCGCGATGTGTATATCCGGCAACGTTGTGCAAAGGCGTCCGTTCCCTTCGTTTGTCACCAAGACGACGGTTCCGGTCTCCGCCACGACGAAATTCGCACCGGAGATACCCATCTCTGCGCTCAAGAAACGCTCCCGTAGCGCCGAACGGGCGATATCGGTCAAAGCACGCGGATCAGGGGGAGCATCTATACCCAACTTGCGGGTAAAAAGCTCTGCAATATCTTCTTTGGTCATGTGGAGAGTCGGGCCGAGAATATGAGAGGGCCCAACCCCCGCCATCTGGATGATAAACTCCCCTACGTCCGTCTCAAAACTCGCGATACCCGCTTCTTCCAAAGCGTGATTCAGTCCGATCTCTTCCGTTGCCATGGATTTGGACTTGACCACGGTCCTTACACCACCTGCACGGGCAATTTCTACGACGAGCGCGCAGGCTTGGGCAGAGTCTCTCGCAAGATGAAAATTCCCCCCGGCGGACTGCACACGCGCCTGAACTATCTTGATGTACTCGTCGAGATGCGAGATGCCCTCGAGGCGAGCATCGTGCGCGGCCTGGCGCCAGCCCTCCCATTCGGGCACCTGAGCAACGGCGGCGCTACGTTTTGCGAGTAAGAGACTGGTTGCGCGCTGGACGGCGGCCGGGATATTTGGAGGAACGGAGCGGCTGCGCGCGCGGAAACCAATTCGCGGATGAGCTTTGTCGGGCATGGATCAGATTCTCCCAGCCAACAAGACTCAGGGTATGGGGGGATTGAAAACTGAAATGGCTTCCAGGTAATCGTCGCCGGTGTTGTGGACGGAATGAAGCACCGCCGGTGGGGCATAGGCGCAGACACCGGGTTCGAGAAGGATTTCCTTGTCGCCTATGCGGCACATGCCGCAGCCTGCGAGCACGTAGAAGGTCTCTGTGGACGCATCATGAATGTGCGGACTGATTTCACCCGCAGGTGCAACGCGGACAAGATTCACATTGAGTCCTGGATTCATCTGTGTTGTCACGAGCTTTTTGAGAAACACACGCGCGTAGCGGGGATGGGGTGACCAGTCGTCATTTTGGCCGAGTGGACTCATCGTTGCTCCCGGATTTGTTTTCGTGGGGCTGCTCACACCTGTAGGTACTTTTTCCTGACCTCTTCGTTTGCCTGCAATTCCTTCACGGTGCCGTGATAGCAGATTTGGCCATTGTCGATGATATAGGAACGGTCGCTGATCCTCATGGCGGAGACCACGTTTTGCTCGGACAGGAGGACCGTGAGCCCGGTCGCTTTGAGCCTGAGGATCTGTTCTTCAAGGCTGCGCACCATCAGCGGCGCCAGCCCTTCCATCGGCTCGTCCAGGAGGATGAGGTCCGGGTTACCCATGAGCGCGCGCCCGATGGCGAGCATCTTTTGTTCGCCGCCGCTGAGATGGCCGCCCTTACGTGAGCGCTTTTCGCCGAGCACTGGAAACAGCTCGCTCACACGCTCCTTGTCCCAGCGCCCCGACTCTTTGTTCGTGCTCCTCTCGGCGATCTCCAGGTTTTCGGCGACGGTCAGGTCGGCAAAGATCCTGCGGTCATCGGGCACATAGCCGATGCCGCGACGCGCAAGGCGGTAGGGCGGCTGGCCGGTGACATCCTCGTCGCGAAACAGAATGCGGCCTCGTGCAGGCGCCGTCAGGCCGATGATGCTCCGCATCGTCGTCGTCTTGCCAGCGCCGTTGCGGCCGAGGAGGCAGACAACCTCGCCTGGGTTCACCTGCAGCGAAACGCCGAAAAGAATATGGCTCAGGCCGTAAAACGTATGAATGCCCTGTACCTCAAGCATCAACGCCTCCCAGATACGCTTCTTGCACTTGCCTATTCTGTCGTACCTCGTCGGGAGGAGCCTGAAGAATAGTGCGGCCGTGCTGCATCACCATGATACTTTGCGCAATCGCAAAGACGATGTCCATATCATGTTCGCAGAAGAGGATCGTCAGCCCTCGGCTGCGCGCCAGTCTCTTGATTAGTTCCAGCGTCGCGGCGGTCTCCTCGGGCGACATGCCCGCGGTGGGTTCATCGAGAATCAAAAGACGCGGCTGGCTTCCCAGGGCGATCGCGATTTCCAGAGTCCGCTGATCGCCGTGCGAAAGAGTTCCGGCCAGCCGACGCCCTTGGCGGCCTAGCCCTACGCTCTCGAGAATTTCGGTCGTCTCTCGAACGAGGAGACTCGACGCGGGTCGGAAGAGTCTATTGCTTTGGCCCTGATGGGATAAGACAGAGACCTGGACGTTTTCAAAGACAGTCAAGCGCGGAAAGACATTGGCGATTTGGAAGGAGCGAGCAATCCCCCGATGGCAAATGGTATGGGGAGGCAAGTGCTGAATCTCTTCTCCACTGAACACAATCTGGCCTCGGTCGGGTTTGAGCTGGCCAGTGATCAGGTTAAACAGCGTTGTTTTGCCCGCGCCGTTGGGACCGATTACGGCGACAATGCTGCCGTCGGGGACGGTGAGGTTAGCGCCGCTGAGCGCTGCAAAATCGTCAAAGAACTTGCTGACTGCTTTGACCTCCAGCATCTAGACCTTGGCTCCTCGCTCTGAGACTTGCACTGTTTCCTCGGCGGCCTGGGCCTTGCGGCCAACTCGTCCGAGCGCAAAGCCCACGACGCCTTGCGGGAGGAAAAAGATGAGCAGGATGAGGATGATGCCCTCGATCATGGTCCAGTACTCTGTATAGATGCTGACAAACGTGCGGAGAATCACGATGATGCCGGCGCCGACGAGCGGACCGGCGAAGGTGAACCAGCCGCCCAAGAGGCACATGACAAAGACTTCGAGAGACAGAACCCAGAAGAGCATGTCGGGGAAGACTGAGCGCTCGAGCCCGACATAGAGCACTCCGGCGACGCCGGCGAAGAACGAGGCGATCACGATGGCAATGAGCTGATGGTGACGGACATTGACGCCGATGGCCTCGCAACGCTGAGGGTTATCGCGGATGGCTTGCAGGGTGGCACCGAACGGGGATTTTACAACTCGGTACATGACGGCGATGGAAATCGCGAGGACCGCCAGGATAAAGTAGTAGATTTCTTTTCCGGAGGTGAGGAACGAGGGCATCGGTATATTGTTGATGCCGTTATCGCCCCCCGTAAAGTCATACCAACGTGAGGTGATGATCCAGACGAGCGAACCGAGCGAAATCTGCAGCATTCCAAAATAGAGCTGGGTGGAACGAATGCAGATCCAGCCAATGACGAGGCCAAAAAGTGCGGCGATGATGGGAGCGGCGATGAACGCCAGCCACCAGGGAACCGGGCTCTTGGTCAAGATGAGCGCGATCGCATAAGCGCCGATGCCATAGAAAACCCCATGATGGAATTGGTAGAGGCCGCCGTAGCCGAGGACGAGATTCAAACTCATCGCAAGCAAACCATTGACCATCACGAGAGCAAAAACATAGGTATAAAAGCTGGGAGCAAAGATGGGCAAAAGGAGGACGACGACGATGAAAAGCGCCAAAGGGCCGGCCCACCTGGATTGTAGAATTCTGCTAGACATTCCCATCTCTCATCACCAAACGGACCGAAGCAGGCCCTTGGGCCGGGCCAGGAGAACGAGGACCACAGCCGCGTAGGGAAAGACGACCGCGAATTGCGGCCACAGCAAGAGCCCCAACGACTGAGTCAGGCCGAAAATAAGCGATCCGATCAGCGCGCCCCAGATATTACCCAAGCCGCCGATCGTGACAATGAGAAAAGTGTCCATGATGACGGTGCGATCCATGCCGAGTGTAATGCTCGTCGTGGGGGCGATGAGTGCGCCGCCCAGCCCGGCGAGAAAGCAGCCGATGACGAAGGCTGCTGCAAACACCCAACTCACATTGATGCCCAGCACCCCCACCATTTCACGGTCCACGGCGGCGGCCCGGGAGATCTTGCCGATGCGGGTGCGATTGACAAACAACCACATCGCGACGGCGACGATCGGACCGACGATCAGGAGGAATAGATTGTAGCGCGGCAAGGGAAGATCACCGATTGTAAGGGAGCCCGTGAGGTTATCGGGCGGCACGATCGAGCGATATTCCGCGCCCCAGCCGATCTTGACCAAGTCGTTCAGAATCAGCATGATTCCAAAAGTGAAAAGGATAAGCATGAGGTGCTCTCTTTGGTAAAGGTGAGAGAGCAGTGCCCGTTCGAGGATCAAGCCCACGACGGCGACAGCGAGCGGGGCGAGGATCAGGGCCAGCCAAAAACCTGGCAAGGCCTGGCCAAAAAGGGCGGTGATAGTGAAAGCGGCAAAAGCTCCGATCATGTAAAGCGAGCCATGGGCGATATTCGGTACCCGCAGAACGCCCAAGACGAAACTCAAGCCGGCCGAGACGACAAATAGAATCATTGCCCGGCTCAAGCCGACGAGCAATTGGCTAGTTACGGCACCGACCAGATCTTGCCCGAACGCCATGCTTGGCTACTCCCTATTCAAGACATGTGGTCTAGCAAAAGCACCAGTAGCTGGGAGCTAGGAGCTTCCCAGCTACTGTCTATTGCTCGCTCCTTGCGAGCCCATGCTGTGCGAGACGGAGCCCTTGCCCCGTGCGATGGCTATTGTTTTGCGCGTTCTTTGGCGATTTCGTCGCAAGTCGGCATTACATCCTGGCCGGCGAGGGGGACGATGTCGGTCGCGATCAGCGCATCGTACTTCGGGTCTTTTTTCGTCACGCCCATGTAAATGGGCAGAACCGCTTGATGGTCGCACGCCCGCATCTCGATTTCGCCCACGGGGCTGTTGATCTTCATGCCCTCAAGCGCATCGATGAACTTTTCCTTGTCGAGAGAGCCTGCTTTCTCAAAGGCTTTAGCGATAAAGTACGCCGTGTTGTACGCGTGGAAGGCGGCAAAGCCGGGGGGATTGCCGTAAGCTGCCTGAAATGACTTGGCAAAGGCCTGATTCGCAGGCGTGTCCGGGTAATAATAGAAATAGTCCATGGTCCCCATCACGCCTTCGGGCGCATTAGCTCCCAGCGGTTTCAAGACCGAATAGTCGGTCGCCGTGTGGATCCACATTGGGATCTTGTCGGACAGCCCGGTTGATTTAGCCACCTTGAGCACATTCGTCATCCCGGCACCGCCGGTGGCGAAGATAACGGCATCTGGCTTGGCTGCCATGATCTGGGTGAGATAGGGGACCAGGTCAGGTTCGCCCGTCTTCCACCAGGTCTGCCCCATCAGCTGAACGTCGGGTTTGAGTTTCTTGAGATTGTTCCAGGCCGAATCGGCAATGGCGTGGCCGTACTCATAATCTTCGCCCGCGATCCAGTATTTCACATACGGTTTCTTCGCGAGGGCGATGGCGCCGGCCTTGCCGGCCATGGCCGTATTCTCCGAGGTGGAAAAGACGTAGCGGTGACCGTCCTGACCAGTGATCTTTTCGCTTTTAGCAGTCCAGACGATGAAAGGAATCTTTTGCTCTTTGGCATAGGCCGAGATCGCAAGTGACGCAGCGCTGTTGATCGTGCCGACGAGAACGTCCACTTTTTCCTGCATCACCAGTTCCTTAGCCATGCTCAGTGCGGTGTCTGGCGCGTACTTGTCGTCGCGCTGGGTGAACTCGATCTTTTGCCCCAACACGCCGTTCTTGTTGATTTCACTTAGTGCCAGTTTAAAGCCGTTGAGGGCATCGTTCCCAAAAGCGGCTGGTGGACCGCTGTAGGTGTCTACGATGCCGACCTTGATCGGGCGATCAAGCTTGGCAGCCGCGGCGGTAGGCGCTTGGGGCTGAGAGGCAGTAGTAGGTGCCGCGGGTGGTACAGGAGTGGGCGCTGGAGCGCAAGCGCCGAGGACGAGAAGAGCGAGGAAAAGGACCAGTGCAGTCACAGTTCGTTTCATAAGACCGGTTACCTCCACTTGAGTTGTCGTCCTGTTCATGAACGGTAAAAGCCAGCTTATCATACAGATTATAAGGTACAGCGGTGCGGGCGTCTACTACCCGCAGGGGTAGTCTTTACCTAATCGGATAGTAGATTCGGACCGTCTGTGGGAGCCGCCGGCTGGGCCATGGACAGGACTGGGGTTCGAGGCCAAGTCGAGCAATATGTGCGCACCCGTGGAGCTGATTTTACCAGAGCCCCTCGGTCTCTTCCAGAAATTCGAGAAGGTCAAAGGTCGACTTAGCCGGCGACGCGTGCCCCGATGAGCCGCCCTATTCCGAAGGTTACAGCCGCCGCCGCCAGGCCAAATGCGACCGACCGGGTTCCAGAGAACAGGAGGGTCCGACCGGTGAACAGCGTTGTGCCAGCCCCGATCACAAAGAGCCCGAATGTGCTGAGCACTAGACTCAAGATCGCTGCGGTTATGCCATGAAAGAAGATGAATGGAATGACGGGAACGATCGCGCCGGCCGCAAAGAGCAGGAACGAGGTGATCGCGGCTTCGTAAGCAGATCCGCCGAGTTCCTTGGGATCGATGCCCAGTTCCTCGCGTGAAAGCGTGTCCAGGGCGCTGGCCTGGTCTTGCAGGATGCGGCTTGCTAACTCCCTGGCCTGCTGCTCGGGTATGCCGCGGCCTTGGTAGATGAGAGCGAGCTCTTCAGCCTCCTCCTTTGGCGCCGCGGCAATTTCCTGCTTTTCGATACCGATCTGTCTCTCGTAGAGCTCACGCGAACTCTGGACAGACAACCACTCGCCGAGGGCCATAGAGCAGGCGCCAGCCAGTAGGCCCGCGAACCCCGTGACGAGGATGGCTCCGGGCGAAAGCTCGGCGCCGGCGACACCCATCACCAGGCTCAGGTTCGACACAAGGCCGTCATTCGCGCCCAGAACTGCCGCACGCAAGGCATTGCCGCCGGTGCGATGGCGCCCTTCGATTTGGGCGACGGCGCTCCCATCTAGCTCGCCGCTTTTACTCTGTGTGATCGCGTTGAGGAGACGCGCGTGGGACTGCTCGTCACGCGCCAGTGTGTCGGCGTCTTTCTGCTGCCCATATTTGCGGCTGTCGACTTGCTCGAGGCTTGAGATGCTGGGGAGCACGGTGCCGACGCCAAAACGCTTGGCAAGCCAGATCAGCATGCGCGTGCGAAACGAAAGGCCGAAACGTGGGGGCTCGGCGCCCGCAGCCCGCAATCTTTGAAGCCATGTGTTGGCATGTGATTGCTCAACGCCCGCCAGCCGACGATAGACAGTTGCAATCTGTGGATTTGTCTCGGCTTCTGCCAAGCCCTCGTAGAGCGCAACGCCATTCAATTCGTCTTGCAAACTCGCGCGATAGCGATTGACTTGTTCTCGATCGATGGGTTCTTCGTCGGTCAATGTAGCCTCCCTTGGCTTGCCGCAAGCGACCGTTGATACCTAAACGCCCGAATTGTCCAGCGCATCGGGGATCGAGATGGGCTTTCCATTCAAAGCGGGCTGCGCCATCTACCAGAGTATAACCTGTCATGCCCTATGCTGTCAAAAAAACAGGAGAGCCTGAATTACGACCTGCTTTGGACTGAAATACGACCTGACCCAAGTAAAATAAAATTGGTTCGTTGTACATGGCGTGGATCCGCTTTTCTCACGATGGGAGACGGGGCCGATGCGAGCCAAGCACCTCGTTCATAGTCTGCGATTCAAAATCACGGCGGGCATTGCGCTTCCCTTGCTCGTCATCCTCAGTGTGTTTTCCTACCTTCAATATCTCCGCGAACGTGACCTCTTGATGTCTAACCTGGACCGCGCCACGACGAATCTCGGGAATGTTATCGACGGCAGTCTCCAACATGCCATGCTTGCTCAGGACCTGGGGCAGATTCAGGGCATCGTTGACGACATTTCAAAACAAGAGGGAATTGACCGCGTTTTTATTATGAACAAGCAGAACGAGGTCGGGTTCTCCGCAATATCGCAGCAGATTGGGCAAAAGTTGTCTTTTTCCGATCCCGGATGTGCCGAATGTCACGCTCAGAACGTCAAGCCGGATGCGCACAGCATCATCTTCACCGATGCCAGCGGCCAACGCGTCTTTCGGAACTGCAAGCCCATTCAGAATTTGCCCGAGTGCCAGGGATGTCACAGCCCCCAAGATGCGATCAACGGCGTCCTCATTACCGATCTATCCATGACTCAGGTCGACCAGTCGCTTGACGCCGATTTACGAACTAACATCCTCTGGTCGTCGATTGCGATTGTGACCACGATTCTTGCGGTCAATATGCTCATGAGCCAGATGGTGGTCGTGCGTCTTGAGCGTCTCGTCCGTGCGATTAAGTACTTTGGCTCGGGCGACTTGACTCAGCGTGTGCCATTGGAAAGTGGTGATGAAATAGGGGCCTTGGCTGCATCCTTCAACCAGATGGCGGAAGGGTTGGGCGAAAAAGCGCAGTTAGAACAGCAGGTCCATGAACGGACCCTGGAACTGGAGCGACTGAACGACGAACTGCGGCACAAGGAAATGATCCGAGGACAGCTTTTGGTTAAAGTCATCACTGCTCAGGAAGAAGAGCGCAAACGGATCGCGCGCGAGTTGCATGATCAGCTCGCGCAAGCGTTGAGCGCCATGAGCATGGGCATGGAGGCGGCGGAACGCGCGCTCCCGCCTCAGTTGGAGCCGCTCAGGGCGCGGCTCTTGCATGCCAAAGCCCTCGCGACCGGCGCACTGGAGCAAACCCATGAGCTGATCCTTGGTTTGCGGCCGGTGGATCTAGATGACCTGGGTCTCATCGCGGCCATGCGTTCCTACGCGGAACAGCACCTCGTGCCTCGGGAAGTAGAGGTCGAGGTGCAGGTCCGGGGCAATCCACGTCGCCTGGCACCCGAACTAGAGATCACAGTCTTTCGGATCGTGCAGGAAGCGATTAACAATATTGGAAACCACGCTGCCGCCAGGCATGTAGAACTGAAGATGACGTTCTTTGAGAGATCCATTGAGGTCACCATTACGGACGATGGATGCGGATTCGACTGCACGGGTGAGCTTGAGCATAATGAAAACGACGGAGGCGGGCTGGGGCTTTTGGGCATGCAAGAGCGAGCGACTCTGGCTGCCGGAAGCTTCCGGGTTGAATCGCGACCGGGGTGCGGAACGCGCATTACGATCATGGTGCCAACCGATGAAAAGGATGGGAGATGGGGAAAATCCGACTCTTGATCGCGGACGACCACACGATCGTGCGCGAAGGAATACGACTGATGCTGGAAGCACAAGCGGATATCGAGGTTGTGGGGGAGGCGTCGAATGGCGAAGAGGCCGTGGAAATGGCCTCACGCTTTCAGCCGGACATAATCCTCATCGACATTGCGATGCCTAAATTGAATGGTTTGGAGGCCACCCGCGCGATCAAGCAGGCATTGCCACAGATCCAGGTCATCGCTCTAACCATGTACGAAAGCGACGAGTACTTTTTCCAGGTGTTGAATGCGGGCGCCTCGGGATATGTTCTGAAAAAGGCCGCCTCGGCGGACCTCATCGGGGCTATCCGAGCGGTGTATTCGGGCGACGTCTTCCTTTACCCTTCCGTCGCTCGGCGATTGGTGTCGGATTATTTGACGAGGGTCAAGACGGGCGAAGAAAAGAGCAGTTATGATGGGCTGACGCAGCGGGAACGCGAGGTACTCAAGCTCATTGCCGAAGGCCACACGAATCAGGCCATTGCAGACAAGCTCGTCATCAGCGCGAGTACGGTCCAGACCCACCGGACGCGGATCATGCAGCGCCTTAATCTGCACAATCGAGCGGAATTGATCCAGTACGCCGTGCGTAAGGGTTTACTCGACAGCGCGTCGTGAATTTCACGACACAAAAATAGAACCACTTGACCGAAAGACGCTCCCACAAGAGCGTTTTTTTTGTTCATAAATCGCTGTTCAAGCGATTGTCGCCGAGTCCACAATCCCTTACACTGTCTTCGACGGCTGTTACCGTGCTGAACGAGTGCTCCAACAAGGAGGGAGGACATGACTCGCACGCTTCGCTTGCTGATTGCCGTTGTGGTTGTGATCTTGCTCGCTTTTGCCGTGGCGGGGAACACGGTTGCGTCCGTCGACCCACAGGTTGTCGACGTGACGCTGACGGACTCTCAGCTCAACCTGTCACAGTTTTCAGTTGCGTCCGGCAAGACGGTTCGGTTCGTTGTGGACAACCAGGGGACGATGGCTCATCAGCTTAGAATCGAGCCGTACGCGGGATCTACCGCCGAGAATATCGTCAATGAACCGGTGGTGGCCCCGAACACGAGCCGCACATTTGATCTGACGCTGAACCCCGGGGTGTATCGGATCGAATGCGCTCTCTGGGACCATGCCGAACGTGGAATGACGAATGCGATCGTCGTAAACACCGCGCAGTCACGTACCTTTCCCATTCAGATGGACCTGATTATTCCGCTGATGGCGCTGGTCGCTGGCTGCATCTTTATCATTGGAGACACGATGGGTTTACGGCTGACCCAAACCACGAAAGATTAAGGCATGGGTCGACCGCGTGTGTTCATGATCTGCGTGAACCAGCTCGTGTGCGAGGCGGTGAATTTAGTCCTTCGCCGTGAAGGCATCGAGTTGTTGGGTATGGAGAGCGATGCCGCCACTGCACTGAGGAAGGTGCGAGCACTCGAGCCGGAAGTGGTGTTGGTGGAGGGTCACGGCCAGGGTGAGCCGGGCCCCGACGAGGCTGAAGACGGCCTCATGACGGCACTGGCGCGCTTTCTGTACGAAGGGAAAAAACTCAGGATCGTGCGTTTGTGCCTGCCCGATGGCGAGCTGCGTATTTACCGGTGTGAGCAACGCCGCCTCGTCGATGCCCAGGACCTCATTGCGGCCATTTGCGATCCGCCTGTGGTACGCGGGAGTGGCGACATCTCGTAGTTTCAACTGACGCGTCATTACGAATCCCTTGCTCGAGAGGCAGAAGAATGGCACAGCGCTTCTCAAGAAGACAATTCATAAAGCTAAGTGCGCTTTTGGCTGGCGGCGCCGCGAGCATTGGCGCGGCCCGTGGTCAAGGCTTGGACGATCTCGTCCGGGCGGTGGCGGACGTTGCGGACCATCGACCCGCTTTCCGCGCAGACGCGCAAACGACGGGCGAACTCATCGGACCGAGTGGCGAGCCGATGTCCCATGCGGGCACGGCCGCTGCCGTCAATGGCAACCATCGATGGGTGATGGTCATCGACCTCGCAAAATGTGATGGCTGCCGGGAATGCACCAAGGCGTGTGACGCTATGCACTATGTCCCGCCGGGCCAGGAATGGATCAAGGTCTTTGAAAACCGCGACGATCAGGTAGCTGGCTCCTACTGGTTCCCACGCCCCTGTATGCAGTGTGACAATGCACCGTGCGCCAAGGTATGTCCGGTGGGCGCCACCTTCAAGCGAGAAGATGGCATTGTACTGGTGAACCAGGATCGCTGCATCGGCTGTCGCTATTGTATCGCCGCTTGCCCCTACGGCGCCCGCTACTTTAACTGGTCCGAGCCGCCCCACACGGCCGAGGAATTGGCGCAACCCTACTCCGTGGAATTGAATTATCCCCACCGCAAAGGGGTGGTGGAAAAATGCATCTTCTGCCCGACTCACCTCGAGGAGGGCAAGCTGCCGGCCTGTGCCTCCGCCTGCCGCATGAATGCTCTCCTGTTCGGAGACCAGGTCGAAGATGTAGTATTTAACGCGGCCGGCGAGCTCTTTTCCTTCAGCCAGTTGATTCGTGACAAAGCCGGATTCCGCTACATGGAGGAGCTGGGCACGGAGCCACGGGTGTGGTACTTGCCCCCCCGTGACCGCGTGTATCCGGCGCCACAAAGCTAGGGTCTGCGTCCCGATTGTGCTTGGCTCTCGGCGGCCGCGTCGCCGCCGAGGTCACGCGAAACTTGGAGGATGAGTCATGCAGAGGCAGTCCGCGCGCGAAGATATCCTGTTTCAACCGCTCAGATCGAACAGTATCGGGTTCTACCTTTTTTGCGCGTTCTTGCTTGCGATCATCGGATGGGCCGCTTACGCGTATTACATCCAGCTGCGGGATGGGCTTGTGGTGACGGGCCTCAGGAACTATATATTCTGGGGCATTTACATGACCAATTTCGTCTTTTTCATCGGCATCAGCCATGCCGGCACGCTCATTTCTGCCATTCTGCGAGTAACAGGAGCCGAGTGGCGTCGTCCGATCACTCGCATGGCCGAAGCCATCACTCTCTTCGCTTTGACTATTGGTGCCCCTATGATTATAATCGACATGGGACATCCCGAGCGTCTGCCCAACCTATTGCTGTACGGCCGGCTGCAATCGCCGATCTTGTGGGACCTTATCTCTGTCACGACCTACATCGTGGGTAGTCTAATGTACCTCTACCTCCCGATGGTTCCCGATCTCGCCGAGTGCCGCGACCGGCTTACCGATGCTCCCAACTGGAAGCGGTTCGTTTATCGAGTGCTGTCGCTGGGTTGGCGGGGCAATGAGGAGCAAAAGCGCCGTCTCGAGCGGGGGGTCTCGATCATGGCCATCACGATCATTCCCGTCGCCGTATCCGTCCACACTGTGGTCTCTTGGATTTTTGGAATGACACTCCGCCCCGGCTGGCACAGTACCATTTTTGGCCCGTACTTTGTCGTCGGCGCAATTTTCTCCGGCATCGCGGCGCTCCTCGTTGCGATGGCCATCTTTCGTCGTGTCTACCACCTCGAGAGCTATTTGCAGGAGAAGCACTTTCGCTACCTCGGTCTGCTCCTCCTGGTCATGGATGTAATCTATATCTATTTCACGTTGAGCGAATATCTCACGATGGCGTACGGGAATGAAGCGGCCGACCAAGGGGTCATGCAGATGCTCTTTGTCGGGGATTTCGCACCGATCTTCTGGACGATGATCCTTGGCGGGTTCGTGCTCCCCGGCCTGATGCTCGCGCTACCGAACCTTGTCAAGAATCCGTCGCCCAGCTCGGCTCCGCTGCTGAACCTGCGTCCGCTGGCGGCGGCAATTGCGCTGGTCGTGATCGCGCTTGTGACGACGGCCCCGGGAGTGGGCGCCTCTGCAGATATTCAGATGGCGACGGTCACGCCAGTCCTACGCCTCATCGGGATTATCGCCGCGATCGGGGGCGTGTTCTGGGTCATGCTGCCATTCATGCAAGCACACCCGATCGGCACCGTTGTCACCGCCTCTGTTCTGGTGAACATTGGCATGTGGCTCAAGCGCTATATTATTATTGTTCCAACATTGTACAATCCACTCATCCCGATCCAGAACGTGCCGACGGAATGGGCGCACTATACGCCGACCTGGGTAGAGTGGTCGATTACCGCTGGCGCCTTTGCGAGTTTTATTCTCCTCTACGCGCTCTTTTCCAAGATGTTCCCGATCGTTTCTATCTGGGAAACGTCCGAACAGAAGCCGGAGCTCCCGGCTGGAGGAGGCACGCGTGGCTAATCGAATCGTGCAGCTTGTGGGAATAGCAGCACTCGCGCTTGTCTTGACGATGTTCGCGCAAACAGCTTGGGCAGATGATCCGCCAGGAGCCAAGCTCTTTCAAACTTACTGCGCCAGTTGTCACGGCGAAGCGGGCAAGGGTGGTTTTGGCCCCGCCATCGGGACCGAAAAGTTTCTCGGTGGGCATGACGACGCGAGCATGATCAAAACGACGAGCGAAGGCGTTGCTGCCAAGGGCATGCCGGCATGGAGCAAGGCGAACGGAGGCTCGCTGAGTGACGATCAAATCGCGGAGATAATCGCTTATCTGCGGTCACTTTCCCCCGGCAGCTCCTCCACAGTGGCGACCTCGGCGCCGACGGCAGTACCGACCTCAGCGACTGCCCCGACAGTCGCCGTAATTGTTCAGTCCAGGCTCACCCTCGCCCAAGCCACTGGCAAGAATGGAGCTGTCGTGCTTAAAGCGACGCTCACCGGGGAGGATGGCAAGCCGATTGAAGGAGCCGCCATCTCGTTTTCACGCGCGACCTCATTTGGCAATTTGGATCTCGGGAGTGCGAAAACCGACTCTCAGGGATTGGCAGCCTTGACGGTTGCCGAGGTACCGAGCGCGGCAAGACAGGTAGTGGCGGCCTTTAAAGGTGACAAGAGCTCGGCTGCCAGCAAATCAGCTTTGAGATTAGAGCCTTCAGATCAAGCAGTCGCAGCGAACGGGGCTGAGGTCAACAATGCGCAGCTGTCCATGGATGAACCTCTGCTTTCGCCGGATGGGAGCCTCATTACGCCGAACCCTCCGCTCGTGCCTGCCACGCTCTTTGTCATGGTTGTCCTCGGCGTATGGAGCATCTACGCCTTGGTCGTTTACCAGCTGTTCCGGGTCCGCAAGGCAGGGGTAGTCGAGAACAAGGTCAACACGCTGACGTTCCGCCAATAGAGGAGGATAGACTCTAGTCCATTTGCCGAGCGCGTTCGGAAAAATAATTAGGAATGGCTGAGCTGATGATGGCTCGGCCGAAATGCTGAAGGTGGCGACCGCCTTTGCCGAATGCGCGCGCAAAGGCGGCTTCTTGCTGTCCGCAATCCATGCAAGAGGAGAGGGGGTGATCGCCGCAGAGGCCCTAGAGCAGGTGTCATGAAAGACCATACTGGAAAAGAGGAGAGAAAGCAGAACATGAAAAGGTTACTCAAGCCAGATCGAATGCTCCTCGCTATCGCCGTCCTGGCCCTCGCCTTGACGCTAATCATCGCGGGCTGCCAAGCGGCACCCGGCCCGCAAGGTGCTGCGGGCCCGGCCGGTCCGGCCGGGCCGACAGGTCCCGCCGGCCCTGCCGGGGCACAAGGTCCTGCGGGTCCAGCGGGACCAGCAGGTCCTGCGGGTCCAGCGGGTCCAGCTGGCCAGACCGGAGGGGCGTCGCTGACCATCACCCAAACTGCAGCGCTCGCGTACGCGACCCTCATCTCCAACACTTTGCCGCTGCCCACGCAGGGTGAGCAGCGCCGCGGATGCCCGGCTTGTCACGTGCTGATTGATAAGCAGACCGGCAAGTACACCCTCGCCTATGAGGCTCATGCGGCTGCGGCGGCTCGGGGAGGCAAACATCCGGATGTTGCGCCTGACGGCACTTCTATCACTGCCACGAGTGATGTGAACGTCACTGTCTGCCTGGAATGCCATGCTCCTGGCACCGGGGCGCGAGAGGGGATGGGCAAGCTAGCTCCATTGATGCTGCGGGACATTGTTCACCCCGCGCATATGGGAAGCCAGACCTTCAAGTTGCATTACGGCGGCCAGTGCTTCTCCTGTCATGATATTGACGGCCAGGGCAACTGGAAGATCCTGACCCAAAAAGTGGACACAAACGACAAGGGCGTGCCAAATCCCAACAAGCTGCCAATTCCAGGAATGATTGATGCACCGTGATCTCGACGAGCAAGTACTCTAAAAGCGAGTCACGCGGGAGGTGATGGCTATTCGGGCATAGAGAACCATATGGATAGCATGGATCATATGGATGCATGGATGTAGTTTCAAGGATTTGACAGTAGAATAATCGATGGTATAATCGCCTCCTGACCGAACGTTCGGTCAGGAGGCGATTTCAATGTCCCAAGCCAAAGGAGTATCTGTCCACCCGTCTTCTGCTGGTGATGGGCGCGGCCGTATCCTCCAAGCCGCCGCGGGCCTATTCGCCGAGCGCGGCTTTCATGGGGTTTCGATCAGCGATGTGGCAGAAGCCGCCGGCTTGGTAAAATCCGCCATTTATCACCATTTTCCGAGTAAAGAGGCGCTCTACATTGCGGTTCTCGATCAGACCTGCAAAACGAGCCGGCAACTGATGGCGGAAGCTGCCCAGGGGCCCACCTGGCTGGATCGTCTGCGAGGGGCAACATTGATCCTCGCCCAGCTTTTAAAGCCGCGCAGCCACGTTCTCAGCCTCATCCTCGGGGGGATCACGCAAGTAACGCCAGAGACGGACCCAGCGGAAGCCACCGCGATGGGCACCCTGCGCCGCGAGTTCGTCGGGGCAATTTCGCAAGAGATCGCCGCCGGGACTGCCGCGGGGGAGCTCAAGCCCATTGATTCAGAACTGGGCGCCTTTTGTCTCATCGGTCAGGTCGCCTCAGCATTACAGGCGGGGAATCCGATGCCTCAAGGAGATCTCGTCGACTTTGCGCTCGGTTTGTTCCTCGACGGGGCAAGGCCGAGGTCTGGCGATCTGAGTACTTTATCGAGGTAGACCTGCTTTCCATGTCTCTGCTCCGTCTCTGGGCTATACTCCGGAAAGAGTTCCGGCACATTCATCGGGACAAGCGCACCCTTTTTCTCGTTTCGCTTTCGCCTGCTATTATGCTCTTTACGTTCGCTTACCTGTTTGCCTTTGAGGCTGAGCAGGTGCGGCTGGGGATCTGGGACCTCGATCAGTCGGCGCTTTCGCATCGCTACATCGATAGTCTCACATCGGATGGCAAGCTAACTAACAGCGGCTCTTACTCCGGTTATCCTGCTCTCTACGATGCGCTCACGCGGGGGGATATTCACCTTGCCGTAATCATCCCCCCTGACTTTGAGGCCAAGCTGGATGCGGGAGACCGCTCGCCGGTCCAGGTCATTACGGATGGAAGCGACGCGATCACCGGCCGCCAAGCGCTCGCGCGCTTTGAAGAGCGAACGGGGGATTTTGAACAGCAGATCGCGCGGGCGGACGGAGCGCAGGCGCCGATCATCACGGTCCAATCGCAGGTCTGGTACAACCGCAATCTGGAATCCACCTACTCGATGGTGCCGGGGTTGATCCCGATTGTGCTCATACTCCCGTCCCTGGCAGTCGCTCTGGCGCTCACCCGAGAAAAGGAGCTGGGGAGTTTTGAGACGCTCGCAACGACGCCGATCGGTGGGATTGAATACTTGCTCGGCAAGCTCATTCCCTACATCACATACGGGCTGGTCAGCGCCGCAGTCGCCACCGGTCTAGCCATTTTTTGGTTTCACGTCCCATTGCGCGGATCCCCGCTTGACCTTGGCCTCATGACGATTTTCTATCTCTTTGCCTCGCTGGGAGAGAGCCTCTTCATCTCCAGTTTGCTGACGAGCCAGGGGACGGCGATGCGCATCATTCTCTTGATCTTTTTCGTCCCGAGCTTTTTCCTCACTGGGGTAACGCTCCCCGTCGATACAAGTTCCGGGATGGGGCAACTGGCCTCGCTGGTGTACCCCGCCACACATTACGTAGAGATCACGCGCGGAGTCTTTTTGAAACAAATGGATCTGCAGCAGCTCGCGTATCCATCTCTGTATCTTATTGGCCTCGGGGGCGTATCGTTTGTCTTGAGCCTCTTGGCCTTCCGTAAGCAAGTGGACTGATATGCTGAGAAACATTCTGAACCTCGCCTGGAAAGAGGCGATCCAACTTTTTCGTGACCGCGTCCTGGTGGGCTTTCTTATCGTGATGCCGTTGCTGCAACTCATCCTCATTGCGGAGGCAACGGGGGCAGGGGTGAACCATGTCAAGCTTGCGGTCTGGGACCAAGACCAATCAGCACTGAGCCAGCAGCTCATTACGGCGCTGCAGAATTCGCAAGAGTTTGAACTCTTGTACCGTGCGAAAAGCTATGGTGAGGTGCACGATCTTGTTGATCAAGGGAAGGCGACGGTGGCTGTCATCGTCCCGCCCGATTTTTCGACTCAAGCGATGCGTCCCGGCGGGAGCGCGGTTCTGCCGGTGATTGTAGATGGAACGAATGTCATTGTCGCGAGCTCCATTTTTGGCGCTCTCCAGGGTGCTGTCTCGGAAATGACCCTGCAGAATATCGCGGGCCTTTCGCCCGGACGTTTGCCGGGGGGAATCGAGCTCGAGGTCGATACGGCGTTTAACCCGACACTCAACCTGCGTTGGACCATGCTTCCAAACCAGCTTGCTTTTATCACGTATCAATTGGTTCTCGTCGTCGCGGCGGTCGGTCTCGTGCGCGAGAGAGAATTGGGGACGATGGAGCAGCTCGTGGTCACGCCAATTAGGCGGTCGGAGCTTGTCCTCGGCAAGGCGCTGCTGGCAGTGGCTATCGGTCTGGTCAACTTTGTCATCTTGATACTGGCCCTGACGCAAGGATTCGGCATTCCCCTCCGGGGCGACCCAGCTCTCTTGTTCGGCATTGGCCTCTTGTTTATCATCACCGAGATTGGCTGGGGCACTCTGATTTCGATCATTACGACGAGCCAGCAGCAGGCGATTCTCATCGTCTTTCTCCTCGCGATGCTCGAAGTGACGTTTTCCGGCTATCTCGTGCCGACTGAAAATATGCCTTTGTTCATGCGCTTTTTCGCGCAACTTTCCCCTTTGCAGCATTTCACCTCGGTAGTCAAGTCCGTTTTTCTCAAGGGGGCAGATTTGCCGATGCTTATGGGGCATGTGATCGCGCTTGCGCTGCTAGCCATCGGGACGACCACGGTCGCGTGGATACTTTTTGTCAGAACGACGGATTGGTAAAGGGATTCGAACATGGCGGGCGATAATGTCGGACGGATCGAGACAATTGGCCTCACCAAGCGCTTTAAGAAGGTCGAGGCTGTGCGGAACCTGGATCTCGATATCGCCCAAGGGGAAATCTATGGACTGATCGGCCCGGACGGCGCGGGCAAGACGACCACCATTCGTATGTTGGCCGGAGTGATGAAGCCGACGGCCGGGAAAGCGTCCGTGAGTGGATTTGACACGACCCGGCAAGCGGAGCGGCTGCGGCATCAGGTCGGTTATATGGCTCAAAGGTTCAGCCTGTACGCAGATCTCTCGGTGCGTGAGAATATTGAATTCTACGCCGATATTTTCGGCGTACGGGGCGCGGAGAGAAACCAACAAATCGAACGCCTTTTGCACTTTGCCCGGCTGGAAGAATTTCAGGATCGCTCTGCCGGACTACTTTCCGGAGGAATGAAGAAAAAGCTGGGGCTCGCGTGTGCGTTAATCCATCGTCCGCGAGTGCTCTTTTTGGACGAGCCGACGAATGGGGTAGACCCGATTTCGAGGCGTGAGTTTTGGGATATTCTGGGCGATTTGCACATTGCCGGAGTGACCATTTTCGTAAGCACAGCTTACATGGACGAAGCGGAAAGGTGCTCGCGGGTGGGGTTGATGTTCCAGGGGCATATTATCTGCCAGGGTTCTCCGGCGGAGTTACGCCACCTGGTACGGGGGGACCTCCTGGCGCTTGTTACCCAAGACACGGTCAAGGCGCAGGCGGCGGTTGCATCGCTTCCTGGGATATTGGAAGTGCAGGTGTATGGGGACCGCTTGCACCTGTTCGTCGACAACGGAAGCCGGCGCATGCCAGAGATTGATGCAGCAGTTAGGTCTGCTGGAGTGCAGGTCGGACAAGTCCGGCAAGTCCAGCCTCAGCTAGAGGACGCATTCATCTCGTTGATTTCTCATCAAGAGATGGGCTCAGCAGGCGGCGAGAATGGCTGAAGTGGATCCCGCAAGCAAAACCATCGTCGCGAACCGGCTCACGAAGCAGTTCGGCAGATTTACCGCCGTCAACCAGGTTTCGTTCGAGGTCGCGCGCGGCGAGATCTTTGGTTTTCTCGGGCCGAATGGTTCAGGCAAGACAACCACGATCCGGATGCTGCTCGGTCTGCTCCATCCGTCAAGCGGGAGCGCGACCGTCTTGGGGTATGACATTGTTCACCATGCGGACGCGTTGAGGCGAAACATCGGCTACGTTTCGCAGCGGTTCAGTCTGTACCCGGACCTCACCGTCCTGGAGAACGTGAACTTTTATGGGCGGGCGTATCAGGTCTGGGGCTCCCGACTGACCGAGCGGCGGCATGCGGCGCTAGAATTGGTGGGATTGGACGGCAAGGAAAGTGTGCTGACAGGCAATCTCGCCGGTGGTTTCAAGCAGCGTCTGTCGCTGGCTACGGCGATTCTTCACGAGCCGCCGCTCTTGTTTCTGGACGAGCCGACGGCTGGCGTCGACCCGGTGAGCCGCCGTGATTTCTGGCGTTTGCTCTATCAGTTGGCGCAGCGGGGAACGACGATTTTTGTCACCACCCATTATATGGACGAAGCGGAGCAATGCCACCGCCTCGCGTTTATCCACGACGGGCGTCTGGTCGCGATGGGAACACCCAGCGACATCAAAGAAAATCAGATGCATGGCCGCGTGGTTGAGATAGATTGTGATGTTCCAGGGCAAGCACTCACCATTCTCAGATCGCTGGACCATCTCGACGAAGTCGCTTTGTATGGCAGCGTCATCCACGTTGTCTCCGATGATCTGGGCAGGCATCAGCCACTTATCCAAGATGCTCTCCAAAAGGCGGGAATAGCGGTCAATAGCATGATTGTTATCCCACCTTCACTGGAGGATGTATTCATCGCACGCGCCAGGGCGTGAGGACTTTCGGTCGCAGAGCTCCCGCCAGGGATCAGGATCTGCGATCTGCGAGGAGATTATGAAAGGCAAGTTGGGACTCGTTTGTGTGATTCTGCTGTTCGCCGCGACCGCCTGTGGCGGTTCCAACGGGTCGGCAAGCGGTGCGTACACAGGTTTTCTCGAGGGCAACACGTTGGATATCGCGCCTGAGGTGGGAGGACGGATCACGAGCATCCAGGTGAGTGAAGGGGATGTAGTGTCCAAGGGGCAGAAGCTGTTGACGATTGAAGACGACATTCCCCGCCTGAAAATCGCGAGTGCGGATGCAACCGTTGAGGCAGCACAGGCACAACTGGCGTTGCTCGAGGCTGGAGCACGCCCAGAAGACCTCCGACAGGCCCAGGCCAAAGTGGACCAGGCGCGCGCAGGGTTGGACGCAGCGACCCAAGCCGTCGCGGATGCCGAGGCAATACGCGCGAATCCGCAGATGCTCTTGATTGCCAAGGCCCAGGCTGATGCAAGCGCTGGCGCGACGGCCCAACAACTAATCGCCGCGGCAGACCAGGCGGCGGCGGCCGACCTGGTCTACCAGATGTGGACGCAGCAGGTGCAAATGCTCCAGCAGGGGTTTGACGTCCAATTTCCGGGAGGCGGTGGAAGACACTTTGACACCCCTTCTCTAAAACTGACCTATGCGCGAGAGGAATGGGGCAAGGCGGGAATCACCCGATGGCAAGCGTGGGCGGCGGCGAGCCAGGCGCAGGCGAACAGCAACAAGGCTCAGGCAGCCCAAAAGGACATTTCCGACCAACTCACGAATCCGATCGCGCTCGATACCAACGTAAACCAAGCTCGCGCCGCGCGGGACCGGGCGGCGGCGAACTTGCAGGCAGCAGAAGCAGGACTGCAAACGCTCAAAGAAGGGGCGAGCTCAGCGCAGATCGAGGCAGCCCAGTCGGCGCTCGATCAAGCCCGGGCGGCGCGCGCGTCGCTTGACCAGGAGTTGAGCCACTATCAGATCATGGCGCCTTCAGCAGGAACAGTCACCAATGTCTATAACAAGTCGGGCGAAGTCATTTCGCCAACGGCGCCCGTCATCCGACTGAGCGTGCCGGGTGATCTGACACTGCGCGTCTTTGTGGCGATGGGCACGCTGGACAAGGTGCAATTGGGCAAGACGATGCCCGTGCAAGTTGAAGGTATTCAGGACCGGACGTTTACCGGAACGGTCAATCGGATTGCCGATAGTGCCGAATTCTCGAGTCGACAAGCTCAAACTGACAGTGAACGCAACGCCCAGTTAGTCGCGGTTGAGATACTGATCAGAAATCCGGATGGCGTTCTCAAGTCGGGCATGCCCGCGAGCGTTTCCTTCTAGTGAGTATTTGACATGAGCATACTTCATGATCGCAAAACTATTCTTGTGCTAGCCGTGCTCTTTATCGCGGGCTTGCTTGCTGTCGCCGATCGAGCGTCGGCACGGCCGGTCGGGGCAGATTCGACCTCTGCCGCTCAAGTGCCTGTTCTATCGGGTACGCTGCAAGCTCGCGAGACCCAAATCTCGGCAGAGATTAGCGGGCGTGTGACAAAGGTGCAGGTTAATAAGGGCGACGAGGTCAAGGCAGGTGAGGCCCTTTTGGAACTAGATACCGCGGATATCGAGCCACAATTAAAAGAGGCCGAGGCGGCTGTTCGGACAGCGCAGGCGAACTTGGACCAGGTGCAGGAAAAAGCCCGTCCTGGCGCCATAGCTCTTGCGCAGGCCGCGGCGGCCCAGGCAGAGTCAGATCTCAAGGCGGCAGAGCAAGCCCAGGACGACGTGAAACGCTCCCTGGCGGACCCACAAGACCTGCTGACGCAGTTGCACGCAAAGGAAGCGGACGTCCAGACGGCTCAGAGCAATTTGGCCATGGCAGAATCCGCGCTCGGTTCAGTCAATAATGATTTGCAGACTGCCGCCGGCGATCAGTCCATGGCAGGCAAGTATAGCTACCAGGCGCTGCAAAAGCAAAAAGACGCCGCCGAGGCATCACTCAATGCTGCGCGCCTGAATCTGGCCGCAAGCCAGCAAGTAGTCGAGCTGTACAAGGCGCTTGTCGCCAACCCTCTCGAGCTGGTCGCGGCACAGCACGCGGCGGCAAATCAAGTCAAGGTCGCGGAGGCGGGATTGGCGGTTGCAAAGGCCAATCTGCAAGTGGTCAACCGCGCGGCTCAGCCGGAAGCAGTGGCGCTGGCGCAAGCGCGCCTGAAAGCGGCGCAGGCGAATCTTGATCTGGTGCGCGCGCAAGCCAAGCGATACTCGTTGACCAGTCCGCTTGCCGGCACCGTGGTGGATCGGAATATTGAGGTTGGCGAGACAGCCCGTCCGGGCACGGCGCTTTTGACGATTGCGGACACTCGGGAACTGGAAATGACGCTCTATGTTCCGATCCGCTATCTGCCAGCCTTGCGGGTTGGGCAATCGATCCGAGTGACTCTGCCGAGTCTGCCGGGAGAGCAATATACCGGGAAGGTGAGCTACATCTCGCCCGATGCAGAATTCAAGCCTGCGAACATCTATAATAATCAAGAGCGCTCGGAGATGGTCTTTTCCGTGCGAGTGGCGATACCGAATGACGTGCAAAAGCTCAAGGCAGGCCTGCCCGCGGATGCGCGGTTGGAGTGAGCCAAGTGCCAAAGAATTGAAGCCAGGTTTGACCTGTGATATAATCTGCTCGACTGTCCTATCCGTGAACGAGGCCGTTGGCGGAAAATAGCTAAGCGCGTTGCCCGCCCTGGTCAGGCGCATACCAGAGCGGGCATATGTTTTATCTGCCGGGAGAACAGATTGGCTTCGCGTGGCGTAGATTTCCTGATGATTGGGCATTTCGCCAAAGACCGGTTGGTCGTTGACGGCAAAGGCGAGACGAGTTCGGGCGGCGGCGTGTATTATGGGAGCGTCGT
>JAMDCU010000178.1 GCA_023489485.1 Chloroflexota bacterium
CTCGCCTTGGGCGGGACAAAAATAGTCGGTATCGACGCCATTCGGAATGACGGTCACGGGCAGCCGGGCGTCCAATGCCCGGATGGCCGCTGCATCGCGCCCTGAAGCAGCGATCACTCTTCTCGCCAGCCGGCAGACCCGGCGCTCGTAGCGCGCAAGTTTTTTCCATTGAATCAAGGAATACAAAGCTCCGTGCCACCGGCGGGGCATGCGCGCGTCAGCCTGAAACGCGGTCCTTTGGAGGACATATTCTGCGTTATGATCGTCGAAGACGAACGGGAGATGGCGCGCGGCTCCCCGGAGATAAGGGGCCATTTCAATAGCTTCCACCTGGATGACGTCAAACATTTCTCGGAGCAAAGTTGCTGCGCGGTCGCGCATGAGAGGAGATTCTAGACGAAGCGCCATGTCCGGCAGTGGCGAAAAAAAGGTTGCGGCCGCCCGCTGGAGCATCGCGCGCTTGGGATAGGGTGCGATCTCGATGCGGCGGCAAAGGGACCGCAGCGGCTCTGCCGCTTCCAGCTCTTCCGGAGTCCCAAAAGAAAGGAGCGAGACATCGTGATGGGAAGCAAGACCCTTGACGATGTTAAAGTTACGAATGGTGGTCCCCTGTTGAGGAGGGTAGGGGAGCTGAGGGGTCAGGAGGACGAGTCTCATCTTGATCGGGCGAACTCTGGCTTGCGCCGTGCTGCGACCTGACGATAGACGCCCAGCGTTTCGCGCGCGGTGCGTTCCCAAGAAAACGTCTGCGCCCTTCTAAGACCCTTGGAGCGCATCTCGCGGCGCAGATTCTCGTCCGTGAGACCCCGATACATTGCCACGGTGAGGCCCTCGACGTCTTCGGGATTGATGAGCCAGCCGGCATCGCCGACAACTTCCGGCAGCGAGGAAGTATTTGACACGACCACCGGCGTTCCGCACGCCATCGCTTCCAGGGGCGTTAAGCCGAAACCTTCGTAAAAGGAAGGCAGAACAAAAAGCCGCGCCGCGTTATAGAGGTAGACGAGCTCTTCATTTGGAACCCCACCCAGACAACGAACGGCATCCCCGAGTTTAAGCTCCTCGATGACTCCGTCCACTTCCTCGACAAGCCAGCCTCGGTTTCCCGCGATGGCCAAAGTCGCCGTCGATTTATAATTGTCGCGTAGACGCTTGAAAGCTCTGAGGAGGGTGGGGATATTCTTGCGAGGTTCGATCGTGCCGACGAATAGGATAAACGTCGGTGGAAGGTGGTACCGGTTCCTGACTCGCGAGATCGCTTCTTCATTCGTGATCGGTGTAAAGAGCGGATGGGCCGCTTCGTAGATAACCGAGATCTTTTCTTCCGGGACGCCCAGCAAGCGGACCGTGTCCCGCTTGGTGCTCTCCGATACGGCAATAATGTGGTCGGCGCTGCGCGCGGCTTGGTCGACCTGTCCATAGTAGCGGGCGCTGTCGCGTGTCAGAAAACGGGGATACAAAAGGAATGCCAGATCGTGCACGGTGATTACGGTTGGGCAGCGCGCGCCCGAGGGGGGGATGAAATCAGGGCTGTGGAGAACATCCATGTTGAAAGGGAAAAGCTCGGCAGACATCGCCAGCCGTTCAAAGCGGTGGTGGCTAGGGGTCCACAGTTTCTGTCGCCGAAAATTGGACTGCTCCGTTATGGGGGTATGGTCCTTGCGGCTCGTAAAGAGGACGAATCGGTCCTCGTGATCGATGCGCGCCAGGGCTTGTGCTAGCCTGAGAATGTATTGCCCGATACCCGCCTGGTGGTAATAGACGAGACGCGCGTCGATGCCGATGCGCATTAAAGGGCTCCTTCCATTCTGAGAAGCCGGCGCTTCATTGGCAGCCCACCGCCGAAACCACGCAAGTTCCCCGAGGATCCGACGACGCGGTGGCAGGGTATGATGAGCGGAAGAGGATTTAGGGCCATGCATTGCCCAACGGCCCGCGCAGCACCGGGACGCCCGGCGGCACAGGCCAGTTCGAGGTAGGTGCTTACCTTTCCGTAGGGGATGGCGCGCGTAAGCTCCCAAATTTGCTGCTGGAAGGTTGTGCCACTCGAAATGTCGACGGGGAGAGTGAACTCTTTTCGGCGGCCCGCGAGAAAGGATCGAATTTGCCGTTCGGTCCGGATTTTGAGAGCGTCCTCGTCGGCTGCGGTGACCTGAGTCGCTTGTAACGACAGCTCAGCCAGAGCGGCGGCTCGAGTCTTTTTCGGCAAAGTAGTCTTGATCAAGGCGTCGTTATCCGCCAATGCAGCCACCCAACCAAACTGTGTACGAAAGGACCAAACTAGCATCTCGGCGATTATATGCCTAGTCCAATCAGGCGTCAAATGAATTAGTGACTCCTCTTGTCTTGTACGCGAACTGATGCTATAGTGGCCATCGTCTACTTCGTGTAGACAAACACTACAACGCAAGTCAAACGCCAAAAAAGACAAAAAGGAGATAAACGCTACGCGAACATCCGCTTGGTTCTTGCTTGCCTTCGGAGTAGCGCTCTTGCTTATGGGCTGCTCAGCCGCAGCGCCTGTTGCGAGCAAGTTGGCGACACAAACCTTGACAGCTGTTCCGACGACCGTCAAGGCGGCGACCCCTAACGCCAAGACGACGACTCATCCGCGCTTTGACGGGACACACGCTTTTGACGCCTATCTCGTGCCTCAGATGAGACTGGGTCCGCGGCCCGTAGGGACCGCCGCCGATCGCGCTACGGCTGACTTGATCACAGGCCAACTGCAACAAGCGGGCTGGAAGGTCGTTACCCAAGATTTCAGTTACCGCGGCGTCCCCGGTCGAAACGTGATCGGAAAGGCGGCTGTGGGCAAGGGGCCAATCATCATCCTCGGTGCTCATTATGACACTCGGCGCTACGCGGACCAGGATAAGGAGCACGCGGACCAACCGGTGCCGGGAGCAAATGATGGCGCGAGCGGAGTGGCGGTGCTCCTGGAGCTTGCGCGCACCCTAGACGTCTCCAAGCTGAAGAACGAAGTCTGGCTCGCATTTTTCGATGCCGAAGACGACGGCGAACTCGACATGTGTCCTCAGGCGGCCCGGGCGGGAACACCCCCGGCCACTCCTGTGTGCGATCACTCGCCCTGGCCTTGGTCAGTGGGTTCCAGCTACATGGCAACTCACCTAACCGGCAAGCCATCCGCGGTGGTGATCGTGGACATGATCGGCGACAAGGACCAAAATATTTACTATGAGCGCAACTCGGATGTGGCTCTCCAGCAAGACTTGTGGGCCATCGCCGCCCGCCTAGGCTATTCTGCCCAGTTCATTCCGGAATTCAAATGGTCCATGGACGACGATCACACTCCATTCCTGCAACAGGGCATACGGGCCGTCGATATCATCGATTTTGACTACCCCTATTGGCATACGGTTCAGGATACCATCGACAAGGTGTCTCCCCAGAGTCTGGAGCGAGTTGGTCGAGTGCTGCAAACATGGCTCGAAGGTGAATAGCGATCCTTGATCAGAGATGCGTCCACAGTGGGCCCGAAAATATAGTATAATAACGGACGAGAAGAACCGAGTCGAAAAGACTCTTAGGAGAGGGCTATTAGTAGAGAGAATACTTTGCCAACGAGGCAGCCGACTGAGCGTGCCTACCTGGTCGGAGCTGAATTGAAACGACGGCGTGAAGGGTTTTCTGTGCAAGACTCGCTCGCCGAGTTGGGTCAACTGGTCCGAACGGCGGGCGCGGACGTGGTTGGTCAAAGCATACAGAAGATGGACCGGGTAAACCCTGCTACCTTCATCGGACGCGGCAAGCTGGACGAGATTGTCGCTCTACGGCCAGAACTCGCGTTTGACCTGTTGGTCTTTGACGAGGAATTGCATCCGAACCAACAACGCGAAATAGAAGATGCATTTGGTCCGCAGGATATCAAGGTCCTTGACCGGACCGCTCTGATTCTCGATATTTTCGCCCAACATGCCCGAACCAAGGAAGGCGCGCTCCAAGTGGAGCTCGCCCAATACGAGTACCGGCTGCCGCGTCTCACTCGCATGTGGACTCACCTGGCCCGACAAGCAGGTGGCGCCGCAGCGCGAGGGGGTACCGGCGGTGTGGGACTACGTGGCCCGGGCGAGCGGCAGCTGGAGTTGGACCGCCGTGAGATCCGAACACGGATTGCGCATCTCAAACGAGAAATCGAGGACGTTCGTACCCACCGCAGGGAATACAGAAGGAAGCGGAGAAAAGAGGGCATTGCGGTGGTCGCGATCGTCGGCTACACCAATGCCGGTAAATCGACATTGCTTAACACACTCTGCGGCTCGGACGTCCTCGCGGAAAACAAGCTGTTTGCTACCCTCGATCCGACGACACGGCGTGTCAAGCTGCCAAGCGGTTCCGAGGTCTTGTTTACCGACACGGTTGGCTTTATCCAAAAGCTGCCGACTGAGCTAGTGGCGGCTTTCCGAGCCACACTTGAAGAAATCGCCGAGGCCGATGTTCTCCTGCACGTGCTAGACATCACCCATCCGAACATGCGTGAACAGGAGCGAGCAGTTCAAGAGACTCTCGAGCAGATCGGTGCAGGCGGGAAACCAATGGTCGTCGCACTGAACAAGGCGGATAAGAGTCTGGCAATCGCCGAGTCGATCAAGTCCCCCTGGGTGGTGAGAGAGGGCGGACCGGAAAACGATTCGGGAGCAGTGCGCATCTCGGCTTTGACCGGAGCAGGGATCGGTGACTTGCTTAAAAGGGTGGAAGAGGTGCTTGGAGAGAATCTGGTTGACATGGCTGTTCGTGTGCCCTTTGACGCCAACGACCTGGTCGCACTTTTTCACCAGCGGGGCATTGTGGAACGGGAAGAGTATACAGAGAAGGGAACTCTGATTCAAGGCAAGATCGCAGCACGCCTCGTGCCGCAATTTGCAGGGTATGAATTGACCCGGAGACAAACGAATTCTCCTGGATGAGGATCAAGTCATACGGACGGTACCTTATAGTCTCGACCGAAGGCCACCTATTTAGACCGCCGGAGGACAAGACCCCGTCACCTTGTGAAGTCGACGACGGGCGAAGAGAGTCTTATGTAGATGAAGGTGACGCCGGCCTTGCTTTTCGCGCTTGAGGAGGTCTGAACGTCCGCCAGAGGTTTACTGCCAGCGCGGCGACGGCGAGCCAGCCGATAACACCGGAACTTGCCAGACCCGCACTCGACAGCGGCAAATCGGGTTTGAGTAGGGGCGCCACCCGTAAGAAGGCTGCCAGATTGCCCAAACAAAAGGTCGCCAGCACCAGCCGTGTGCTGGCGACCTTTTGTTTCCCACTGAAGCCCGGCAGCATCCTTACCGCCATCCCGAGAATAAGGAGGGTAATATAGCCAACCGTCAGTGCGTGCCGCTCAACATCGGGGTCGAAAATGACAGAAGCGGATACTATCTCGGCGCCGCCGTTAAGAACTGCGATGATTGCAGCAAAGGCAAGCCAAAGATAAGCAGAAATGATCAGAAGCTCAAAGCGGCCGTATTCACCATAGTCAGGGTAATTCTTACGTGTGGGCTTGCGCGCGGCCGCGACATCAGGGGGCGTGGGTATGCGACTCTCGGTCCACGGATGCTTTCGCCGCAGTGGAATGTCAATCATCCAGATGAACGCAAGCAAAGCCGAACCTTCGAGAACTTGGCCCAAGCCCGTGAGCTGCCAGGCGAAGGCGGGCAAAGGAAAGAACGTCTGTTCTATTCCTCCGATCAGTCGCGCGATCAAGCCGAGCACAAGGACGGCAAGGAGAGGTCCAAGCTCGCGTCGCGGAGGAAAGGCCAATCGCATGAAGAGAGGAAGATTGCGGACCGAGAGAGCCAACGAAATTGGAACGATGAATCCCATAATCATCAGATGCGTGAGCGCGTCGTCCCATGCGTAGAGATACGTGTAACCGGACCGAGCAACGAGATCAATCGCGAGCAGAAGGTTGAGCAGGCCTGAAACGGCGAGGCTGATGAGGCCGAGCGCGAGCAAGCCTCGCACCGGTCGTAAGGGTGCCTGTGTACCAAGCGGAGGCGCTCGGCGAAATGTTGCGGTGAGCATTACGATGACGAGTAGAGTTCCCGCGACTTGCAGCAGGGCCGACACAACGATCCCAAGTCTTGCCACCGAGGCCCAGGCAGACCCAGACACCGCCGGTCCGGCCAGAATGGCCACCGCAGGCTGAAGCAAGACACGTAGGCCGATTCCCAGAATGAAGCAGGCCAATGCCCCAGAGGCGAGCTCCGGACGTGCCAGTACCGTTCCGCGGAGCCTCGGGATAAAAAAGAGGCCGACCCCGAGCACAAACAGGCCGGCCCAACCAAACAGCTGGGCATAACCGTGCGCCTGAACCGTCGCAAGCCACCACGGGCCGGCCGAGTATCCGAGGGCAGGAGCGATCACGAGAACGGCTGCGTAGCCAAATCCGGCGGTGAGAGCGAAAAAAAGAGCAAAGAAGACAAAAGGCTCGTGGACTCTTTGGCGATTTTCCATTATCTTCCTGAAATTAAATCTATACGAAACTTGTTGTTACGTCAAGCGCGCTTGACTTTTCCGATGACTGTATTATACTCAGGTTAATCGAAATTAAGACGAGTATTTCGATAAGGCACAGACTGTGGATAAAAAATATCCATAGGAACCTGTGGATAACCCCCTCCCCACCCCACTGTGGAAAACCGCCACCTTAGAGCGGCCGATGGTGTTCTAGTCCGAGGAGAATCGAATGAAAACTATCGAGGAAGCGATTGCC
>JAMDCU010000013.1 GCA_023489485.1 Chloroflexota bacterium
TACACAGCCGCTCTCCGCAAGGCGGGGATTCCATATGAGGTCTCAGCGCAAGATGCCTTCTTCACACGCCCGGAAGTATTGGATGCTATTCACCTCCTGAATGTCTGTCTCAATCCAGCCGATGACCCGTCGCTCGTGCGCGTGCTTCTCAGCCCAGCGGTCGGCCTCAGCCAAGACCAGGTCGCGGCCTTGGCACGTGTGCGGGTAAAAGGCGAGCGACTGTGGGGTCTGGTCCGCCGAGTAGAAGCAGCAACTCAGGACACCGTCGTTCGCGCGCGTGTCAGCCAGTTCATGGCTTTCTGGCAAGAATCGCAGAAACAGCAGTGGGTGGTCTCGATGGCCTCTTTTGTCGACTGGGCGCTGCAACAGAGCGGCTTGGGAAGTGTGGCTGACCCGATGGCACTGCGCGCCCTGACGAAGTTGCAAGCGATTGTCCAGGTGTACGAGTCTGATCATCCCACCGAATACTTGCGCGATCTCGTCACCTACTTACGGTTGACGCTCGAGGGTGACCCGCGCGCCAAGGCGCCCGAACTGAATACGGCAAAAGATGCCGTGCGCGTCCTCACGGCGCATGCGAGCAAGGGGCTTGAATTCCCCATGGTCATCGCGGCGGATTCGCGCCAAAAGGTCCGCCCGAATCAGAGCCAGTCGCCGTTCCACGAGCCGACCTCAGGTTTGGTGATCCCGAAAGAAGAGGGAGACCACCCCGCGTTTGAGGAGCGCAAACGCCGCACGCAGAACGAAGCTCGCTGCCTATGGTACGTGACCTGCACGCGTGCCAAGAAGCGACTGATCATTACAGCGACGAACAGGAAAGAACGCGAGGACGACCGGTACGGAAAAGTCGAGACCTTTTTCGAGGAACTGTGGAACCGACAGGTGGATAGCCCCCTGCCCGGCGTGGCCCTCGATCGCTCACCAGAGGCGAAGAGTCCTCTCCCGTCTCCTGCTGCCGCTGGGCCTGAGCAAACACCGAGACCGATAGCACACACCTTTGTTCTAGCCAAACCCGAGTTCCATGTTTCGCCCACGGCATTCCGATGGTATCAACAGTGTCCTGCTGCCTATCGCTATTACTACCTCACTCGCCATGGGTGGTTGAAAGAGGACCTTGAGCGAGAGGAAGAGCGGGTAGAGGGGCATGGCACGGGCCGGCTGCTCGGCTCCGTTTTCCATCGCGCGGTCGCAGCACATGCGCGATACCATCAGGCAACCGCAGATGAGTTGTTAGGAATGGCCAAAAGCGAGTTGTCCGCGCATTTGAGTGCCAGTCAGGCGAACACCGTGAAGACATGGTTGGAGTTGTACCTGGCGAGTGAAATTGGCCGCGTACCCCCCGAGGCAGCCGCCGTCGAGGTGCGAGTGTCGCTATTCACGGAATTTGACGATGGAATCCTCAGGGTCTTTGGAGTGGCCGACCGATTCGAGCCCGACCGGCTGATCGATTTCAAGACAGATGCCGCTGCCGAAGGGCTGGTCGACCGCTGCGGGGATCAACTGCGGCTCTACGCGCTTGCTGCGCAGCAAGATGGCTTGCTCAAACCTGAGGCAACACTCTGGATCTATCATGCTCCGACTGCAGCAATGCTTTCTGTCTCTTGTACTTCGGCAGATGAAACGCGTCTACAGAATGAACTGGCGGCTTTCACGGCTAACCTCGCTCGACCAAACGCCGCCTTTCGGCAGGTGAAATCCGATCTCTGCGAATGGTGCGCGGCACGCACAATGGTATGCGCAAGGTAGCGGTCGCAACTGCAATGTGAAACTGATTTCCGTTTGTTGATTTCCATAATCTTGTGGTATACTGTCCTCGTTCGCTTGATCTCTTTGCCCCGTGGCTACGGACTAGACTTCTAGCTTGGACTACGGCACTCTCAATCCGATTCTTGGTGTGATTGCCTGTCGCCCCGGGTGACGAAGGTCGCGCGAGCGGGTTGATCGACGGCGATCCTCGGCACTCGTCTTTAAGCGCGTCTGCGCTATGGGGCGAGTGCCTTTCTATTTGGGTCGCTCATCATTGAGCAAGAATCGAGAAATGTGAAAATGCCCCAGGAAGACTATGTTGACCTCAAGGCGATTTTGAGGCTACAGATTTTCGTATTGGCCTTGGGCGAGTCAAAGCATTACAATTGGTGGAAGTGCAACTTTCTCTCCCCCACCGGAATCAGTTTCCTGCAGCGCCTGTATCCCCGCGCCTACTTTTGGAACGCGGTTCGCTCCTCTTCTATCGCAGCATGCACCATTCATGATTCTTCCATCGGAGTCGGAAATGTCTTTCACCTCTTTCGGCTTCCGCGAGAGATCGATCGTGCGCTGCGGGAAATCGCACCGGACGATCGCCTCCAACTAATGGCGGAGAGTCAGCCGGTGCTTGGCGATAAATCCAAGCTAATCGACGCCATCAAATCCCTTGCAGGCGGCGAGGTAGCAAAAGCTCAACCGGGCCCTGTGAAAGTGGGGTCAGTGCAAGACATGACTAAGAAAGAGTCAATTGTCAGAATGGCGTCGTTGTATTCTGCCGCCTTTCTGAATGATAGCAAGACTTTTCCGTACTTTGAGGGACAGCGACAGAAGAATGTCAATCGATAGAACGGCAAAGCACCCAAGGCGCTACACGGTTGCTCTCGCGAGGGGGGCGGCTGTGCTTCCGGAGATGCGAAGTCTATTGACGCACTGGATGCCGGGCGAAAGCGACAAAGCGTTCTTGGCGCGTGTTCAGACCGAAGACCTCCTTGGAAAACATACAGCGCAAAGAATATCAGACCTTGTTTTGCGAGTGTTCCGGCCCCGGCTGCTTGCTGGCGATGATCGCCGTGCCCGCTGGCTCAAACGCTACCTGGAAGGCCACGGAAACGGTGCGTTGTTTAGAGAGATGATGCTCGTGTACTCTGCGCGGGCCGATGATCTGCTCTATGACTTTACGATTCAGAGGTTCTGGGGACTAGTCCGCCGAGGTGATCTATATATCACATTGGAAGACGCCCTGAGTTTTCTGGGTGAGGCGGCAGAGAAAAAGCTCATCGACCAGCCCTGGTCAGACCACGTTCAGCTCCGAATAGCGCGGGGTCTGTTGGGCGCACTGGAGGATTTTGGACTGGTCCGCTTGAATGGCGGCAGCCGACGCGAGCTCGTGAATTATCGGATGTCAGATGCTGGCCTCGGATACCTTGTGCACGAGTTGCACTTTCAGGGAATTACCGATGCTGAGGCGGTCGAGCACCCAGATTGGGGGTTGTTCGGGCTCGACCGAATCCATACCTTAGAGCGATTGGAGGGGCTTGGACCGATAGCCGGCCTCGTCGTCCAGCGAGCCGGTTCAGTTGTGCGGATCACATGGTCTTACACTTCCATGGAGGCGTATATAGATGCCATCTCTGGATGACTCGGTCTTGGACCGCACTTTCCAAGAGCTAATGGGGCTATTACATCAGCCTGCTGCCCTGAACCCGGCCCAGAGCGATCCCATTTTCTATTTTGTCTACCGGCCCGAGCATATGCTCACGGTAAAACGGCGCTTGGCAGGGTGGGTTGGCGCTCTGCACAACGACGGGTTTGATCCCGTTCGGGTCTCGCTTGGTGAGATTGTGCACGAGTTGATTGACCGATCGGGGCGCTGGGATGCCTGGCTAGAACTTGAACCGGAAGCCGAGCCATACGAAATGAATCAATCAATTCGCGATGTGCTGACCCAAGACAACGCGCTAGTGTCTGAGGTCGCGCACCGCATCTCGGTGGGGAATGACAAGACAGTGATTCTGCTCACAGAGGCCGAGCTTCTGCATCCGTATTTCCGCACGCGCGCCATTGAAAGCGCACTGACGGGTCGCGTCCCACATCCCACAGTGATCTTTTATTCGGGACGGCGCGTCGGCCAATATGGCCTTCACTTCCTCGGCTTTTATCCCGAAGATGGGAATTATCGCTCCACGCTAGTCGGAGGACTGGAATGACCCAGATACGCTCGCTATTCTCAACTCGCCGGCAGATTGATCGGCGAATTGAAAAGGTGATCGATTATGCGGCGAGGGACGTGGACCGCCTGCAAGCGGAAATCGAAGAGTACGAAGCAACCGATAGCGTCGAGGCAAACTTTCGTAGATTCCTGGAGACCTATCAACGCGCCGTGCAGGGGGGACAGGTTACAGAGGTCGGCGTCTGGGTCTCCGGCTTTTATGGATCGGGCAAGAGTTCTTTCACCAAGTACCTCGGCCTAGCGCTAGATGGGAGCACGAGCGTCGGAGGGCGTCCGTTTATTGACCTTTTGTCCGAACGGCTGCATTCCGCAGATGTAAAAGCACTACTTCGTACCGTCGCGGGCCGTTCTCCCACCACCGTCATCTTTCTGGACCTCGGTGCGGAGCAACTGGCAGAGAATGCCTCGGCCACCATCTCATCTGTCTTGTACTGGAAAGTACTGCAATGGGCCGGTTATTCCAAAGTGACCAAGCTCGCTCAGCTGGAATTGACTTTGGAGCGGCTAGGCAAGTATGGTGAATTCCAGGAGAAGTACAAAGCACGCTGGAAAGAGGATTGGCTGAGTATACACAACGACCCGACCCTTGCAAATGCGCGCGCAGCGCAGGTTATTACCAGCGTCCTGCCTCATGAGTTTTCCTCGCCCGAGATATTCAGCAGGGCCAAGCTCGAGGTGGCAGACAACCTGCGTGATCGCGCGAAGGAAATGATCGATCTGATCAGGAACAAAACCGGTAAGCAGAATATCTTGTTCCTGATTGACGAGGCCGGGCAATATGTTGCACCGCGACAAGAGCTGATTCTCAATCTCGACGGATTAGTGCGTGATTTCAAGGAGGTCGGGCAGGGTAAGGTCTTTGTGGCCGCCACAGGTCAACAGACGCTTGCCGAAATCGTTCGAGGGGCAACGTACAACTCACCAGAATTGAACAAGCTCGTCGCTCGCTTCCCCATTCCAATCGAACTGGATGCCCGCGATATCAAGGAAATCACTTACCGGCGTCTGCTCACCAAGACACCGGAGGGAGAAGCTCAGCTCAAGGGCTTGTTCCGTACCTCCGGTCAAGCGCTCATTGCACACACCCGCTTGACCGGTACCACACTCTACAAGTCTGATCCGGACGCGGATACTTTTGCGCAGTTCTACCCATTCCTACCGCAGCATTTTGATTTGCTGCTGGAACTGATCCGAATGTTGGCGCGGTCCACGGGCGGTATTGGTCTCCGCTCGGCGATCAAAGTGATTCAGGATGTTCTAGTGGACGTGAATCGGCTTTTGCCGAGAGACGCCACACGGCTAGCCGATCGAGAGGTAGGTTCGCTCGCTTGCGCGGACGATTTCTACGATTCTCTGCGCGCCGACATTCTCAAAGTGCTCCCGCATGTGGTTAGTGCCGTGGACCGGACTGCGGTCGCATTCCCCCGTAACAGACTTGCTGCCCGTATTGCCAAGACTGTTGCTGTCCTGCAGAATATCGAGGGGTTCCCTTGTACTGCCGAGAATATTGCCGCACTCCTTTACCCGGCGATTGACAACCCGAGCTTGCGCGATCAGGTCGGCGAAACTCTCGGAAAGATGCTAGCCGAAAAGGAGCTCGGACTGATCGAGGACCCCAAAGCCGGCGGGTATGTCTTTCTCTCCGAGAAGGTCCGTCCTCTCCAAAAGAAACGCAATGAGATGATGCCCACTTCTGGTGATGTGAACCGAATCCGGAACGAGATTCTTGGAAAGAAGATCTTTGATCCCCAACCAAGTGCGCGCCTAGAGAATACCAAAGAGGTCAAGGCTGGCGTCCGCACAGGCAAGACCCTAATCGTCGGAGATGGCGAGGATATCGTCTTCCGTTTGGAATGGGTAGATGACAACGGCTGGGAGGCGCGCCGAACGGAGCTGTTGACCGAGACAGCCGCACAAGCGGACTGGCGCAATGCCATTGCATGGTTGGCTCGCAAGAGCAACACGGTGGAGGACTTACTCCCCGAGATTTACCGGTCTGAACAGATCGCCGGGCAAGTCGAAGATCGGACCGCAGACCGCGATGAAGCGCAATTCAAGCGAGCCGAGCTCAAACGGGCAGAGCGTGGACGGGACGAGGTAGAAAGACTGCTCAAGCAGGCCTTGCTTGAAGGTACCTTTATCTTCCGCGGTCGCCCGACGCCGGCCGGCGAGGGCGTAGAAACCACAGACGCAGCCGCGCGCGGCATACTGACCAAAGTTGCCGGCGCTGTTTTTGAGTACTACCGGCTTGCGCCCATTCGAGCGAGCAGCGATCAGGCGGCGAAGTTTCTGAGCGTGGACCGCTTGGACCGCATGACACCAGAGCTTGATCCGCTCAGACTGGTAGCACGGGTCGGAGGTGCCACCCGCGTCGATATCAACAACCCGGCGCTGGCAGAGACCGTGCGCGCCTTTAGGACCAGACTAGACGAAACGGGCGGGGGGCGTCTACAAGGCAGCGCGATCCAAGATATGTTTTCCAATCCGCCTTATGGATGGTCCAAAGACACCGTCCGCTATCTGTTTGCCGCGCTCCTTGTTTCTGGGACTGTCGAGTTCCACACGGCGGAGGGACCGCTCAAGGTCGCAGGGCCGAAAGCCGCCGAAGCGTGCAAGAACACACTTGCTTTCAATCGCGTTGGCGTCTCTCTTCGGGACGCGCCGCCCGACCCCGAAGCACTCGACCGCGCCACACGACGGTTGGAAGAGCTTTTTGGCGAAACCGTGATGCCATTGGAAGATGCCATCAGCCGCGCCGTCCGCAAGTATCTGCCTGCGCTACAGGAGCAAGTCGCTTCGTTGCCCAATCTACTTCGATTGCTAGGCTTGGCAGGAGAGGGGCGGGCACGGTCGCTGCTGGCGTCCCTCACTGGCGCCCTGAGCGGCGATGCGACGAACGCCGCCGCCGTATTTGGTGCGAAGGAAACGGCTCTCCCGGAAGATATTCGCTGGGCGCGTGAGGTGGCGAAGGCCCTTGACGGAGGCGCCGAAGAGGACATCCGCGCGGCCAACCTGCTTCGCAGCAGGGTGTCGGAAGTCGAGACCCTGTTCGAGGGCGAAGGCAAGAATCTATTACCTGCAGCTGACATGGACACACTGACCGAAGCGCTGCGATCCGAGCGATTCTATGAACAATTGGGGAGCGTCCGTGCAATCGTGCGAGCGGCACACGAGCGTGTGGGTACGTGCTATGCCGAAATTCGCCGAGAAGTCGAAACGGCTCTGCGCCAAATAGCGGTTGCTCTCGAGTCGCATCCGAGTTGGATCCTCCTCTTGGAAGAAGATCGCAGCGCGATTATGAACCGACTGCAGCTCACGCTTCCGCTTCAGCCCGGCGAAGATGACCCTGTGCGCGACCTGACCGTGCTGCTGAATCGTCGAAGCAGTCTGCCCGCGTTACAGAGGCAATTGGAAGATGAGATTGTCAGCCGAGTGCCAGTCTCTCCTCCTCCTGACATTGAGGTGGCACCCGAGGTGGAAACACTTCCGCTGGCGTCTCTACGTCCAACCGCGGTTATCACATCGGAGAAGGAATTGGAGGATTGGCTCAGCTCGTTGCGTAACCGCCTGCGGGCGCTGTTGCGTGCCCACAAGCATATTCAGATCGAGGGTCTGCGCGATGAGGTGGGCAAATAGTGAGAGCCCATAAGCGCTCAGGGGACGAATGCGTTGCACTTCCACATAAATGGATTATGGCCTCCATACCCAACAATCACTCAGGTACCAATGACCTATGAGTTTTGACAAACCCACCCGCGCAGCACTAGAGAAAATGGTGAGTGCCGCGCGGGAACGACTCAAGAGCGACATTACTGAGCAACTGCAGTCTAATTTCCGCATGCAGCCGGACGGGACGGCGTTGCCACTCACTGGCCTGACGGAAGACCAGCGCGTTCAGGCAGAGGACTTACGAGAGCTACTGGATCACTTCGCTGAATCGCAGACAGGTACAGAAAAGGACCGCCGCGCCGCGGCATATGACCCGCTCGTCCGAGAGATTGGGTTTACGATACTCAACCGTTTGGCGGCACTGAGGTTGTGTGAAGAGCGCGGCCTCGTTCAAGAATGCGTCCGCAACGGCATGGCATCGGAAGGTTTTCGAGTGTTTGATTCGCTGACCGGGGGAGCGCTTGGCACGCGGTATACGACATATCGCATTTTCCTGGAAAATCTCTTTGACGAGCTTGCACTCGACCTGGGCGCGCTTTTTGACCGCCACTCGCCTCTGTCACATGTGTTCCCGAGCGAGCGAGCACTAGAAGATGTGCTCAAGCTGCTAAATGACCCTGTGCTCGCACATCTCTGGCGCGAAGATGAAACGATTGGATGGATCTACCAGTACTACAACGATGCGGAAGAGCGGCGGAAAATGCGTGACGAATCCCAAGCGCCTCGCAATTCCCGTGAGCTTGCTGTCCGCAACCAATTCTTTACTCCCCGCTATGTCGTCGAGTTTCTCACCGACAATACTCTAGGGCGCATTTGGTACGAAATGAGGCATGGTGATACGCGGCTGACCGAGGATTGCCGCTATCTGGTCCGGCGTAAACATCCCATCTTTTTGAAACGCGGAGAAGAACCTCCTAAAGCATTTGCGCTTACGGACGAGTGGGGCGACCCTGATGGCACGGGCGAGATGTGGGTGCGGCCTAACTCTGAATTACATGACTTGCGAGATATCTGGCACTATGCTTTGTCGGTTGGCGGATATCACTACGCTAAAGAATACTTGGGGCTCGAGTGTGCTGAGCTCGCCAACCCAAGGTTGGAGAAATATCAGCAAACCCACAAATGGGAGGGGACATTTGAAGAGTTGCGATGCTGCCTTTTCTACGAGCAACGCCGCTGGCGCCACTTCGGTTACGATCCGGAAGGCGAGGAGCTGACTGCGATTCTCGATTTGTACAGGGCAGTCTGCGAACGATGGGACTGGGAAGTGGATGTTGTGCCCTTTCGAGAGGAAAAGGACCCACGCAAGATCCTAATGCTCGACCCGGCCGGCGGAAGTGGACATTTCGGCTTGTACTGCTTTGACCTGTTTGAGACAATCTACGCCGAAGCCTATGATGATCCTGATCTGGGTCCCGCGTTGCAGGCAGACTACCCAGACCGGGAGGCATTTCTCGGTCAAGTGCCGGCACTCATACTGGCCGACAACATCCACATCATCGATATTGACTCACGGGCCTGCCAGATTGCGGCGCTTGCACTTTGGCTGCGTGCTCAGCGCAGCTTTCAGCAGATGAACCTTAGGTTCGATGTGCGTCCCCAGATCAGAATAGTTAATGTCGTCTGTGCCGAGCCGATGCCCGGCGAGCGCACGTTGCTGGATGAGTTCACCGCTGAACTCAAGCCTCGTGTCTTGGCTGACCTCGTCCGCATTGTTTTTGATAAAATGAAACTGGCTGGCGAAGCAGGATCACTCCTGATGATAGAAGAAGAACTACAGAGTGCTATTGCAGACGCCAAGCGCCAATGGCTCAAGGGTGACCCCACTGAGCAGTTGGCGCTTTTCGAAGAATTTGCTAGACCCCAGAAACCGGAGCAATTGGCGCTGTTCGATCTTTCTGGTATCACCGACGAAAGCTTCTGGGACCAGGCTGAAGCGCACGTCTTGGATGCATTGCGCGCCTACGCTGAACATGCAACCAACGGGCGGACAGTTCGTCGCCGGTTATTCGCTGATGACGCGAAGCAAGGGTTTGCTTTCGTCGACCTCTGTCGCAGGAAATACGATATAGTCTTGATGAATCCACCATTTGGATGGAGTGTCCCAACAGCAAAAAAGTATCAAGAAGTTGCATATGCGGACAGCAAGAATGACCTCTATTGTGCGTTTGTGCAGCGAGCTGTTGGTCTCGCAGTCAACCGAGCATTACTTGGATGTCTGACATCGCGCACCGGTTTCTTCTTACCTTCGATGCATTTGTGGCGCGAGAACGTGGTTCTGGGTAGTGGAACCATGCGGCTAATGGCCGATCTCGGATTCGAGGTGCTCGATCGCGCCTTTGTCGAGACGGCGGCATCTGTAATCACTGCTGACAGGTCTGTTGATGAAATCATCACATTCTTTAGGCTGAATGAATCTTCAAACAAAGCAAATGACCTTGAGTACTTGGTCCGAAGCAACAGCGGCTATCTTGTGAGGGGAAGCGAGATAAGGTCTCTGCCTGGCTTCCCTTTTAGCTATTGGCTTTCGCAAAAGGTGCGGAGGCTGTTTTCCACGTTGCCGAGCATTGAAGACTCCAATATCAAAGTTGCGATCGGCCTCGTTACCAGCGATAATGAACGCTTCTTGCGAACGAGGTGGGAGATCCCACCTGGCAATTCGCAATGGATCGGATATCCTAAGGGGGGCGATTATTCCAAATTCCACCAAGATGTCTATCTGTTCGTTAACTGGGCAAGAGAGGGCGAAGAGATAAAGGCACAAGTTGCAGCACGCTATGGATCGGCGTCCCGTTTTGTCCAGAATACTTCCTTATACGGTAGGCCTGGTCTGACTTATCCCAATATTTCAGTAAAGGGGTTCAATGTTAGGGTCTTGCCGGGCGGGTGCATTTTTAGTCACGTCGGCCAGGGCATTTTCAGTCACGACATAGATCCTTGGCTTCTTCTTGGCCTTCTCAATTCAGAAGTCTTTGAGTTCCTACTCCGGGCACTCACTCCCAGTCGCAAATGGGATTCGGGTTTTGTCAAGGCAATTCCAATGCCCAATCCAGAGACTGACCTAAGGGAATATATCACTCGGGACGCCCAACAGTTGCATGAACTTGTGCTCCGTAGGGATTTGGGTGACGAGCGAACGGCACGATTCACCGGACTTGGATCTCTTAACAGGGGCTCTCTATCTGCATGGGCTGCAGATCAAGTTGGTTGGAACCGTATCGTCGAGGATAATTTCGCAGAACTCTACCGCCATCTTTCCCATTCCTCACTTGCCGCATATGATCTCTCAATCCAAGATATTCGATTGCCATGGTCTTCTGCGAACACAGCCGATATTGCTGATAACGAGGATTCGGTGGAAAGCGAGTTGCCATTAGCCGATTCCCCATACCAGGAAGTCCAGATATTCATTTCTTATGCCATAGGTCTAGCTTTGGGAAGATGGGATGTCCGACTTTCGCTCGATGATACGCTTGCACCCAAGCTCCAAGATCCTTTCGATTTACTTCCTGTTTGCCCACCCGGAATGCTTGTCGGCACCGAAGGCCTACCCGCTACACCGCACAATATCGTCAGCGGAGAGTGGCTCCGCGCACGCCCCAATGCCATTACTCTCCCACCGGATGGCGCAGTAGAATACCCAACAATTCCCCACAGCGAGTATCCAATTCGTATCCCATGGGATGGTATCCTCATAGACGATCCGGGTCTGGATCGCCAAGTGGCACATCCCTCTGATATTGTTCGCCGCGTGCGGGAAGTGTTCACCGTGCTCTGGGGAGACCGCGCTGACGCGATCGAGGCAGAGGCATGCGAGATTCTCGGCGTTCATGACCTGCGCGACCACTTCCACTCGCCCTCTGGCTTTTTCGCTGATCACGTGAAACGCTATTCCAAAAGTCGCAGGCAAGCACCTATCTACTGGGCACTCAGCACTGCGTCCGGCAGCTACACCGTCTGGGTATACTATCACCGTCTCACGAAGGACACGCTGTATACTATTGTCACCCAGTATGTGAATCCCAAGATAGAAAGTGTGCAAAAGCGAGTGGACCAACTCGACGAAAAGCTGGAGACCTCCTCCGGGAAAACCGCCACCGACTTGCGTGATCAGCTGAACGATACAAAGCAATTCCTGAGTGAGTTGAACGTTTTCCGCGCTGAACTCTTGCGCGTGGCAGAGCTCCCATACAAGCCGGACTTGAACGATGGCGTCATTATCAACGCCGCACCTCTTAACAAGCTCTACCGTCTCCGCAAATGGGCGAACGACACGGCGGCTGTCTGGAAAAAGCTTGAAGCAGGCGAGTATGATTGGGCGCATATGGCCTACAACATCTGGCCCAAGCGAGTTGAGAAAAAGTGCGAGACCGACCGTTCCATTGCCATCGCACATGGGCTGGAGCACTTGTGCAGGGCAGAGGTCAAGAAAACAAAGAAGGCAATCAAGCGCAAAGAAGAGGATGAAGACGAGGAGAACGATTGATGCGACTATCGGACCACCTCCGTCAGCTATTAACCACTTGTCTAAGTGACCATCGCATTGTCGTATGGTTTGACAGCGAACGGGCGTTTGGCGAATTCGTCCGCACGCTGCAGATCGCGAACTGCCGTGTGGCGAACGCCGCTGCCTCCGAGCTTCAAGCCCGGCGCGAGGCAGAGGACGTCTATCGCAAAATGAACGAGTCCTCGAATCCATCAGACGCGAATGCGAACCTGTTGATCTATCTACCGCGCGCGCGTCTGCCGGAAGACCGGCGGACCCAGGATCCATTCGAGGGTTTCGCGGCCGCCGGCGATCTCTTTGGCGTTGAGGAGAGCGAACAGTTACACTCGCTTGCTTGTGTGGCAATGCCAGAGATGCGCGAACAGATCGACACCCTGTTCCTGACAGGACAGCCCGCATTCGACCTTCTGGACAATCTCAAACCGATGATGGCATACCCGCAGATTGAGCAAATCCTTCGGACACAGTCTCCCATTGAGGTGTGTGCTGCCGTGCTGGGGTCAGGTCAGGTTGCAGAGGCATTTGAGGCCCGGGGCCCGCGCGGCGAGTTGCTGGCGCTTCTGAAAGGCGCTATCGGCTTCGTCCCGCAGGCTGGGACACGTTCATGGAAAAAGCTCCTGGATCAACTGGCTAGTTATATCCTGTTCAGTGAGTTGACCTTCGATCTACCTGCCGCGCTTCCGGCTGCGCTGGATGGCGTCCACCGAGCCGACCCTTCGTACCGTGACCAGGTCTATGCAATTTGCGACCGGCTGCGCTCGTCGGACGAGTGGCGCGACGCTTATGTCGCGCTGGCAAATCGAATAGAGAAGGACCTCAAGCTGCACGATCACTTTCGTGCTGCTAAGGAGTTGGGCGAGCGCGATACTTTTGCCTTTGAGGAGAAGCAGTCCCTTGCTTCGTTGGCAACTGCTGTTCTGGAGAGCAACCTCCAAACGGCTCGGTCCATACTTGATGCGAGGAGTCACTCTGTCTGGCGGCGTCAGGCGGACCGTGCACAGATCTGGCAGGTAGCTGAGCGCTGTCTGAACCTGATTGGGGCGGCATCCAAGGTCGAGAATGGTATCAGCCGGCTCAGCGGACTAGTGGAGTCTTACGCTCGGGATGGCGGCTGGAATGAACTCGATTTGCAGCAGAGACTGATGGAACAGAGTGTGGCGGACTGTGCTGATTGCGCTGAGATTCAAGCCGTCATTGACTTTGCCCGCCGAACGTATCGGGCAAGCATTGACAAGCTGGAAATGCGCTTTCTGGCAGCGGTTCCGGCTGAGGGCTGGCCTCCGGAAAATGTATTGCGGCAAACTCAGGTGTTTGATCGCTTCGTTGGTCCGAGCCTCGATCGCCGTGAGAAGGTTGCCTATGTCCTTGCTGATTCGCTCCGATTTGAGATGGGACGGGCACTGGCGCGTGAATTAGGTTCGCTAGGTGAAGTAAGCATTCAGCCAGCCAGTGCAGCACTACCCACGACTACGGCCAACGGTATGGCGGCTCTTCTCCCCGGCGCGGACGGTGCGCTTTCCCTCCCCTTGGTTGGAGAAGAGTTCATTCCCCACATCGGCAATCGTCCCGTCAAGGATTCCGCAACTCGCATGGAATATCTCGGAGATAAGTACGGCGACCGGTTTGCGAGCACCACGTTGAATGAATGGCTCGACGCGTCCGACCGCAAGCGTAGTGCGCTGGCACGTGCAGACCTTTTCGTCATCCGAGTGCCGGACATTGATGAGCTAGGAGAACACGTCAGCTTGCGGCAGGCTCGCAAGCACATGAGTGATCTGCTAGGCGACCTCAAAGTTGCAACACTTCACTTAGCAAAACTTGGCTTTGAACGCATTGTCATCACGGCCGATCACGGCCACGTGCTCTTACCAGAGACTCTCCCTGGCGATACTATAGCTTCTCCCGAGGGAAGCTGGAATCTCAACAAGCGGCGTGCCAAGCTCGGGAAACGCGTCCGAGAAAAGCCAGGTTCTCTGATCCTGAAACCGAACTTCTTGGGAATCCAGACCGACGCGACCGACTATTGCGTGCCTAACGGCTTTGGCGTCTATGTGGCCGACACCTGCTACTTCCACGAGGGTCTCAGCCTGCAAGAGTGTGTGGTTCCAGTAATCGAGCTCAAGGTCAAATCCAGACCCGAGACCAGTGCACGCGCCCAGCAGGTCGAAATCCACTATCCCCGCGCCCAGTTCACCAGCCAAGTGATTGGCCTGAAGGTTTACAATGGTTCGCTCTTGGGCGAGTCACTGAACGTTCGCCTTGAAGCCTATCCCGATTCGAATCCCAAGAGCAAGCCGGTCGGCGAGGCCGCTGATTGCGATGCACGCGATGTCAACACGCATGAAGTAACCTTGCAGCCCAATGTTGACACTGAAGTCCCTCTATTGATTGATCCGGACTTTCATGGTGAATTCATCGAAATACGCGCTATAGCGCCGGATTCGGGATTGGTATGGGCTACCTTGAAACTGAAGAACGGCACACTGGATTGAGGTGGTTATGGCATCCGAGACGCTCGATCAAAAGCTAACCCAGGTGTTTGCCGGCAAAGTTGTCCGGAAGGATCTGCTGCACCAAATCCGAGGTGGCGAGAATGTTCCGTCGTATGTCCTCGAGTATCTGCTGGGCAAGTACTGCGCCTCGGAAGACCCCACTGAAGTCCAATTAGGCATCGCCGCCGTGAAGAACACGCTGCGCTCGAACTATTTCCGACACGACGAATCCAACAAAGCCCAGTCCCTGGTTGAGCAAAGGGGCCGCTATCGGTTCATCGACCGGATTGAGGTGCGCTTTCTGGCCAGCGAAGCCAAGTACTGGGCCGCGATGGACAATTTCAGCTACAGCCGAATCCATATCCCGGATGAGTTCTATCGGCGATACCCGCGTCTCCTAGAAGGCGGAATTTGGGCCCTAGTGGACGTTGAGTTCCGGACGCCAGTCGAAAAGAAGGACAGCCCCTTTTTCATTTCTGATCTCAAGCCAATCCAGCTAGCACGGTTCGACGAAACTGAGTTTGTCGATGGACGTGCCCAGTTCACACGCGATGAATGGATCGACGTCCTCATACGCACGCTCGGTCTAGAACCGGACCGCATGCAACATCGGCTCAAGCTGTTGATCCTCGCCCGCCTGATTCCATTCGTCGAAAAGAATTACAACTTGATCGAGCTTGGACCGCGTGGCACAGGCAAGTCATATGCTTATAGCGAGATGTCGCCATACTGTATCCTCATTTCGGGTGGTAAGGCGAGCTCCGCCAACCTGTTCTACAACAATGCGCGTCGCCAAGTTGGACTGGTCGGGCATTGGGACGTTGTCGCCTTCGACGAAGTCAGCGGAATGAAGGTCACCGACCCAGACACGATCCAGATCATGAAAGACTACATGGCGAATGGCCGCTTTAGTCGCGGTATTACGCAGGTGCTGGCGGATGCCTCTCTTGTCTTCGTGGGCAACCTCAACCAGCCGGTCGAAACGCTCGTTCAGAACAGCGCCACTGACCTACTTCAGCCTCTTCCGGATGCATTTGACTTGGCTGTTATCGATCGCTTCCATTACTATCTCCCGGGATGGGAGATCCCCAAGACGTCCAAGGATTTGCTTACGACTCGCTACGGATTTGTCACTGACTATCTAGCGGAGGCGTTTCGCATCGCGCGCAAGGACAATCGGTTTGATGCAGTAGAACAATACTACCGGTTTGGTTCTCACGTCGAAGGGCGCGACGCTTCCGCTGTCAAGCGAACAGTTAGTGGCCTGCTCAAACTGTTGCATCCTGATGGCGCATGGACAGAACCAGAGCTCACGGAGTACCTGGAACTGGCCCTGGAGGGACGCCGCCGCGTGAAGGAACAGCTGAAAAAGCGAGGCTCGTTCGAATTCTACAAGACGAGCTTTTCCTACATCGGCAATCAAGATGGGACTGAAAGAACAGTGGGTGTGCCGGAACAGGGAGGGAGCGGAGTGATCTCTCCCGATCCCTTGCCGCCGGGCAGTGTATATACGGCGGCGGCAGATGACCAAGCACGGGTGGGACTCTTTCGGCTGGAAGTCTCGGTCACAGCAGGGACTGGCAAGCTGCGAACGCCTGGTGGTTTAGAGCCGTCGCTTAAGGAATCCCTCAACCGTGCTTTCGCTTATCTATTGAGCGTGAAGGACAAGCTCGCGCTGACGCCGCTGCTAGCTCAAAAAGATATCCAGGCGGAGGCGATTGATCTGAGTGGCGGCCGTGTGGACTGCGCTTGCGGGGTAGCATTCTACGTTGCGATGATATCTGCTCTGTTTGGCAGGCGCATCTTGCCAGGTACTATCGTACTGGGCGATATCACGGTACAGGGCAACATCAAGGCTGTTGCCTCCATCATGGAACCACTCCAAGTCGCGTTGGAGAATGGCGCCATTCGCGCGCTCGTACCGCTAGCAAATAAATCACAATTTGTCGGACTGCCGGAAGAAGTGGTGGAGAAACTTGACATCGTCTTCTATGGCGACCCAGATCGTGCGGTGAGCAAGAGTGTAGAACTTTAGGCATACATGCTTCTGGGCCCAGGTTACCGCTGCTTCGAATATCACGCTGGTGGCATGTGCTTATTGCCAACTCGGGGCCTAGGTTTGCGAAGTATGTGTGTTTGTGACTGGGGGATCAATATGCCTGTCTCAATCCAAGAATTGAACGATTTCCACCAAAGTCCTACATACGCACGGTGGGTACATACGAACCTTCATGTGCACACGCCTGCTACTCGTTGGGATTGGGACAGCAGACCCGACCAAACTATTAGAGCGGCTACGCTAACGCCCGAGACATATTTCGATGCTCTGAACAAGACATCCCTTGATCTTGTGGCAATCACCGACCATAATTGCGTCGCCTGGTGTAAACCGCTGGTCAAGTTGGCAAGACAAGCCCGCAAAGCGGGGAAGAGCAAAATCCACATCCTGCCAGGTGTTGAGATTACAACCTATGAAGGTCCTCATTTGCTTGCGTTGTTCGAGGAGACCCAAGATGTCGCCGAAATAGAGAAGATGCTGATCCGATTGGGTATGTCAGGTGAGGGGAAAAAAGAGGACCGTGTTGGCTGCTTGTCGCCCAAAGACGAAAAGACCATCTCCATGGTATTGGATGAGGTGGTCAATCACCTGCAAGGAGTTGTTATTGCCCCTCATGTACAACGCGACGATGGTCTATGGGGCTCTAAGGAATTCCGAGGCAGGACCGATATTCTAAACGACCGGCGCCTAAGGATCTTGGCCGCTCCCTCTGGCGAGATAAAGCGAGTGACTGATAGACCGAGGAAGGTCAGGCTGCTCTACAAGAACATGGACTCGACCAAAATAGCCAATTCTTTCGGTTTCATTGATGTCTCTGATTGTCACCGGCTCGATGATTTCGAGCTAAACACAACTTGGATCAGGATGACAGCGCCAGGTCTCAACGGGGTAAGGCAGATTATCTACGAACCAGAACTTCGTCTTGGACACGGAGTTATCCGCAGTGAGGACGAAGTTCAATATCCTCAATCGGTGCATTTCACTGAACCCCCCGAGGTTTCTCACCCGCACATTATCGGAGTGTCTATCTCAGGTGGCATGCTGAACGGAATGAAGGTCGGATTCAGTCCGCATCAAAACAGCATTATCGGGAAAAACTATACCGGCAAGTCAGCTCTTCTGGATTGCCTAAGATTTGCCTTCAATACAGTCCCCCTCGATACTGACCCTCACGACAAGTTCGCTGACAGGATGCGCGCGTTTGTAGGCGAAGGGGGTGAAGTGAGAGTCTATCTGAGGGATGTTCAGGGAAAGACGTACGGGATCTCGCGGACTTTCTCATGTACAAGGAGCGGCCGCGGGGCTAGCGCCAAATTGCTGATCGAGGGGTCTCCAGAGATCTTCCTCCTTTGGAATGGTGAGTTTACGCACGAGAGCGGCGTCTCCGTTCAGTCTGTTCTTCCTTTGGAGGTGTATCCGCAAGGCGAGGTCGTCAAGATCAAAGACAATGCGCGCCAACAGATGAAGATCGTCGATTCTCTCGCGAGCGTTGAGTTGAAACTCAAAGAGCTAACAACGGATCAAATTGGAGGAGAGAGCACGCTTCTGGGAAGACTGGTCCAGAACAGCAAAGACATCATTTTGCAGACTGAGCACCAGGTCGAACTGTCTTCTGCGACCTCAGGCATCCAGGGATTGGATGAGGAAATCAAAGAACTTGAGAAGCTGACAACGTCTCCCCTATTCAAGGAAAAGAAAGAGTGGGCCGAGATTGAGGTTTCCCTGGATACGTACAAAAAAGAGCTCGAACGCTTGCACGGTGTCTGGTCGTCTAAGAGCTTGCCGTCAAGCCTAGATACTGAAAGCAAAGAATCGTCAGCGTCCGAGAATGCACCCGCAACTCCCGAGCCCATTGCGATTGACGAGGAATCTGCCTCCCCTAGCATGTTCTCAAGTAGCGCCTCAATGGTCTTCAATGAAGCCATCGCCGCTGTTGGGCGGAACCTTGTCGCTACAAGGAGTGGGTTAACAGTTGCAATTGACCGTCTGGTCAAACTCGAAACCACCCGGAAGGCTCGTGAGGAGAGACTTGATAGGGAGATCCGTTCGAGCCTGAAACCAGACGATCAGGGCACTGAAGAGGGAGGGTTGATTAACCGGATTACCGAAAAGCGGAGGCGATTGAACAACCTCCTCGAGAAACAGAGGGAACTCGTGATCGTCCAGCAGGAGCTTTCGAGGCTAAACAAGGAAAGAGAGGACCTTCTAGAGCAGTTCCGACTGGCATGGGGGCGCATTCGTAAGTCAAGGGGCGAGATAGTTCAACTCATCGATAAAGAATCCGCGTCTAATATCAGGGCAGAGCTCATTGAAGACGCGGAGAGGGAGGACTATCGCAAAATACTTGAGCAGATCGCTGATCGCCTGACAAACGCGACGAACCGTATTCAGGCCAAACAGGCCCAACTCGATGCAATCGCCAATGCGGTGACGCCAAGAGAATTGGTTAACATTGTTCAGGGTGGGGACGCAAATCGATTGACACAAGTCGCTCCTGACGTCACGTCGAACACAGCCAAGGTCATATTAGGCATGGGCCAGGCGGATGTTCACAAGCTTGAACAATGTCTGCTCGGCGATAAGTTCGTGATCAGCTACAAAAAGGATGGCGATGATGTTTTCACTCCAATTGAGACTGCTCTGTCTGGAGGTGAACAGGCACTAGCACTCGTTTCCGTCGCAATGGTTCCCAAGCAGTTGCCACTCGTCATTGACCAGCCGGAAGATGAACTTGGACCTGCTCTTATAACTAATGAGCTTGTCGAGCAAATCCGCCACGTCAAGTTATCGAGGCAGCTCATCTTTGTGACGCACGTCCCTAACATTCCAGTCCTTGCTGATAGTGAGCAGGTCATCTACCTCGAACAGGAGTTCACGACTACCGGGAAGGCATCAGTTGTCAAGTGTGCTGGTTCGCTGGACGCACGCGACATCGTTTTCCACTTACTCGAACTCGATGGCGGTGAAATAGCTTTCCTGAAGCGAAGCGAACGATATTCCGCTGTAATGCAGTCCGACAACTGAAGGTTTGTTCAATACTGGAAGACCAATCGGCACCAGATGACCATGCCTCTTGTCTCCAAGGATGATGTCTCGGGTCGGATTATTCGGCGGAGCATGGCCCGATTGAATGGCGGCTCTTTCGTCTGGCGAATTCGGCCGTATGGGCCCACATCGCGCTCAAACAAACCAGCCGGTGACACTGCAATTTCTGTCCTACGCTGGGAATCACACGCAGTTGGTTTCTTGTGCATCGCCAGAGCTGCCTCGTGGATCAAAAGCGTAATACTCTCCGTGCAATGTGTGCTGGAATAGCGCGCCAGTTGGACCTAACCGATTCTTCTCGATCGAAAAGAGCACTTCGGCTGTCGGCTTCCCTCTTGCATGGCGCAAGGGATTCAGCATCACAGCAACATCGGGTTCATAGTTGACGGTCGACCCTCCCCATAGATCCTCGAACCTCACCCGCAAACTCTTCAGCCCCTCCGCATCTGCCGCAGCCACTCCAACGATCGGGACCGAATGTGCCAATGCCAGATTCTTGAGACCCTCAGTGACGATTCGGATTTGTTTCTCGGGAGTGAGTTCAACGCCCGTCGAGACCACGGGTACCTTTTGAAGATAGTCGACGAAGAGAACCACCGAGGCGAATTGGTTTTGAAGGCGCGTCAGAAAGGTATCCAAGACGTTCAACGTTGTCTTCGCCGGATGCCCTTTGACCAGGAACAATCGCTCCCAGTATTGGGTGATCCGCGACCACGCGTCCCGTGCCGCCGTCAGCGTGGTTAGTAGTGTCTCTAGCCCAGGTTCCCCTATTCCCTGCGTGAGCGCGGCACGTCGAATGTCCTCCATCGTCAACCCGAGTCTGCTACTCATTGTGCTTTCCAAGCAGAGCAGACGATGATAGAGATAAACCTCCCCATGCTCAAAGCAAACGACACACGCTGCAGTCTTGTTGTCTCTTGCGGCTGCTGCGATGTTGCGCGCCGCCTGCAAAATGAAGACAGTCTTGCCGACACCCGGAGGACCGCCAACTAGGATGAGGCTTTCAGGAACGAGCCCACCCCCGAGATAGCTATCTAGCGGTTCAAAGCAGGTGGGGATTGGCTTGTACCCAGCGACCTTCCCTGACTTGATGTGAGAGTCAAACTCAATACTCACATCGAGAAGCGTGTGTGGGAATTCCAGGCCAGCTGGCAGAACAAGACGGTCATTCATGAATCCGACGTTCCAGACAACCCGCGATCCAAGACCTCGCGCAGGCAAGAAATCGCTTCACGCTCCGGCGCGTTTTTCGCAAGGTGTCCCCGCAATTCTCGCACGAGCTTATCAGTGTTTCTGGGCTGCAGGTCCTTTGCCCAGACAATAAGACGCGAGATGTCGAGAGGTTTTCTCCTTGCCCGCGGCCTCGCCCGGCGGTTCACCTTGGGCCGTGTCTTCTCAGCTTGTCTTGTGATACTTGGGATCTCCGACTGATGAGCCTCCTTCTTCGCCGGATGGATAATTCCCTGCACCGCCGCCACTTGCCGAATGGGTTCTTTGATTCCGACCACAGTTCGCAGCTGACTCTCTCCGAGTCGCGCCTGCTGAGCCATCTGCTGCACGTCCGGATGCAGTTTCAACAGCGCGAGGAATTGCCGGACGCGCCGGTCCGACATGCCATTTTCCTGGCCTACTTTCTTTTCAATGTCCCGACGCGATAGACCGGGTTCCGCAGCCGCAATCTCCTCTTTCCGGGTCGCCATAGCCCGGGCCATTTCAAGAGCAGTGAAATCCGAGCGAAACACGTTCTCGGCAACACGACGCCTGAGGACCGCGGTATCTTCCATGATCCGCGGAATGATGAATGCGGAGATCGTTTCAAAACGGGCCTCTCCTCGCCCAACGAGGATTTGGTGTGCCCACCAGCGGCGTTCACCCGACTCGATGCGATATCGATCCTCTGCATCCTGAAAGACGCGGATGGGCTGAATCAGTCCATCGGCAGCGATGGAATCAGCAAGGCTGTCCAATTCGGTGAGCCGTTCTCGAATCCACTTGTCACGTTTCGCTCTCTCGCGAAGCTGGTCGAGGATTTCCTGCGGGCTCTCCCTTTCTGCAAGTGCCTGTGTCAGGTCAGGAGGAAGCAAATGACGCGGCTGCTCGGGGTCGGGACGTACCTGGTGCACGGGAATGGCGATTGCGGTCATTTGTGGTTCTGTCATCTTTACTCCAATGAAAGTTATGATCTGGATCAAGCGAGCCAAAGCTAATCAGACTAGCTGGGCGAGCACGCCGGCTAATGCCAGTGCAAACGCCGCTGCGAGCACCATCAGGATGGGCTCTGCCAGTTCGTAAAGCACCTGCGCCTCTGGAAAAAAGCGGCGACCGGCTAAGAGGGCAAGCAGTAAGACCACATAGATCGGTCCGACGAAGATCGCCCATAAAATGACGAGTTGCTGCATCTTGGGCTGTCCCTATCCGATGTAGGTCACCCGGCCGGGTTCGCGCGGAGCTTGCGTTTTTGGGATGAAGCACTCAAAGCAATACGTCTTGGGCTGTGTAAGCGCCGAGCCCCCTTGTTGACCTGGGTCGACGCGGAGCCAGATAGGGGAATTGGCCCCACTTGCCCGCAAGCGATCAAAGGTCGTGATGAACACACTGAGGATGCCCTCCCCCTGGAAGGCTGCGTCCAGCTCGAGCGCGACCTTGCGCAACGTTTCTGCTCGCTCCCAACTGTTCGTGACCATCAGGAGTCGCAGAAATTCGATGCCCCGTCCGCGCAAGACATTCCCCGTGAGGCAGGCATAGTACTCGGTCAGCTTTCGGCGAATCTTCGCCTCGGCCATCCGACTCCGGTCGATTTCCAATGCGAAATCGTAGCGCTTGCCGTTGGCGCTATATGTGCCGCGCCCATCCGGGAGGAAACTGTGGCGCCACACGCGGCTTTGGTCGGATCGGTTGCTTTTGCTTGCTGACGGTTCGCCGGATCCGGTCTCGCGTTTCGCTCTACGGCGCGGCAGATGGGCACTGTAGTCGTTCCCTTCGCTGTAATACAATCGACTTTCGAGTTCAGAAAGCCAGGAGAGTTCGTGTCCGCGTTTTTCCGCAATTCGGGCGAGACTAATGAAGAAGGCGTTTTCTTCCCGCGTGTGCTCCCAATATCGCAAGAGCTTGTCAAAGCCATCAGCCCATCCTCGCGCCTTGGCATACCGGCGCACGCCATTGCCGAATCCCGCCACCATTGCGAGGTAATGCATCCCTTTCTGAGCTAGCAGGAAACGGGGTTCTGGAATCGCGGCTCGCGCAACGCTGGCGTTGATGTCACCGGAGGTCAAGGCAACGGCTTCCTGGGTTTCCTGGTCGGAAATGGAGTGCTCTCCCACGAGCTCCAAATTGGCGAGCTTCCGAGTCCCCAAGCGGCTCCTCTTGGTCGAAAGATGCAAGAGCGACGCCATTTCATTCGCAGAGAGCAGCGGATGAGACGCGACCTCATCGAGGATGCGTTTCTCGCGTGGCTTGAGCAACAGAGCCGCCGCGACTGGACTGTTGAGCGGTTCTGTATTCGGCTTCTGCTTTGATCCTTGCGCAAGCCCCGCAAGTATTTCTGGCGTCATTGCCCCGCTCTTTTTGCCCGACCGCGGAGTATCCAATGTCAGCCTCTTCCAAGGCGGCTGATCAGGAAGAGGTAACGTCGTCCCCTCTATGCCGTACAGAAGCGGCATGCGCTGGCCGGATATTGTCGAATACCAGATGGCCGCGGCAGGATTGTCACGAAGCGTAAGGAACTCTCGAAAGGTCGTGAGATAAGCATGGGGGAGCGGTAACTGCCGCGCGACTGAAGCGGCTCGCAGGATCGAGTAATAGTCCTGAAGCCGCAGGTCGTCCTGCGCAATGAGCACCCAGATCGGAAAGGAATCCTCGCGGCCGCGTTCCCAGTAGCGGGCATCGTCCTGTGCCACGACGAGTTGCACAATGTGCTCGCGGTCCTTTTCAATGGGGACACGCCGCAAGTCCCACTCGACGACGATGGCAGTCCAGCGCCCATCCGGGCGCCTCATGATCGCCGCCCCATGAAAAGGTACCTGGAAGGCTTTGCCTTTCGCCTCGAAGAGCTTGCCCACCTCCACATCCCAGTGAGTGATGGACCACTCCCATTCGGGTTTCGTCTGTTGCAGCCACAAAAGAAACGTGCGCACCTGGAAGGCTCGTTCCATCATGACAATGAGGCGTTCCAGGCGCGGCATGGAGAGCCCCGCCTGGCGAATCATGTTATCAGTGGCCAAGCCTGACCGTCGGGCCACTTCTTCAACCCCTTTGGGCGTGAGCGAAAAGAGGGAGCGAGTATTCATCCATGGCTGGCTCGCGTTGTGGCGTTGAATCCAACCGCGTTCTTTCAAGTCCTGGGCGTACAGGCGAATCGTCCGCAGATTGATGTGCAAGTACAGCTCGAGCTGCCGGCGCGAGAGGAACGGGTGATCTCGGAGCGCTTTGAGCAGATTAATTTGACCGGTAGTGAGCGCCAGCCTCTTCGATTTCGGTGTCGTGGTCATCTTCTCCCTGAGTTACGGGTTTGCCCGTCTGGGGTCGCTCTTGCCTTTGGGGCGGGTTTCCTCGTCTGTTGTCGGGCTGTTGCCCTTTTCCTTGTCGGATGGCTTCTCTCGCTCATCCCGCGGCTTATTCTGCGAAGCGGATGCTGAACCAGAACTTCCCTCTGGCTTAGCATCCTTCTTCTCTTGTTGTGTCGTTTCTCCTGTTTCCGAAGGCGGAGTCCCCGGTTGAGTGTTCTCGTCCGAACGCTTGGAATCCTTCGCAGGCTTCGACGGTTTTCCCTTCTTCCTGTCGTTCTTGTCGTCCTCACCTTCTTTCTTACTCTCCTCTTTGCTGTCCTCTTGCTTTTCGTCCTTGTCGGGTTTGGTCGGTTCGTTCCCTTTGAGCGAGATCGTCTGCCGGATGAGATTCATCTCTCGCCCGTACCACTGCGCTTGAAAGGCTGTCCGCTCTTCGTCAACCAACTTGGCGGGCCGTGTGTAACGAGTCATCTGACCCATTATCTGTTCGACCACGGTAGGATTACCTTTGTCGGGCGGTAGCGTCTCGATGTGGATGACGGGCAAACGTTGGTTTTCCAATTCGCTCCTTAGATAGCAGGTATAGTTCGCCAGGTTGATAATGTCGGTGGCGGTGACCGCTTCGTCCAGTTCGTGCCGCAAAAAGTCGGCATCTTCGGCGCTCGTCTGAAAGACGAAAAGCGTCGCAATATTGGAGAAGATCGAGTCGTGCAAGTTCGCGCTGATGGCTTTGAGTTGTCCCAATGCCTGTGTCGCCAGGATGAAGCTTGCGCCCATCTTTTGCAGCTCGGCCAACAGCCCCGGGTAATCGACCCCGGGGATGGACTGGAATTCATCTACCACGACAACCACGCGCGCCCGTGCCTTGGGGTCGGGAATCGCCATCTGCTCGCGGACAGCAAAGTTGATAAAGTCGACGAGCACAGCACCCAAAAGCCCTCCTGCATCAGGCCCGATCACGCCGGTCGCGGTGTTCACCATCAGGATGCGCCCTTCATCCAAGAGCTTGCGAAAGTTAACCGTCGACACTGACTGACCCACGACATTGCGCACAACGGTGTGCGTGGAGAACCTATGGATTTTCGTCAGCACCGGGTTGATGACGTCCATGCGCAACGACTCGTATAACCGCTCAAAGTAGCCGGTCCACCATCGGAGGATCTCTTGATCGCTCACATACTGCTCAAGCAGCCGATGCCGAAAGTTGGGCAGTTCATAGAGCGCCGGGATGTCGATGAGCGTAAACTGTTTCTCATTCTTCTGGGCGAGCTTTTCGTTCGCAGCGAGGAGCGTGCGCAGCGCCATCCGGAGCGCATCCTCCATGCGGGGTCCCCAATAGTCGCTCCAGATCAATTCGCCGGTGTGTACCACGTTGGAGACGATGGCATCGGCATCGCGGCCTTGACTCATATCCAGCAGATTGAGCCCTACCACCTGCTGCCGATCACTGAAATCGATGTAGACGACATCGCCGGCCCGCTCACGCGGCACGAGTCCCAGAAGAGAGCGCGCGAGATCACCATGTGGGTCAATGACAACCAGCGCCGTCCGTTCCGCCTGCCGCATCGCCTCCACAGCGAGGTGCGCCATGAGCGTTGACTTTCCTTTTTGGGTTTTTGCGACCATAAAGACATGATGCCATAAGGATTCTGGAGCCAAGTGCACTGGGATCGTTTGTCCCTGGTGCCGCGAGCGGCCGACGAGAATGCCCTTCTGCACATCGGTTGGGAGAGGGAGCAGCCGCTTCGCCTGCGTTCGCTCGATGAGCTGCACATCCTGTCCCACGGGCAGGTGCCAGAGCGTCGCCAGCTCGGCGACGTTCAGGCGCATGGTCTTTTCTGTGATTTGTTCCCACCAGGTCCACGGCTCTATCCCGATCTGGCGCGGGTCGAAGGCCGCGCGGTGCGCGATCAGAGCATTTCCACTGGAACTGCCGAACTGCCGGTACGCCATCGCCAGTTGCCTGAGCAAGCGCTGGGCCCGCTCGGGCGATGGAGCGACAGCGACCAATCGGAAGGAGACATCGTAGGCGGTGCCCTCCGTCTTGCGCTGGACGAGTTTCGGGTCAGCGTTGTCGCGTTCGACCAGGAATTTGTAGAGCAGGGCAACTCCTCCGGCGCAAAGGGCACTGAAGAACGCGCAGGCCATGAACTCAAGCCAATGATGCTGGAGATACATCATGAGAGCATACAGGCAGGCACCGAGAGTAACGATGACCAAAATGACAGATGCGAATTGCCGGAAGTACAGCCCCATCGTCATGGCCTGCCCCGACATGGATTGCTCGATCTGGCGGGCCGAGCCCATGTAGCGCTTGGCCCATCCTTCCGGGGCTGGCGAGAGGATGAGCTGCGAAAGGACGCGTTCTCGGTCTTGTTCGATGGCAAAGGCGCCCAGGAGCGCGAGCATGGGGTCGGCTTCCCGGAAAGAACCATCCTTCAGGGTGCGAAGAGGAAGGTAAACCGGGCGTGCGAGTTTCATGTAAGCCGTTGCCATGGTTCCCCCATCTGGTCGTGCCAGGTCTTGCTCCGGGGCGACCTCCCGAAAGCTTGCCTGGCTATAGACTGCCTGCAGCTGACGCAATAGATATCCTAGAGTATTGGCCGAGGCGCGGAGTAGGAAATGACGTCCATTGCCATCCCCGGCGATTTCCAGTGAGAAGGGTGTCTCCGCCGCGAGTGTTCCCAGCAGGTTTTCGACCGCGAGGACATCGATCGTATTTTCTCGTGGGGGAATGATCTCGATCGCTTTCATGTCTAGCTGAGCCTCGGAACATGCTCTGCCTTTCGCCCGCGCTATCTCTTGTGCGGGCCGCTTGAGCAACTTGAGTGGCTGAGCCCACGGTGTCCCATTGCCCGCGGAGACACGTTCGAGCGACATACCGCAACACAGAAAGCGCCGATTGCCAGCATCGAGTGGGCGATATTGGGTTCCGCATTTTGGGCAGCGATACATGGCAGTTGTTGGCATAGGTTAGGTCCTCTGGTTCACTCCTTCTTTGCTAAGCAATATCTCTTTCCTTGAAAATCGACTTGAGCGATTCCAGCGCTTCGGCAAGCTCGTTCCCGTCGGGAGGATCTTCACCTGGTCCTAGGAAGTTCATGAAATAATCGCCCAACTCGGCAATTACCATTTCGCCTGCGAATCCTTCGACCAATACGAGCCCCACCACATCTGTCTTCCCGTCGTCCATCTTGACAAGCGCCCAGGTGACCAAAGGGACCGTATAACAATCATCAAAGGACGGGTTGCCGTAAAGTGCCTGCCAGCCGACTGCGGGAAGCAGTTGAATGATTTCTCCCTCACCTGTATACAATTCTCCTCCTGGACTGTTACCTCTCAACCGAATAACTTATGGCATGTCGCTTTGCAAGGTTTCGCTGAGATTCCTGCGTCATCGTCCCACGGCTGCATCGCTCAAGTAGGCATCCATGTTCTGCGGATCGATCGGCATCCCGTTGTAGCGGATTTCGTAATGCACGTGGGGTCCTGTCGAGAAACCCGTGTTGCCGCTCAACCCCAGCCTTGACCCATTCGTGATCGTCTGGCCGAGCGAGACATCCACGCGTGAGAGATGGGCGACAATGATCTCCCACGGGCCGTTCTGCATCATCACCATGTTTCCCCAGGAACCATAGTTCCCGGCCTGAACAACTCGTCCGCTCATCGTTGCCATGACCGACGTCCCCTCGGGTACGGCAAGATCGAGCCCTTCATGGGTGCGGCCAAAGCGCAAATAGTAGGACCAATCATGGAAAGTCGCGGTGATGCGCCCCGACACGGGGAACCCCTGGGGCGCGTTGGGATTGTTGTTGTAGATTCCTGTACTGCTGAAGCAGTTGCCGGATGCGAAATCCACGTCGTAGGTATAATGGCCGTACCACTCTTTGAGGTTGGTGCGAAAGAACACGGATTGGCTCTGACCCTGCGCAACCTGAACGTGGTATTCGCCAGGCGAGAGAATAAAGACATAGTAGCCGTTCGCGTCCGTCGTCTGAGTGATGCCGCCTTCATCGCCGTCCCAACTGACATGCACTGCGACACCGGCTAACGGTCGTCCTTTCGCGTCGCGTACGTATCCTTGAACGCGTCCTGCGTTCAGGTGACTTTCCTGCGGTGTCTCCTGATAGGCTCGGGTGACGCACCATTGGCCATTGCCGCTGATGACCGGTTTGCCTTCCGAAGAGGGAAGGGGCGGCGCGCTAACGGGCTGAGGCGTTCCGAGCATCCACTCCCAAGCCTGAGCCTGCCCAAAGGGCAACTGAGGTATCACCATTCCCAAAAGAACGACCAGCAGAATGGCGAAGATAAGCAAGGTGCCAAGTACCGCACACCCAGAGATCCCGATAAGCGATTTCAGGCTCATGAATGGCCGGCCCCTTGTTCCATGGTCTGCCGGTCCCTTGGATCAGTGGTCCACAAGGGATACCAGGCGGGTGGAATGACGGTGAAGAGCGGAATGTGATTCCCTCCGATGAGGAGCACGCTTTCGCCGCGATCGAGCGTGACCAGCTCACGCGCCTCTACCTCGTTGAGGCCAAAGAGTCCCGATACGCTCGGGATCGAAGCCGCGGTCTGCCGAAACAGCACGGTGAGCGCCGCAGTATCACGAATCACGACCGCATCTTGGGATGCGCTCAGGTCACCGCCATGCTG
>JAMDCU010000006.1 GCA_023489485.1 Chloroflexota bacterium
TCAACAAACTCAAATTGTTAAAGCGCAGCATGTATGGCCGGGCGAAATTTGATTTGCTGCGCCGACGAATGTTGGCGCACGATACTTCTTGATCGTCAGTCGCTTTCATCAAAAGTGGCGCAGAACCCATTTTAACTTGGGCCTAACATACTTTGCAGGTTAACGTCAGGTTAAGATTTGTATACTTTTGCCAGGAGCTCCCTACACGAGGGTTCGAGCCACAACTCGCTCAAGCCGATCCGGCTGGTCCATGGCGATCACCCAACCCTGAAGACCTCTGGCAAAGCCATCGCTCCGTGATGGGAGAGCCGAGGATAGAGACGCGTATTCCCTCTCATTAATGTGCCTAAGGCAGAGGATGCTCAGAGCGGTCCCTTTCATCCGCTTCCGGCCCCCAGCTGAGGATGTACGAATAAGCCCGAGCCAGAGCCTTTTCCCGTTCTTTCTTTTCCTGCTCCGCCATCTTCCTCAGCCGAGTCTCGTGTCCCTCCAAGAACTCGAAAAACTCTGCCGCTGAACTTGGGTCCAAACTCACCCGCTCTTCATAGACATCTTCATGCTTGGGCTCTTCGTTTTCCACGGCTGGCTCATCGGGCGGCGCCGGTGGTTCCGCAGTTCCCTCCTTGCGTGACCGCTTTCGCCGGACGCCTCTTGGTATCGTGATACGATGGACTTGCTCCGCGATATGAGCACCCTCCGTCCGCCAGCTATCCGACTGGCGGAACTGGTCGAGTAACCCTAGCACACTCTCCGCGGAAAACGCCGCGAGTTGCCGAGTGCGCCCATTCCAGACAACCACGGCCCGCTTGTCCCAAAGGTCGCGCTGCGGCCTCGAGAGCCAGGCGGGCGGTTCGGAGCGGCCTGGAGGAAACTCGATTGGACTAGGCCAGTCTGTGATCCGGATTCCCCACGCGGGGTCCTCTTTCGGCCCTTCTTCCCTGGGCTCTGGATTGGTCGGCTCGATTGGCGCTTCTGGCGGGCGCGGAGAGGGAGTGGGGGCAGACGGATCCGCAAAAATACGATCGGCCCGTTCGAAAAACTCCCGATGCCACTGCTCGAGTAGCTCTTCGCTGACCTCATTCTCCTTGCAGATGCGCTGCTTCCTTTTCGGGTGTTGGAGGTAGTCGAGCACGACTCCAAGCTTAAAGGCGGCATCGTGGGGGCGGTCGGATTCCTGCTGACCCGGTCTGTGCTTCATCGGAACCTCGTTTTCGAGATGCTTTGACTAGGAGCACCTCAAGGGATAGGATTGTACAGTCCATTATACGACCGCCACATTGCAATCCCCCGCTTCCTGTCAAGCCATATAAAAAGGTAACTTTGGCGTGGATAGTCTTGTCATTTGAAAAGGTAACCCAGCTTGAGTTTGGGGACTTGCCGGGGACTGTGATGCTCATTCGCCAGTTCCCAGATGGCCGTCAGTTGTTTTTCAATGCTCCACGCCAACTCAAACGGGTTTAGCTTCTCCCGCTGCTGGGTCAGGATGTCGAGGGCCGCCGATTTCGGGAGCCGGTCTAGTGGAGTCCCGGCGGGGCTGTACTGCCGCACCAGGCGCGAACCGACCCGCCGCTTCTTCAGCAATTTCACGGACGGCTGGAACCAGTTCATCATGATCCGCAGCTCGTGGGCGTACAGGGCATTGATGGCCCGGAGCGCGATCCGGCTGTCGTAGCGCTGCCACCCGAGTAGCTTACGGACATGCGTCCAGTTCTTCTGTTCGACATGCGCATTGTCATCCTTCTTATACGGGCGCCCCCGCGTGAACTGGAGGCGGTGCGTCTGACAGTAGCTGAGCAAATGGTCGTTGATAAACTCACCCCCGTTGTCGGAATCAATCCCGCACAGCCCAAAGGGCAGACGCTCGACCAACTCCTCCAAAGCGGCCAGCACGCCCCGCTGTCCTTTGCCCAAGACCGCGAGGGTCTCCACCCAGCCACTGTAAATATCGGTCAAATTGAGCGAATAAATGAATTGGCCGTCGGCGGAGTTGCCCGAGTGGGAGACTAGATCGATTTCCACCCAGCCTGGGCTCTCCACCTCCCAATGCTCGGTGCGAATCGGAATCTGATGTTTGAGCAGCGTGCCCGGCTTGGTGCGCCCATAGATCCGTTTGGCGAGGTGGCGTTTGAAGCCCTGCAAGCGTCGGTCGATCTGTCGGGGACTGATGGCGAGGAGTTGGGCCTCCTGCTCCGGAGTGAGCTGATAGCGGAAGCGAATCCAGGGCCGCCACAGCCGCGCGAGCGCATGCAGCCGCACCGACCAGGGATACCCGGCCACCTCCCAGACGTCGCGCAGGATCGAGAGGACGGCCGGATCGTAGGTGAAGCCGCGGGTCCGACGCGAGACAGGTCGTGGTTTCCCGCGGGGCGGCGGAGGACCGTTCAGTTTCCGAATCGCATACTTGCGGTGGTAGTGACACGTCCGGCAGAACTCGTTCAGAATCTTGTGTTTCTCCGCTTTGGGCGCTCGGCGATAGCGCCAGTAGATCGCTTTCCAGTACTCGGTCTTGGAAGGTCGGCTCATTTGATGTTCTTTCATGGGTTACATTATCAAATGGCGCGACGATTCTGTCTACGGTTACATTATACATGGCTTGATACGGGGATTTGCCCAAACCCGTTATGCGGCATATAATCAGAGCGATCCAGAGAGGCAATCTCACCCGATGTTCCGGGTCTTGCTATCTGGGTGCCGATGCGGGTGGTGAACCAAAGGAGTTTGGGACTCCAGCCCGCTCTGCCTGTTCTTGAGCGGGTTTGCCTTTCCCTGGCGCGGCCGGCTGGGCTTATGCGCAATTCGCTGCAAAATCTCCCGAAGAATCTCGTCGGTCTAGTTTCCTTGCTGCGATGGGCTATTCCGCTTGGCGTCGCGCTCCTCGGGGGAACGTATTTCCTCTTTGAACAAGTGGTGGTTCAGGGGTACCCTCCCACAGCCCCTCACGTCATCCGCACGGTCTTGTTCCTCTTTCTCGTCGGTCCGACTCTTTCCTGGATACTCCTGACATGGACCTTGGACCTCGCTCGAGCCGAAGCAAATGTGCATCGCGAGTTGGCAGCTCGGAGCGCCGTCGGAGATGTGACCGCGCAGTCGCTTGACCTGCAAACTATTCTTGGCAGAGCTCTCGAAAAGATCATCGAATACTTGGAATTGCCGGCGGGACGGATTTGGTTGGCCGAGGACGACCGGCTCAGCCTCAAGGCCTCCGTCGGAGTCCCCGACAACGAATGCGGAGAGCGGGGCATACAAGTGGGCAATTGCGTCTGCGGTCATTGCGCGCAGATGGGAAAGAGCTTTCTTCTTGGCGACTTGTCGACAGATCCTTCTTTCTCCAATGTGGCCTGTGCGCAGGCAGGATTCCGATCAGTGATTGCAATCCCGTTGAGCACAAAATCTTACGTTCTCGGCGTCATTCTTTTGGCCAGTCCGAAGCCCAACGCTATCTGTTCCCAAGACCAACGGACCCTCGCTGCCATTGGCTCAAGGGTTGCCATGGCGGTGGAGAACGCCCAGTTGTACAACCAGGCACATCGGCACGCACTCCAATTGGAGATGGCGAGTTTGATGGGACAACGCATGACCGCAGTTCTAGCATTGGATCCCTTGTTGAGCGACGTGACCAACATTATTCGCCAGAAGTTTGGTCACTACCAAACCAACGTCCTTTTGGTCGACGAGGAGGCTGGGGATCTCGTCCTGAAGAAAGCCAGTGGTCCGGGCGCGGAAGCGGTCCGAGTTCAGAGCCTGCGGCTTACAATTGGAAAGCAGGGAATTACCGGCTGGGTGGCCCACACCGGACAACCTCTGTTGTGCAACGATGTCACGCGCGAGCCCCGCTATTTTCCTGCCGGGCCGGCGCCAGAAACTAAGGCGGAGCTTGCCGTTCCGCTTCGAGTCGGGAATCGAATCATCGGCGTCCTGGACGTGCAAAGTAATCGTAAGGACGCCTTCGAGAGGGATGACCTCACCATTCTCCAGATCGTCGGAAACCAACTAGGGATCGCGATCGAAAATGCGCGACTCTTTGAAGAGACCCGACGGCGCTATGAAGCCATGGTTGCCCTGCATGATACCTCGCTTGACATGATTGCACGGCTCGATACGCCGCGACTGCTGCAGGCGCTGTTAAAAAGAGGCGCGGAGTTGGTGGGCGCACAAGGAGGCGTGCTCTTTCTTTACAACTCCAAGGAGAAACTGCTTCGTGCCGTGGCAAGCCATAACACCTGGCGAGACTATACCAATTTCACGCTGGGACTGGGAGAGGGTGCCGTGGGGAAAGTGGTCCAGACGGGACAACCCATGATCGTGGACGACTATGAGATCTGGCCCGGCCAGGCCGCCGCCTTCGCCGGCACTCCCCAGAGTCACATCGTCAGCGTACCGCTCAAGTGGGAAAATCAGATTGTCGGTGGTCTCAATATCGTCAATGATTTGTCGAGCAGACGCTTTAACGGTAACGATATATGGCTGCTTACCCAGTTCGCCGATCTCGCCTCGATCGCTATCAAGAATGCCGAGTTGCACACGCAGGTGAAGGAATTCAGCCAGCAATTGGAAGATAAAGTCGAAAAGCGAACGGCAGAACTATCCAGAGCGAAGGAAGAGATTGCGATCCGGTCCGAGCAGCTGAGATGGCTGCTGGCCAAGACGATTAACATGCAGGAGGCGGAGCGGGCGCGGATAGCACGCGATATGCACGATTCGGTCGTGCAATTGGTCACCGCCGTGCGTTATGAGTTGCTCGCGGCCAAGGCGGCCGCAGGCGGCGAACTGACGGGGTCCGAGGACAAGCTCAATACGGCGGAGCGGGTCTTGGACGAATTGGAGAAAGAGATTCGCCGCGCAATCTACGATCTCCATCCGCCTATCTTGGATACTGTCGGCCTGGGGCCCGCCTTGCTAAGATACGTGAAGAATTTTCAACAGCTTTCGGGAATTGCCTGCGAACTTCAGGCGTGCGGTGCGCCGTATCGGTTGCCTTCGGCGACGGAGATCGCCGTGTTCCGGATGGTCGAGCAGGCTTTACAGAACGTCGCCGCACATGCCAAGGCGGAGTCGGCGACGATCCAGATGGATTACGGAATTGACACGTTATCTGTCACTGTGCAAGATAACGGGCAGGGCTTTGATTACGATGGATGGATGAAGGGTCACGAAGGGACTCACTTGGGACTATTAGGAATGCGCGAGCGAATTCAGAATATGGGCGGAACACTGCAGGTCTGGTCCGAGCCTGGGGAAGGAACGCGAGTGACGTTCCAATTGCCAATCGTTCAGGATGAGGATGGTTGATGAACCCGATTCGAGTATTGATTGTCGATGATCACCCAATGGTGCGGCACGGCCTAAAAAGTCTTCTGTCCAAGTACGGGGATATTGAAATCGTTGGCGAGGCCGGGGACGGAGCCGCCGCACTCGAGTGGGCAGAACGCCTCGCCCCGGATGTGATTCTGCTCGACATTCAACTGCCGGGCCCCAATGGCGTGGAACTCGTCAACCACCTCGTGGAAAATGCGCCCCAAGCGAAAACGGTGATGCTCACCGCGTTTGACAATGACGAATATTTGCTAGGCGCGTTGAGTGCCGGCGCCTATGCGTACCTACTTAAGAATAGCTCAGGCGAAACGGTGGCAGAGACGATTCGATTGGTACACGGTGGCAAACGCCTGCTCTCTCCTTCGTTGATCGACCCAGTGCTGCGGCAATTCGAGACTCTGGCCAAAGCGCATATACGTACTGAGTCCCATTTGACGGAGGAGGAGATCCAGGCCATGCGCCTGGTCGCCAAGGGGGCGACAAATGAGGAAATTGCGAAAGAGATGTATTGGGGCGAACGGACAGCCCAACGTAAGGTTGAAGACATCATTGCGAAGCTGGGGGCTCGCAATCGAGCTCAGGCGGTCGCTGAGGCGATCAAGAGAGGTCTCATCTGAAGTGTAGCCGAGCTCCAGCGGGCCAGCTCGGCTATCACTAAAAGGGAGTAAGTGGGCTTGGATTCAAGGGAATCCAAGCCCATTTTTTAGGCTGGCGTCTTCTCGCCACGCTTTTGGCGATTTAAACCTTGTTTCAACCTCTTCGTTCTGCTATATTGTATCCAGAATTCAAGATATCGCGCCCTCCCCACGCCATTATCCACATCTTGTCACTCATGGACCTACCGTCGCCTGTCAAGCTCGCGGGTAGAACACCCATGAGTAAAACTGTTCGCATACTCTCTTGTCGTACTTGGGCTCTTTCATTTCCAATCGCCCCTACTGGTTACGCCCTGGCTCTCGGCATGTCGCTTGGGTTGGCTGGCCCGAGCAGCGCCCCATGAGCCACTGACAAAATTCAGAGTATCGGCAGTTTCGTCGTTCTGAGGAGGTGACCAGCATATTACCCGACCGCGACGCAGCGAGCGTATCCGACGCCTTGGACAGACAGGCTTACCTTAAGGAGGGTACATCTATGTCAGAGCAAGACCGGAAACATCAAATGGACCGGCGTACGTTCATGAAAGTGCTGGGGACGGCAGGCGCGACGGCGGCGTTCATGTCGGTCACTCAGCCGGCGGCGCTAGGCGAAGCCTTCTTCCAACCCCCCGCGGGATCCAATGGTGCACCGCTGGGCCTATCCGCGCAGCCCGGCGATGTGCTGGCTGCTCAGCCCAAGGAAAAATTGGCGAGCATCTACACGGGGATGGTTAGGTCTCGCAAGTGGGAGACCACGATGAAGGACCTGTTCGTCGGCGGCAAAGATGGTCTCTATGGCGCGTTTCACCCCTACGTCGGCGAAGAGGCCATCGCGAACGGCATCATGGGCGTACTTAACAAGGACGACTATATTGCCAGCACCCACCGCGGACACGGGCACCTGATTGCCAAGGGCGGTGACCTGAACAAGATGGCCGCCGAGATCTTCTTTAGGCAAGGCGGATATAACCAGGGGTTTGGCGGCTCTATGCACATTACCGACTTGAGCCTCGGCATCTTGGGGATGAACGGCATCGTCGGTGCGGCCTTTTATCCGGCGGCGGGTGCGGCTTATGCCGCCAAGCTCCGCGGGACCAAGCAGGTGGCGGTCGGGTTTGGTGGAGATGGCGCCTCCAACTCGGTGTACTTCTTCAGCGCCGTCCGCAATGCATACAACTACCGGCTTCCGGTTATTTTCGTGATCGAGAACAACTATTGGCAGATTGCCATCCCGATGATCACAAATGTCATCAATGGAATGGCCTCTACTTACACTAAGGGGCTCCCAGTTCCATCCATTACGGTAGACGGCAACGACGTCGCGGCCGTGTTCGCAGCCGCGTCGGAGGCGGTGGACCGAGCTCGAGCTGGCGAAGGCCCCACGGTCATTGAAGGCATGACCTACCGTTGGTATGATCACGCGGGCTTTGCGGGTGCCAAGGTCGGAGTGGATGGAGCTTTTGGTCTTCCCTATCGTTCCGACGATGATGTCAGGATGTGGATGACGAGGGACCCGATCCCGCGCTACAAAACCTTCCTTCTCGGTCGAAAACTCTTTACTGCGGACGAACTCACCGCGATCGAGAATGAGGCACAAAAGGCCGTGGACGCTGCGGTCGAATTTGCGCGCAACAGCCCCAAGACCAACCCGAGCGACGGGGTCAAGAATGTGTACGCCAAAGGCGCGGTTAAACCGACCCAATTCCTCAACGCGGCCGCTCCAGTGGCCTACAATGTCAATCCAGACACGCCGGTCTTTGGCCAACACCTTCCCCTGATTACGTAAGCGGATTGACCGTCTCACATTCCTAGAGGAGGACAATTCTAATGTCAAAGAAACCATATCGCTACGCGGTCTTGGAAGCAGTCGCGAACGAGATGCGCAAAGACTCCACGATGTGCTACTTTTACGAATATGAAAGCCCGATCGCCACATTGCCGACCGGCGAGGTACTGAACCTGTGGAAAGAGTTCGGCAACGTGCGCACATCCGCCCAGGGCTGGCCGCTCGACGAGGCCTGGTATATCGGGGTCACGACGGGGCTCGGAATTGCCGGTGTCAAAGTTGTCGCTGAGATTCCCTCAATGACGACTGTCTTCCCGTTCGAGCAAATCTTTAACCAAGTTGGCAACCTGCGCATGATGACCGGCGGACAAGGAAATATGCCGGTCGTGATCTGGATCGATGGAGCCGCGCGTGCTGGTGGTTCGGCTCAGCAACACAGCCAGGTTGGATGGGAAGCCATGTACGCGGTCATTCCGGGGCTCAAGATTGTCGCGCCCAGCAATGCTTACGATGCTGCTGGCCTCATGACAGCGGCGATCCGAGACCCAGACCCGGTCATCTTTTGCGACTATGCGGAAGTCGCATCCGGCGATCAGCCGGACGTTCCGGATCAGCCGTATGAGGTACCCATCGGCCAAGCGGTCGTGCGACAGGAGGGCAAGGACATTACCTTGATCGCTTGGGCGCCCGCCACAGTGGATGCCCAGAAGGCAATGGCCGACCTCACCAAAGCAGGCATCAGCGTCGAGTACATCGACCTGAGAACGATCAAGCCCCTCGATGAGGACACCATAGCCACTTCGGTCAAAAAGACCGGCAAGCTGTTGGTTGTCGATCACGGGTACTGGACAAACGGGTTCAGTGCCAACGTGGCCGCCGTCGCAGCCCAGCGCGTTCCCGGCGCCAAGGTGGCGCGGATCACCTTCCCCGATGCGGCGGGTCCGGCATCGAGGGAGATGATTGGCTGGATGCGTCCCGATGCGCCCAAGATCGTTGACGCTGTAACCAAGATGGTGAAGGGTTAGGCGCCGCTGGCGTGTCATCTGCGCGGTCCGAGTGGCATGTTTGCGCCGTAGGTTCACCGCGGCGCAAACATGCTCCGAAGAGTGAGAAGCTATCTCAGTGGAGGAAAGATGAACGTCGAAACGGGCTCGGCGGTTCCCTGCCCCAAGTGTGGGCAGCCCACGCATCAAGATCTGGTCAAGACTGCCATCTGGCAAGGAGAGCGCTTGTCCGTTGTCGAGGATGTACCAGCTCAGGTTTGCGATAACTGCATGGAGCAATTTTACGACGACACGACCACCGAGGCGATCCGCCGATTGTCTGAACAGGGATTCCCCCCGGGGAGCGCGACGCGGGAAATTCTTGTGTCCGTTTTCTCATTGGCGAACGTCCTCACTCCCGAAGGTACCTAGAGGATCGTAGAGAAATCATTCCGGCCCATGCCTCCATTGGTGCGAATAGGGGAATGCCGTGAATCGAGAGCGGAGATGCGGCTGGTTCTTGTGCCTTGCTGGGTTAGGTGTCATCCTCGCGGGATGCACAAGTGGGCTGGCACCCACCGAGAGCGCGCGTGATCTCGGTGCGGATCGCACAGCCACCCAGTTGATTCAGCCGAGCGCCTCCCCGACACAGACCGCCCCAATCCTTCCCCCACGGACTCCAACCGGGACCGCAACGCGACCAGCGCCTTCCCTCTCTCCGACCCAGACTGCGGCGCTGGCAACCGCAACTCCGGAGTCTTCGGGCCCAGCCTACGTTCCGATCAAGTTAGAAATGGACGCCATCTTTCCGCGGGGTGACGGCCGTGATCTGGTTCTTTACAACTGTACGGCATGCCATACTTTTGTGCGGATCGTACTCGGCCAGCGGACCAAGGAGCGCTGGGAGATCGTAAAGCGGAATCACCGACCGAGAGTGCCACAGGTGCCCGACTCTGACCTTGACAGAATATTCGAGTATGTCGAGTCCAACTTCAATGAGACCAAGCCCGTACCGAGCCTGCCCAATTGGCTGCTTGAGGCAGATTCATGGTAAGCAGCGCTCTATTGATCATTGGCAGGCCATTAAGCAGGACATGCGAGACAAGGTCAGCTTCCTCGGCGATCAAGACGATCATGCCTTGTTTGCGTACCTGGAAGTCAACTTTAGCGACCAACAGCCGGAGCCCCGGCTGCCGCCCGAGTTCCAAGGCCTGGGTTGCAGCAGCGGCGTACGCTAGAGCCGTGATGGGGCCGGGCGAAGGAAGATTCAATGCGCCGCTCGGTTGCCGTCAGCGATCGTGCGTCGACTCACCTAACAACTCTTTTCTTGACCCTCGTATTCGCTGCCGGCGCGATGGCCGTGTCCTGTGCGGTGTTCAACTCGGGGCCTCAGAGCCCGAAAAGGGCACCCGGTCCTTCGACGGTGCCGCGAGCTCGGTCCACGCCCACTCCGACTCTAGCCGCCGGTCCCGAATCGGGATTCACCGAAAGGGTTAACCTGGATGAATTTGCGCCCCGAGGGAGGGGGCGCGATCTCGCGATCATGAATTGCGATTATTGCCACTCCTGGGTTTGCGCCGTCCGGGGGCAGCGGACACTCGATCATTGGGTGATGGTCGAAGATGTCCATAGGGGCCGGGGATGGGTGATCCTCTCGGAGGACGATTGGGACACGCTCTTTGCCTATCTGGAAAGCAACTTTAATGATCAAAAGCCAGAGCCCAAGTTACCCTCTGCCTTTCAACAAGCAGGTTGCACTCACTCCACATTGCGTTAGCGTCGCGTACCCGAGATCTCACAAATGGAGATACAGAATGAAATGCCGATCGAACTGGTCTTGGATTGCCTTGATCGTGCTTGGCGCACTAGTGGTGTCATGTGCTGCACCGCCACCAGCGTCGGAGCCGACCGCCGCCCCGAGTCCGATTGCCTTGCCCCAGGCAACTTCAGGACCGGCGACGTCGGCGGCAGCACCGGCAACGGCCGCACCTTCCGCGACCTCCCAGCTCGCCACGGCGACGTCAGCTCCTACTGTCACTTCTCGGCCGCCAACCGCTAGTCCCACCTCGCGGCCTACCGTTCCTTCTGCCACCGCGACGGCGTCGCCCACCCCTGCGACGATTTCGACCTCGGGACAGTCCACAAAAGTGGATCTGAATGCTTTTCTGCCGCCCGGCAAAGGGCAAACCTTGCTTCTCAATAACTGTACTTCGTGCCATTCGTTTGTGTGCGCCGTCCAAGGTCAGCGCAGCGTGGACTATTGGCAAACGATCAAAAACGGCCACCGCGAGAGAGTATCCAGCATGAGCGACGATGACTATGACGCGTTGTTCTCGTACCTCGCCGAGAACTTTAACGACAAGAAACCGGTCCCTGAACTACCTTCCGCCCTTCAGGACCTGGGCTGCTCGGCGCAATAGCCCTCGGCACACTAAATTGGCCGCTCGCATGTCTCAGTGCGAACGGAATGATAGGAGGAAGAATGCTGACTTTTCGACGACTGTTTGGAATCGTGAGCTTGCTCGCTCTGGTCCTCGTCGCTTCATGCTCTGGTGGCTCCGCCCCATCTTCCAGCAATTCCGGCCAAGCGACCGTGCCGACCACAGCCCCGACGGCCGCTCCCGCAACAGCGGCCGTGACCGCCGCACCGAAAGCGACGACAGTCCCGACGCAGGGAGTTGCTCCTTCGGCAACAAGGCAGACAACCGCGACAACAGCGGCTCCGGCGACCACGCAGGCCAAGCCGACCACGGCTCCCGCCGCAACAAAGGCGGCGAGCAAGCCAGGCACCTTTGGAAAGGCGGAATTGGACCAGATCTTTCCGCCAGGCAAAGGTCAGGATCTAGTCTTCCGAGCCTGTGTGAATTGTCACAACTGGGTGCCGATCGTCATGGCGGGCTTTGACAAGGAGGGATGGCAACAGAACATGATGAACCATCGGAACCGGGTATCGGGCCTCAGCGACGAAGAATTTAATTATTTATACGACTATCTCGCTCAGACCTTCCCGCCGGGCCATCCTGTTCCGGACAACATCCCAGAGGATCTGCTCAAAGAGTGGACCTCTTATTGATTCCTCCCTGGTAAGCCGCACGTGAATGGATTTCCTTCACGTATTGGGAAGTTGATGCCGATAACCAATAGGAGGAATCCCTACGCCCATTCCAACATTGCATGGGCCATTCACTGAACAACTCCTAGTGACAGGACAAGTATGCTCTTCAACTCATTTTCGTTTCTGATGCAGTTTTCTATCCTCGTCGTCATCTACTATGTGATCCCGAGCCGGTTCCGGTGGATGCTGCTGCTGGCGGCCAGCCTGTATTTCTACGCGACCTTCAACATTGGATTTGTTTTGTTACTGCTTGGGGCAACCCTGATCGCATACATTGCAGGAATCGGCATCGGCAGATGGGAAACAGGGAGGAAAAAGGCCATCTTGTTCATAGGGGTGATGGCCTCGCTAACGCCGCTCGTTATGTTCAAGTACTTTGATTTCTTGGCGGGCTCTGTCAACTCGGTTTTCTCCGGAGGGACGGAGGCCAGTACCTTGATTCCGAAACTAGGCTGGCTGTTGCCCGCGGGCCTGTCCTTTTTCACCTTCTCCTGCGTGAGCTACTTGGTCGACGTATACCAGGGCAAGCTCCCGGCGGAATGCCATCTCGGACGATTGCTGCTCTACGTCTCCTTCTTTCCCAAGCTACTGATGGGACCGATTGAGCGCGCGACAACGTTCCTGCCCCAGGTCGTGCGCGAGGTCCGTTTCCGCCCCGAAAATGTGACGGCTGGCTTGCAACTCGTGCTCTGGGGCTTGTTCAAAAAAGTCGTGATTGCGGACCGTTTGGCTGTGATCGTCAACGCGGCTTACACTCGCCCTCAGTTCGCAAATCCGCTCGATTTGATTATCGCCACCTACTTTTTTGCCTTTCAGATCTATTGCGATTTCTCGGGCTATTCGGACATGGCCATTGGGCTCGCACGGATTCTCGGCTTCGACCTAATGCTCAACTTTAGGAGGCCGTACCTCGCGACCTCTATTGTCGAGTTCTGGGGCAGGGACCGCTGGCACATCTCGCTCAACAAATGGTTCCGTGATTATATGTACTTTCCCATGGGTGGAAGCCGCGTGCCCTGGTGGAGGTACTATTTCAACCTGCTCGCCGTCTTTATAGTGAGCGGGCTCTGGCACGGGGCCAACTGGACTTTTGCTATCTGGGGTCTGTTGAACGGTGTTTACCAGGTCGTCGAGATTGCGACTGCGGGCATTCGAAACAGAATCGCCACGACGATCCGCATGCCGCGACTCCTGGGCTCCATCTTGAGCGGGCTCTTAACTTTTCACCTCGTGCTAGTGTCTTGGGTCTTTTTCCGGGCTTCCTCTTTTCAGGATGCGCAAACGGTCTATACCAAGGTGTGGACGGCCCTGCCGAATCTGGGTGGAATGCTAGTCGCACTCCCGAGCAAAGCCAATTACGACGAAATTGTCCTCGCAGTCGTACTGATCATTGTACTCATGTCGATCGAGCTCGTCGACGAGCACCGGGGCTTGTGGGAGGGACTAAAGACACGGCCCCGCGTGGTCCGTTGGGGATTCTACTATGCCATCTTGGCAGCGCTGGTCGTGTTCGGCAAGTGGGGCTTTACTCAATTCATCTATATGCAATTCTAGATTGCCAGAGGACAGATAGATCATGAGCACTGGTGTGTCGGATAGCGTAAACGCTCGCGCCGCGCTGGGCGCGTCGCCTGGAACGCTGCCCGCTGATATCAAGGCCCAGACGGGAGCCTTCTGGCGGTCTGCATTGTCTTTTACGTTGATTGGTATCCTCCTCTATCTCGGATTGTACGTCGCGACCGACCAGCTGATCTACCATTATGGGAAACGGAACCGCTTCTTCGATGTCAAAACCGCTCCCGCTGTAACCTATGATTATGTGATCCTGGGCGCGTCGCACGCGGCTGTGTTCGATTACGCGGATATGAACGCGCGGCTTGAATCGATGACGGGAGCCAAGATTCTGAACCTCTCGATCGTGGGGAGCGGCCCTGTGGTTGAGCGGCTATTGCTCGAATATTTCCTAGCCGGCCATCAGGCCAGAAATGTGCTGTACGTCGTGGATTCTTTTGCCTTCAATAGCCCAGACTGGAATGAAAAGCGGTTTGAGGACGTGCGGTTGTTCGATCGCGCCCCGTTTGATCCCACTCTCGTGCGAGTCTTGTTCCAGGATCCGGAGAGCCGGCCGGTGACCTGGGACTATCTCAACGGTTACTCTCGGATCAACAACGCCGACCGGTTCAAACCTGATGTCACAGATGATGAGGCCCAGCGGTTTGCCAAGACCGTGTATCGCCGACTCAAGCAAATCGACCAGCAGCGCATCGACTATTTGTATCCCAAGGACCAAGACCCGCAAGCCATCCCCCACTATTTGGGCGAATTCGAAAACATGATCGCGTTCTTGAAACAGCGGAACATTCGCCTCATCGTGATCAAACCGCCGGTTCCCACCCGTTTTTACGATATGCTCCCCAATGAAGCCGCATTCGATACCGCGCTCAAGGGTGTGCTGGATCGCCAGAGCGTCGAGTTTCACGATTTCTCCCTCGTCGACAATGATGACAAGTTCTTCTTCAATCCGGACCATCTAAACCAGGCCGGACTCTTGAACTTTTACGAGAACCACCTGAAGGCAGTTCTGCAGGGGGGGATGGGGCCGGTTCAGCAATGAGACAGGCGGCAAGACTGCTTTCGGCAGTCGTGGTCCTGGCTCTGTCAATGTTCTTCCAGACGTCACGTGTGGACGCGAGCAGTCCCTTGCACGTGGTTATCACGAACCTGCGCGACGCGTCCTTTAATGTTTCGTGGCTGACCGCCGTAGCTGAATCGGGGCAGATCCGCTTGGACCGCGGTGACGTCTACCAGGATAAGCGCGGCGCCGATTTCAACGGGGTGACTCATTATGTGACAGTGAGCGGGTTGGAACCGGATCACGACTACTCCTTCGACGTAATCAGCGGCGGGACGCTCTCGACCAACGGCGACGCGCATTGGACCCTCCACACGGGGACAGCACTAGCGTCCCGGGACGCCGACGTGATTGTAGGCGAGATCAGAGATCCGGAGGGGGCTGCTTCCACCGATGCGATTGTCTTTGCAATGATTGGTCGACCGCAGCAAGAGGTCATATCGGCGCCACTCACGACGCTCGTCACCGCAGCGGACCGCGGAGTCTTTTCTATTGATCTCGGTCAGGCACGCACCTGGGAAGGTCCGGGTCGCTTCTTTGAATACTCCATCAACGGCGACCGCTATATGAACAACAACGTAACGCTGCAAGTAGTCAGTAGCGTCGGCACGGGTTCATCCTTAGTGGATATGGCGGATGCACGTTTGCGAACCTCCAATCCCGAGCAAAGGCTGGTGCTCCAACTGAGCCCGGACTCGGGGATGCCCTGGATGGCCTCGCTGGCATCGGGCGCCAAGAGCGATCCCAGCCCTGTCACTGTCAGCAATGTCGACGACAGCTCCTTCACGGTGTCGTGGCGGACGGAGCACGCGGAGACCGGTCAAGTAAGGCTCGTAGACGGCGCGATCTATGACGATGGCCGCGGCGCCGCATACAGCGGCGTGACCCATTACGTAACGGTCGGGGGCTTACAGCCCAATCAATCTTATGCGTTTGATATTCTTCGCGCAGACCGTCCGGACGACCACGCCGGAGCCCACTGGAAAGTGAACACAGGTGCCGAACTCGAGCGGTTGGAGCCCGATCTGGTGACAGGTCAGGTCAAGAACCCAGATGGGTCGGATGCCTCGAATGTTGTCGTCCTTGCTACCATTGAGCGCCACGAAAGCTCCGGCATCTCGGCACCCCTATCCACGCTGGTGACCGAGTCCAGCTCGGGTTCGTTCCAACTCGATGTCGCGCAGGCCCGTTCGATCTCGGATTTGTCGAGATATCTCGGCTACACCCGCGGCAGCCAACACTATGGCGGCGACACGTTGACGGTGGAAGCGATCGGCGACCAGGGGAGGGGGTTGTTTACCTTTGACATGGGTGACCCCCGTCGCAACGGGATGAACCAGACCCTTGCCATCCCGTTAAGCCGCAAGGCGCAAGAGCTTTCTTGTACGGGGCAGTAGCATTCCCCCGGCCACGTCGAATCGTACCTATCGAGGTACAAGGAAGAAACCAAAGGAGGAAAAATGTACGGTTTGCAGCCCACCCATCTGGTCATCATTCTCATCATTGCTCTATTGGTCTTTGGCCCCTCGCGCGTGACTGATCTTGGCCGCGCGCTCGGTAAGACGGTCGGTGAGTTCCGAGCCGCGAGCAAAGAGCCTGATGAAAAGATTCAGCAGGGGATTGGCTCGGGCGCCTCGCAAAAACAAGAGCCGCCAAAACCGGCATAGCGCCCAGGGATGATAACCCTTTGTCTAGCCAGACCGGATACGAGCTGAAATAGAGACAAGTACTCCGGACCTACAGCACCTGCCACTTTTCGCGGCGCCATCTCTGATACCGGTGCTGTCCCTGCGACCTATCCTTGGGCCGCGCGACAGCGTCAAGTATTGCGGGGCGCTGGAGGCAAGTGCTTTTTCCATTCGCTCGGTGGCTGGAGGATGGTTCTGAAATGAGGCATTTAACCTAGCTCTACTCCGCTATCCAAAGATCAAAAAGGATCTGAGCATGGTTAAAGAAGAAGAGCAGAACGGGAGTGAGAAGGGAGTCAGTCGAAGAGAGTTTCTCACACAGGCTGGCTGGGCTCTTGGGAGTGCGGCGCTCGGCGCTGGTTGGACTCCCTCTGCAGATGAGCGCGCACTCCAGGCCGCGCCCGAGTTCGAGAGCAAATATGCCTGCCCCGTGGATGCCCAGAAGTTTGCCACGTTTGAGGAACTGCAAGCCCACTTTGCCACCGCGCACCCTCATGTCGCCGCTCCCGTAACTACGCTCCGGGTGAATGAAAGAGACTATCCAGTACAGATCGAGCCGCAATGGACGCTCCAGCAGACACTCCAATTCAAGTTGGGATTAACGGGGGCGAAAACCATGTGTGACCGCGGCGAGTGCGGCTCCTGCACGGTCATCATCGATGGCAAACCGGCTCTCTCTTGCACCACGCTGGCCGTCGAGTGCGAAGGAAAATCCATAGAAACGATTGAGGGGATTGCCGCCAACTCCAGGTGGAATCCCCTCATCCAGGCCTACATGAAGCATGATGCGATGCAGTGCGGCTATTGCACACCAGGCTTTATCGTGACGGCCAAGGCTCTCCTGGACAAGAACCCGAATCCGACCGAGGAGGATGTGCGGCAGGCACTCGCGGGCAATCTCTGTCGCTGCAGCACCTACCCGCGGCACGCCAAAGCAATATTGGAAGCCGCTCAGGGACTGAGGGATGGCAAGTAAAATGCCGGAAAAGCCCGATCATCAAAAATTCCGGGTCGTCGGGAAACGAGGCGTCCCTGGCAGCCTATCCTATCCCATTGCCACCGGACGGGCGAAATACCCGCGCGACCTCGTTTTCCCTGATATGCTCTTTGCCCGAGTGCTGCGGAGCCCTTTTGCGCGAGCCAAGATCCAGAGGATTGATACCAGCCAAGCGGAAGCGCTGGACGGCGTGAAGGCTGTAATCACTTGGGATGATCCGGAGCTGAGGGCGATGCCGATGCCTTATCCCGCCAGCAAGACTCCCGTTCTCAGTAATCAAGCGGGCCGGGAAGGAGATGAGGTGGGAGTCATGGTGGCCGCCGAAAGTGAGGAACTGTGCGATGAGGCTTTGAAGCGGATCAAGATCGAGTGGGAGGTATTGCCCCATATTCTCGACCCCAGAGAGGCACTCGATCCGGATGCTCCGGTACTCCATCCGGAGGCCAAACCGAGCAACGTCGACCTGGTCAATAATTGGGAGGACGGGAATGTGGTTGCCGGTTTCCAGGAGTGCGATCACGTGGTCGAGTTTGATTACGCCGCCCCCTTGACGACCACCTTCCATTCCATGCCCTTGACTATTATTTCCAAGTGGGAGCAAGACCCGATGGACAGCGAAGGTCCGATTCTGTATACCCCTCCTCTGTATCGGGATAAGGGACTGGCGGTGGCGAGAGAGGCATTTCAACTTCCCTGGGCTCAAGTCCGCCCTATCACTCTGTATGTCGGCGCCTCTTATTGTGATTCCGATCCGCGTCGGGTATCACGGCTGGTACCGCTTCTTGCGAAGCGAACGGGGAGACCGGTTCGCTTGGCGTACACGCGGCGAGAGGTCTTTGACGTGGCGGGAAGCCAGGTCTACGCGCACGTCAAGGTTGGATTCAATAACGACGGCATCATTCTGGCGGCACATGGCAAGACCATTGCCAGCTCCGGCGTGGAATCGGATATTGAAAGATCGACCACCGATCTTGCCGCCTTTAGAATGACCAAGGCTCTGCATATCAAGAATGAGACGACTTATGTGTATACGAACACTGCGCGCGGGGCGTATCTCCGGGGCTTTCCGGCTTCTTCCGACCTCTTGGCGAGGGCCATTCACAGCATTGCCGAACAACTGAACCAGGATCCGACCGAGACACTCTTGAAGAATATGCATACTCCGGAGCCCAGCGTGAAAGAATGTCTGGAAAAAGGCAAGGCAGCCATTGGTTGGAAATGGCACCCCGCCGGAACCCGGAAGCTGGCGAACGGGAGAATGCATGGGATGGGTTTTCGGATGAGAGATAGCCACGGCTGGGGTTCCACCACAGCCATCTCGCTGAAACTCAAGACGGATGGCAAGGTCTATATGCCGTTCGGGAGCGCCTACTTTGGTGTCTTTGGGCAGGATGCGTTGGCGATGGTAGTGGCCGAAGAGGTGGGAGCGCGTCTCGAAGATGTCGTTGTTCAGATGGACCCCGTGGCGCCTTTCTCTTTTATTGTCGGCGGTTCGGGCATCGGATCCACAGCCTATGCCGCCCAGCAAGCGGCCATTGACCTCAAGGCCAAAATTATGGCAGCGGGTGCTGCTAACCTAAAGGTCAAGCCTGAGCAAGTCGATACCAAGGAGTCGACGGTCTATCTCAAGGCTGATCCCTCCAAGACCGTTCCTTTCAAATCGCTCGTGAGCGACGCCGTTGGCCAGCTGGGGAGCCTGAATAGTCTTTGGCAAGGACCGACTCCCACGCGTTATGATGGAACGCTGAGAAAACTGGGTCCTGTGAACATCATCTTTGGCGAGGTTGAGGTGGACACGGAGATCGGCCAGGTGGAAGTCACTCAGATGATTGGAGTGGCCGATGCTGGCAAGGTGCTTAGGCCCTCCTCCTTTGAAGGTCAACTCGAAGGATGCATGGTGTGGACGATCAGTAAGGCGAAAACGGAAGACTATATCTTTGACAAGGCCACGGGAGTGCTGCTAAACGGCAGCACCCTCGAGTATAAACCGGCCACAATCCTGGACATCCCGGCCATGCAAACGATCACCGTCGAAACGCGAACAGGCGGAGGGGTTTACGGGTCTACCGGGGCTGGCGAGAATTTCTGGGATCAGTCCGTGATTAGTAGTGCCGTCTTCAATGCCATTGGTAAATGGATCGACAACCCGATCACCCCTGACAAGGTCCTCAAAGCGTTGGGCAAGGCATAAAAGGCGAGATGAGAAGATTCGATCACCTGAATGCCACCTCGATCCAGGAAGCGACCTCGGCGCTGAAGAACAAAAGCGCGGTCTTCATTGCCGGCGGGACGGACTTGATCGGGCGGCTCAAGGATGAGATTCTCCCCGGGTATCCCGAATTGATCGTCAATCTCAAGACGATTCAGGGCCTGGACTATGTTCACGAAGAAGGAGGTTTGCTCAAAATAGGGGCAGGGACTCGACTCGCGGACATAGCCGCGGACCCCATTGTTCGGCTCAGGTACACCGCTCTGGGGCAAGCGGCGGGGCGGGCGGCTTCGCCTCACATCCGGAGGATGGGGACGCTTGGGGGCAACATCTCCCAGTTGCACCGGTGCTGGTACTTTCGCGCACCGCAGAATCGGTTTGAGTGTCTGCGTAAAGGAGGCAAGACCTGCTTTGCGCTCGCGGGAGACAATCGCTATCACTCCATTTTTGGGGCCGTCAACGGGTGTATCGCGGTCCACCCGAGTGATACAGCTCCGTCACTCGTGGCACTCGACGCGAGGATCAAGACGACCAAGCGGACCATAATCGCAGAAGACTTTTGGGATGTCAGAGTGGCGAGTTGCACCGTGCTCGACACGGATGAGATTGTGACCGAGGTCCAAATCCCCGCCCCGGACGTGGGCGCCAGGAGTGCCTTTGTCAAGTTCGCGCTCCGCAAGTCGATTGATTTTCCGATCGTGAACGCAGCCGTCTTCGTGGGTGGTGGAGCGGCACGGATCTGTCTGAATGCAGTTGCCCCCAAGCCTTACCGGGCGACCAAGGCTGAACAAGTGATCGCAGGCAAGTCGATTGACAGTCGCAATACAGGGGCGGCGGGTGCCGCGGCGGCGGCAGATTCACGTCCCCTGGAAGCGAACCGATACAAGGTGCAGATTGCGAAGGTGCTGGTGGAACGCGCGCTTCTGGAATGCGCATCAGCGGCCTAGGGCAATGTTCATCACATTCGAGCTTGCGATTTAATGGCTCTATCTCGCTCCGAGCGATACGATAAAACTGAAAGGAGCAACAGAAATGCCGTTCGGTTTACAACCCACTCATTTGGTTCTCATTTTGGTCGTCGCGCTCTTGATCTTTGGTCCTGCCCGTTTGCCGGAGATTGGGCGATCCACGGGCAAGATGCTTGGTGAATTTCGCTCGACGATGAGAGAGGCGGAAGAGGGGCCAACCACCCTGCCGAACGATAATACTGCGAAAAGTCAGTCGATTGAGCTCACATGCCGGAATTGTAACAAGCAGATCCAACCGGGAAAGTTTTGCCCCGAATGCGGCGCGGCCCAACAGGCCGAGTGACGTTCGCTGCTCGTTGATGCCATGGAAAATCGCCGGTGAAGCAGTCTCCCTCTGAGGAGTGGCTTGGTCTGCTCTCTAGCCGAAAGAACAGGTTTGGGTTCCTCGCGCGCATGTCTGCTCTCATAGCCATGTTGCCGGCGTTGGTGCTGTATGCCCTATGGCAACGCGGGCCTGCCTTGACCTCCGAGAGAGCCCCTCGTTCGTCGACCCCGCAGACAGAATCGCAGTCGTTCGCGCTAGTCACGACGCCGGAATTATCGACGCCGGAATCCTCCATGCCGGGCGCGATTTCGCCAGAGCCCAACAAAGCAACGCCCGCTGCCATACCGACGGCCACGGCGCTGCCGCTGGGCATGCTTGGAGCTGCTGCTCAGGTCATCTCTCAAGACCATTTGGCAACTCTCAGGCTGCCGAAGGGAACGACGGTGCTGGACGCAGAGGGTCATCCGCCCTCGTCAATCACTATCAAGGCCAGCGAAGTGCCTTTGCGGATGGACATTGCCGTTGTCGGAATGGCTTACGCGATTGGTCCCGAAGGCGCGACCTTGAATCCGCCGGCCGCGTTCTCGATCTCCTTTGATCCCAAGGCCTATTATCCTTTTCAATACCAGGATGTGGATTGCGGCCATATGCACATGGCCTATTACGACCCCAGCGCTGTCTCCAAAGACAATAACAGCACGGGGGCGCCACTATACCCCTGGCTGGATGCCACCGTGGACCTGAATACGCAATCGCTCACTGCCAAAATCGACCACCTCGGAACGTTTATCCTCTTTTGTGAAGTTTTTGGCTCGCCCATTTCATAGTATCTGCTAAATCCTTTATCGACCAACGCGAGGAAGGGTTACCTCCTGCGCCTCCGAGCAGAGAAAAAGGGAAAGGCGAACAGTTATGACCGGCACAGCTCGCTACCATCGGGACTGGATAATACCAATCCTCGGTCTGCTCTTGGAACTTGCCTTCGTTGTCTTGCTTGTGTTCACCGGCCTCAACCGGTCCTCGCCATGGCTGGAGGTTTTCTTCTTCCTCCCTTTCTCGATCTACCTGCTTGCCGTCTGGTATATCGGCAAGATGAAGACGGGCCCTGCCACTCCGCAGACCGTAGCCGTGATCCTCCTGTTCGCTGTCGTCTTCGAAGCGACTCTGCTCTTATCGCCATTGCCGCTTTCCAATGATATCTATCGATATTACTGGGATGGGAAAACTACGGACAACGGCTTTAACCCGTACGCCTACAGCCCGGATGCGAACGCGTTAGCACTGTTGCGGGACTCGGACTGGCAACAGGTGATGAACAAGAATGTTCATACGATGTACCCGCCGCTCGCTCAACTCGTTTTTGCCGTGGCCTTTAGGATCGCTCCTACAATTCTGACCTGGCGGCTCTTTTCAGCCTTGTTCCACCTGCTCTCGATTCCAATCCTTGTCCGGATATTGAAGGAACTCTGTCTGGACGTCCGCTATTCGATCATCTATGCTTGGTCTCCTCTGGCGCTCATCGAATTTGCCAACAGCGGTCACATCGATTCACTCGCCGTGCTCCTGACCGGTCTCTCTTTTCTGGCCTTGCTTCGAAAAAGAACGGCGCTATCCGCCGCGGCGCTGGCGTTGGCCTTTTTGACCAAGATCTTTCCACTGCTCTTTGCCGGGCTCTTCTTTTTGCCTTGGGGGAAAAAGGGGACCGCAATCTTCACGACGATCATTGCTGCCTTCTACCTTCCCTTCGCCGGCGCAGGTGCCGGGTTGTGGCAGGGATCTTTATATTTTGTCGACCGAGGCATATTCAATGGGAGCCTTTTCCCTTTGCTGGCCGGCCTTTTGGAACAGTTTCTCTGGCCACCCGATGCTCTGCACTGGGCCAAGCTATTCGTACTCGTCGTTTTTGCGTGTCTCTTTGCTTACCTCTTCCTGCGCGCGCTGCTGGAAAAGGCGAATGACTTGACCCTTTTCAAGTATTCGTTTTGGCTGACCGCTGTATTTCTCTTGATGACCCCGACGATTCACCCGTGGTACTTGACGTGGGTCCTGCCTTTCCTCGTTGTTTTCCCGTCGACGGGCTGGATTCTGCTGACCGGGACTTCGGTGCTGGCCCGCACCGTCTACATCAGTTTCGACGCAACCGGTGTCTGGCGAGAGCTTTCTTGGGTCCCCCTCGCCGAATACCTGCCGTTTTACGTGCTCCTGGCCTGGAGTCCTGTTCGCCGCCTCAGCGCGTGGATCAGTGACGGCACAACTCGGGCTGAAAGCAAGGCCTCGCTTGGATAAGGACGCCGTGCACTACCCAAGAGCCCTCGCGATCTTTGCGAAATGGCCCATCGCGGGTCAAGCCAAGACCCGGCTGGTCCCTGTGCTTGGCTCGGCGGGAGCAAGGGACCTCGCCCGCAGCTTCTTGCTTGACGCGGTCGAGTTGGCGCGGCGCGTAGAGGGAGCGGACGTTGTTGTCTTTTACACACCTCGGGATCAGCGTCGAGCCTTCCAAGAGCTGGTGGGTTCGTCCGTTGCGCTCGTGGCTCAAAACGGCGACAATCTAGGTGAGCGCATGAGCAACGCCCTCAGTCATCTCTCTACTCGGGGCTATGAGTTTTCCGCGCTCATGGGAACTGATTTGCCAACTCTCCCTTTGAACCGTTTGGTATCGGCATTGGGCAAAAGTCGGTCCGTGGTGTTGGGGCCAAGTTTGGATGGGGGCTATTACCTCATCGGCGTGCGGACTCTGCATCGGCATCTGTTCGAGGGCATCGAATGGAGTACCAGCCGGGTGCTCGGGCAAACACTCGATCGAATCACAGCACTCGGCCTTGACGTCGAATGCCTAGAGCCGTGGTATGACGTGGATACGCCCGACGACCTGAATTTGCTGGTGTCTCATTTGGGGCTCCTCATCGCCTCTGGAAAACCAGACCTGCCCAGATACACGGTCAATGTGCTCCAGCGGTTGGGACGGTTGCGTTGAAAATCGCAGTCATCATCCCGGCGCTCAACGAACAAGCTGCTATCGGCAGAGTTGTCAGCGGGACGCTCCCTCTCACGGACCGGGTTATTGTGGCGGACAACGGCTCGACTGATCAGACGGCGGCACGGGCAAGGGGAGCTGGCGCGCAGGTTGTGTTAGAGAGCCGCAAGGGCTACGGGTTCGCCTGTCTGAGAGCCATCCGGGAAGTGGGCGATGCCGAGGTAATTGTCTTTATGGATGGGGACTATAGCGATTATGCGCAGGAGATAGAGCGGCTCGTCAAGCCGATTGCCGCGGGAGAAGCAGACATGGTGATTGGCTCCCGCATCCGAGGGCACAGAGAACGGGGCGCGCTCCTGCCGCATGCCTTCGCCGCGAACATTTTCTTCTCGCTCGCCCTGCGGCTCACCTGCGGTCTCGCGGTCACCGATATCGGTCCCTTCCGAGCCATTCGAGCGGATCGACTGTTCTCCCTGGAGATGCAGGAAGGGACGTTCGGATGGACGCTCGAGATGATGATCAAGGCGGCGCGGCGCGGACTGCGTGTGCGCGAGGTCCCGGTCTCGTACCGCAAGCGGATTGGGCATTCCAAGGTCAGCGGTTCGCTCTCGGCAAGTCTCCAGGCTGGCGCCAAGATGCTGCAGACGACATGGAGGTACTTGCGATGAGCATGCCATCTGCTGCCATCAAGCCGATCTCCAAGGGAGCGGCGGCCGGGGCGATCCTGCGCCGGCAAGAACGGATCACACGGACGGTCATGGCAATCAGTTACCTGGGGTTGGTCTATGCCGCCCTGGGTTACGCGAATCAGACGTATTTCCATTGGGTTGATTCCTTCTGGCTCAGTACCTACTCGGATAAGATCGCCATTATCACCTTCGGCGTCTGGAGGGTGACGCGGGAGAAGAACCCGTATACCCGCAAGCGCATTGCGATCTTGTCCTTTTTTGTTGCGACCCTTTGGATCGTGTTCCCTTACGTCACCGGCTCCAATTTCTTTAACAACCACTTGATCGGCAGCTTTTGGTTCTTTGCTTATCTCGTCGTCGTCTTTGCGTTCGGGCGGAGGGCGGATTGCAGTTGGAACTGCCCCTGTGTCGGACTCCGCGATACCGCAGGGAACGCTTTTTGGCAGCACACGATCAAGGGAGCAGTATCCTGGAAGTTGAGATATCTAAAATGGGCGTCTCTAGCAGTGCTGCTCGGCTATCTCTTTCTCTTTCTAGCCCTGCCGCAATCCTATGTCACTCGGCAATACATCTTCCTCTTCTGGACTTTTGATCAGGCGCTCTACTTTGCGTCTTTTCTGCTAGTTCCGTGGATGGGGAATCGGAATTTCTGCCGCTTTCTTTGCCCTTGGGGCGCCCTCTATGGAATTGTCGGCAACAAGCTTGGATTCTATAAGATTGCAGTCGATCGGCAGAAATGTATTCCCTGCAACATCTGCGAAGCGGCCTGCGATCAGGGCATCCCTATCAAGTCGTTCATTCAAAAGTATGGCGAGCTGAATCCCATCGACTGCGTTGGTTGCGGACGGTGCATTACCGAATGTCCCCGAGGGGCGATGCGCTTTGTGGATATTCGTGATTATGTCGGCTCACTCATTGGCCGTAGGTGGCGCGCCGAGTCCGGCGCAGCCGCGAAGACCTCTTGATGATCGCCTTATTGGGCTTGCCATTTTTCCGTGACATCGAGGAGCAGGAACACGTGACAATGTCAGATACCCTTCGGCCCGTTGGACTCCCTTCCTTTCAGCAGCGCATTGAGCGAGAAGGAATTCGTCTCCAGCGCACGCGGATTGACACGGTGCAGCTCAACCTTGGTCGGCTGTGCAATCAAAGTTGCACTCATTGCCACCTCGAAGCCGGTCCTCATCGCACGGAGATCATGTCGCGTGCGATGGCCGAGCTCGCCGTTGATTTTGTTGCTGCTACGGAGGCACGCACGGTAGACATCACTGGCGGGGCGCCGGAGCTGAACTCTTCATTCCGTTGGCTGGTCGAGCGGCTGGTCAAAGAAGGTCGCCACGTGATTGATCGCTGCAATCTGACCGCCCTCTATGAGCCCGGCCAACAGGACACGCCGAATTTCCTGGCGGAGCAGGGGGTCGAGATTGTGGCGAGCATGCCTTGCTATACTCGAGAAAATGTGGACCAGCAGCGCGGTGGCGGTGTCTTCGACAAATCGATTGCGGCGCTCCGACGACTCAACGAGCTTGGATACGGCCGCGAAGGCTCGGGACTGGTGCTCAACGTTGTGTACAATCCGATCGGCGCCTTTCTGCCGCCCTCGCAGCGGCAACTGGAGGCCGAGTACAAGCAGGAGCTCGCTAGCCGCTTTGCCATCTCCTTCAATCAGTTGCTCACGATGGTCAACATGCCGCTTGGTCGCTTTGCCAATCGTCTGAAAGCTCGGCATGAGTATGATACCTACTGGGCCTCTCTCGCCGCAGCCTTCAATCCCTCCACTCTTGACTATCTGATGTGTCGGAACATGGTCAGCGTAGCTTGGGACGGTTTCATTTATGACTGCGATTTCAACCAGGCGATGGGGCTCCGCCTGCGAAACGGCAAGCCGATTCGATTAGGTGAGTCTCCCGCTAAGGAGGTTGCCCTCCATTTGGTAGCGCAGGAGATCCTCGTTGGTCTGCACTGTTACGGCTGTACGGCGGATGCAGGTAGTTCCTGCCAAGGGGCATTACAGTACGAGAAGAAAGGCTCTTAGGTGGTATGCGCGTCCCGGATCGCCAATCCATGACGTGCGCTTTGAAGAGGAAACAAGTAGTCCTGTGTTGGTTAGGTCTCCCGGACTAGGCTTGACCTCTTTCCGTTCTGTCTGCCGGAGATATTGGGCGGGGGCAATAGGGCTTTGTCTTTTTTCTGAGATAGCGCTATGATCAAATTGTGAGGTGGAGGCCTGCCAGCGCGCGACGCTCTCGCAGGCTTTTGTTATTTTACCTATGCCACACGGGTGAAATCGAGTTTTGACGCATGGCGACGCCGATGGGGCCGGGGCCGTCACATGTCATCCCGTTGATGTGAGCGGCTTAGCGAGCAATGCCGTCGCCGTATCGGCGGGCGGGTATTCGAGGTGTACCCTCACTGCAAGTGGTGGAATCAAGTGCTGGGGCGGCAACCATCACTCCACTCCGCTTGATGTTCCGGGTTTGTTGAGTGGGATGCGTGGAATCTCAACAGGGAACTATACGAGCGGTGCTCTGACTGCAGCCGGCGGCGTGGCATGCTGGGATAGCTACAACTTTTTCTCTATTTCAGATGGAAGCGAGCTGACGAGTGGCATCCGTCAGATTGCGGCGGGCGGCAACCACGTCTGCGTCCTAACCACGGGTGGAGGCGTCAAGTGCTGGGGATCCAATGAGGATGGTCAAGTGGGTGACGGGACGACTGTCTATCAAGGTGCACCCGTAGACGTCGTTGGCCTCACGAGTGGCGTAAGTGCGATCTCAGCTGGCAATTCGCACACTTGTGCGCTGACCTCAAGCGGAGCTGTCAAGTGCTGGGGACGAAACAGCGTGGGACAATTGGGCGATGGCACACGAGTCAGCCGCTCCACTCCCGTTAGTGTAGTACAGATGACCAGCGGCGTGACCGCAATTTCAACAGGCTATGACCACACCTGCGCTGTCATTGGCGGAGCCGCGAAGTGCTGGGGCAACAACACTCGTGGACAGCTGGGCAACGGCATGACCACCCTGCGACTTACCCCGATAGATGTGGTAGGAATGCAAGGAGACTCCTCTGTTGATTTATCGATCGACAGCATCACGCCAGTTCAAGCGTTGGAAAGCCAGGCTTTCGTGAAAGACAAAAGGACCGCTCTGAAGGTGGTTGTTCGTAAGCGTGGGGATGGATCGGCCAAAGGAGTAACCGCGCGTGTTGCTTACAATTCGAACTTCTACACTGATTTTTGCGTTGCAGAAGGAGATAATATCGACCAAACGACACACACTTTGAAGAAAAACTATGCGGGTTGTTCTTGTCAAGCGAACACAGGTTCAGCGTCACTTTTGGTGACGTCTTGTTGCCTGTGGTGGCTGAAAACCCCGTCCGTGCGGAATTTGACTCCAACGGGACGGTAGATACACTTTCTTGAAGTTTTTGACAGCTTCCCGGGAGTCGATCCGCGTGCTCATTCTCTTCCATTGGCTGACCCCACTTGTCGTTTGTCTCGTCACCTTCCTTGAACATACGCTCCTGCATTTCACTCAACCTTCCCGCCATTCAATTGTGTTCAGTCCTGCCGCCGACGTGACACGCAGTAAAGCCGACCTGGTCGCTGAAAACGCTCCGCTTCGCCAACCACTGATTATCCTTCACCGCCAAGTCAAAAAGCCTACCGTTTCGCAAGCTGATCGTCTCTGGCTCGTCCTCCTTGCCAGCCGCGTCAAAAATTGGAAAGAGGCGCTCCTCATCTTCAAACCCGACACGCTTCTCCGTTGGCATCGCCAGGGTTTTCGGTTGTTTTGGAAATTCAAATCACGCCATCGCAGCGGTCGTCCTAGATTGGAAGCAGAAACCGTCGCGCTAATTCAACAGATGGCATGGGAGAATCGGTTGCGGGGAGCCGAACGCATTCGTGGGGAATTGCTCAAACTGAGGGTGAGCGTCGCCAAGCACACCATCCAAACTTACATTACCCGCGTCCGTCCTGCCCAACCCACTTCACAAACCTGGGCGACCTTTTTGAAGAACCACGCCAAAGACATCTGGGCGTGCGACTTGTTGCCGGTCATCGACGTCGGGTTTCGTCCGCTGGATCTCTTTTTCATCGTTGAGTTAGCTTCGCGGCGGATTGTTCATTTTGGTGTCACGCGGTCACGGCCGGATGACTGGGTCGCTCAACAACTGCGCGAAGCAACGCCGTTGGGTCAATCCCCAGGGTTTCTAATTCGAGATCGCGATAGCAAATATGGGGACGCCTTCACGCGGGTCGCGGCGGGCACATCGATCAGAATCTTGAAGACGCCTTATCGTGCGCTCAAGGCGAATGCGATCTGTGAAAGGTTTTTGGGCAGTGTGCGGCGAGAATGTCTCGACCACATCCTGGTCTCGGGGGAGCAACAGTTGTATCGGGTGATCCGGGAATACGTGGCATACTTCAATCGCGCGCGACCGCACCAGGGCATCGAGCAGCAGATACCCGAGGGAAGTACGTCAGCTCCAGAGACG
>JAMDCU010000124.1:0-25415 GCA_023489485.1 Chloroflexota bacterium
TGCGTCAGGCGAAAGCTATCTAGCACCGAAGCGAGGCTGTGGAATCAAGCCGCCACTCTTCACGCGCGATTTCGTGCTCGTGTGTACGGCGAGCTTTTTGTCCAGCTCGGCGCAATACCTCGTCATCTCTCGGAAGCACAAGAAAACAGTAGATTGTCGTAGCAGAGAACCGCGGGATCTTGAAGTTGGGATCCTGGGGTTTCGGATTTACATGCGGACGATGAGAATGTACCAAGTGAGATCGGAACGGCGCTTCGTCAAGCGATAGCTTTACGAAGTCCGGCGAGCTCCCTCCTTCGGTAGATAACACACGCTTACCCGACAAAACGGTAGCTCTCCGGAAATTGCCCAGGGCTGGCATTCGCGATAGAATGGTCGCCGGCAAGGCAGCAATACGTAGCATATCGAGGATCTGCCTATGGCGCTCTCGGTCGACCATGAGAACGTTCGCGGTTTTTTCGCTTTCCTTCAGCTGAAGAATCACTCGCCGCGCACCATCGCCGTGTATCGATGGGTGCTGAACGATTTCTTCCGCTCCTGCCCCCCGCAAGTCTGCGCACCCTAAGATGTCACCTTCCCGCACCTGCGGGATTACGTTGCCGGATTGCAGTCCCGTCGCCTCGCGGCAAAAACCGTCGGGGATCGGGTGATTATCTTCAAGCGATTCTTTGCCTATCTCGTCATGGAGGGATGCTTGACCCAAGATCCTGCCCAGCGGCTGCCGATGCCGAAAGTCGGGAAACGTCTTCCGAAAGCTTTGACCCTTGAGGAAATGGAATCCTTTTTCGCCGCACTGTCGGGCGACTCGGCTGTCCGTAAGCGGGATCGAATACTCTTCCAAGTCATGTATGGCGGCGGATTGCGCGTGAGCGAAGCGGTCGGTCTTCGGGTGGAGGACATCGACCCTGGCGATGGTAGTCTTCGGATTCTCGGGAAAGGGGACAAGGAACGCCGCATTTACCTCAAGCCTCCGTTTGTGCAGTCGCTGCAGGAGTAGATCGAGAGGAGACAATTAAAGAGCTTGGTGTTCGCCGGCCGAGACGGCCGACCACTGACATCGAGAAATGTCGAGTTGCGGATCAAGCATTATGCCAAAGCCGCCGGCATCACGCGCTCGATCACTCCGCACACGTTGCGCCATTCGATCGCGGTGCATTACCTGCAGGGAGGTGCGCCAGTCAATTTCGTTCAGTCGCTTCTTGGGCATAGCAGCTTAGCGACCACCGGCAGGTATCTACAGCTCGCCGACCAGATGGCCAAGCAGATTGCATTGCAGACTCGCACAGCATTGGACGGGGAACCGAGGGCAAGGGTAGAACGGAAGGCGCGAGAGGGGAAGAAAGCATACGAGCCTGATGAGGCACGCCGGCGCGACTTGTTTGTTAGTTGCGTTCTGGAGTGGCTAGCCGGCGATCAGTCTGTATCAGCATTCAGTGCTAAGACGGCGAATGGCCAGGGGGTTTCAGCCCATTCTGGATTTTATCGCCCTATTACCGCCGCTCAGTCCATCCCCATTTGCGGCGGTGCTGGAACAGGGCTGGGGCCTTTCGGCTGGAAGATCGTGATGAGCCCAACGCCCGTTAAAATGACCAGTGCGCCGACCAAGGTAGACGCCGTGAAGCGCTCCCCCGCCACGGCCCAGCCCAGAAACACCGCGACCACGGGGTTGATAAAGGCATAGGTGGAAACCCGCGCCGGGGCGCTCACCCTCAGCAGCTACACATAGCAGGTAAAGCCCACCAGCTGCCCAAAGAGGATGAGGTAGCCTACCGCGAGCACTGAGCGCAGGGAGATGGAGTCAAGCCGCAGCTGGTCGACTTCGCCTGTGAAGAGACTGACCAGGAGCAGCCACAGCCCGCCCGTCATCATTTGCAGTGCCGTCCCGAGCAGCGGCGAGCGAGGGACATCGGTCTGGCGGGAATACATCGCCCCCACCGCCCAGGAGAGGGCCGCCAACAAAAGCACAAACACGCCCAGCCGGTCCACGGATCCGGGATCCGCTTGCAGACTGGGAAGAACGAGAAGCGCGATTCCAATCAAGCCGAGCCCGAGTCCCAGCATCATCCCGGCCGTGGGCCGCAAACGGCTGCCGCTCCACCAGTCGAACAGGATCATCCATAAGTGAACTGTGGAAAGCAAAAGGGCCGCCATTCCCGAAGGCACGAACCGCTCCGTCCAAGTGAGCAGCCCATTGTTTCCAACTCTCAGTTCCATTGTATGGCGATTCCGCCTCCCCATCAAATGGCGTGATCACTACCTCTCAGCCATACCGGTGGCAATGGCCTCTTTCCAGGCATGAGGTTTCGGCCGGGACAAGCCACAGAATAGACCTTCAGGAACAACAATAACCTGATCGGTGGGCTCAGCTCCGCAAACCAAGTCATACTCCTGAGAACCTATTGTAAGACGGTGTCGCATTACGCGCTGTTAGCTGGCCGCCAGCACGCTTGCACAAAGCGGGCCAGTGCTGCTATGATGTCCTTGTCTACACAATGGAGGTTGTGACCAATGCACGTTGTTGGAAGATCGCGTGGTGACCATTAGTCGAGCCCAGGGGACGCTCACCTTCCCGGCCAATTTCATGCTCGTGGCCGCGGCCAATCCCTGTCCGTGCGGCTATTATGGCGACCCGGTCAAAGAGTGCACGTGTAGCCTCGGCACCGTTCTGCGCTATCAGAAACGGATCAGTGGGCCGCTCCTCGACCGGATCGATATTCATATTGAAGTACCGCGGGTAGATTACGAAAAGTTGGCGGGGGACCGGCTGGGGGAGAGTTCGGCCAAGATTCGGGAGGGGGCAGCGAAGCGTCCCCGAAGTGAAACGGAGGGGATGGAAAAGGCGCGCGAGCGGCAGCGGCGGCGGTTTGGGGGGACAGGTCTGCAGTGCAATGGGGACATGGGGCCGTCGGAGGTGCGGCAGCATTGTGGGATCGATGCGACGGGGCGGAGTCTGTTGAAGGCAGCCATGCCGTAGGTTCCGCGCACTGGGCGGGACAGCAGATGCAGCTGAGCGCCCGGGCATTTCATCGCATTTTGAAGCTGGCGCGGACGATTGCGTCATCAGCGTGGGCGGACCTGGCGGAGTGCGACCAAATTGAGACCCCGCACCTCGCCGAGGCGATTCAGTATCGGCCGCGAAGGATGGTGTGACAGTAAGATAGTCAGATGGCTGGATAGTCTGGCAAATGAGTGACTGGGGGATTAGGTGATTGGACAAGGCATTCTTTCATCAGGTAAGCGTCCACGATCTTACACATGAGAGGATTGACTGGAATGAAGGTTCGGGATATCATAGCTGAGGTTATCGCATTTACTAAAGTCGTATTCCGTAGCTCCTCCATCACGATCGCGGACTTGACCCCATGGAAACGCAACAGGCAAGCTTTGACATTAGGAGCTGAATGGAAGTACTAGGGTCATAGTAACGGAGAAAGGCGACCCTTGAGGGGCCGCCTTTTCTTGTGGCGAGCAGTGCCGCCGGCCAATGTGGCAAGTCTTCGTTGCATATGGGTGTCACACGGTTATTGTATTCACAACGCAAAGCGCTTGAGACAGCCTGCAGTAGAAAAGTCCCATTTGGAAGAGACATGAACAGACCCTCCGGCTCGCGACTGTTCCATCTTCGCGATACCCGAAGGCCTGGTGTCAGATGACTCCCGTTCTGTTCGCCATCCCCTTGATTCGAGTCATGCATACTGCCAGAAGATTCACCGTCAAGTGCCCGGGCGTTTTTGTCGGGCCATCACGGATGCCCAACGCGGCTGCTATGTGACATCTAGCGTTCTCATCCTTTGAGTGTCTGGACCAACCCGCGCCATTTGGGCAATTCCTCCAGTGTGAAGGGACTATAGAGCGTGAGCCGATCGATGAGCCCGCTGTACCGCCGAAGAATTAGGTCCGGCACTTGATCAAGCGGCCCGACGATCGCGATTGTCTCCAGAATTTCATCCGTGATGAAATGCGGCATCTCGTTCCACGCGCCACGCCCGGCGAGGGCGCTCAACTGCTCTCCGATATGCTCCCACCCATGGACTTGGAGGACCGGGCGATAGCTGGGAGTCGATGCATAGACAGCAATCTGGGCGCGGACGGTCTCGCGTTCGGCCTCGTCCGTTGCGACAAAGATGGGACTCGACAGTTGAACATCATTACGCGCGCGGTTCGTCCTTTGGGCACCCCGCTCGATATTGGGCAGAATGATTTCGCGAATGTACTTTGTTGTGTGGAAAGGATGAACGTGAAAGCCCTGGCAGAGCTCTCCCGCGAGCCGGCAGAGATGCTCGTTCACGCCGGCAATGTAAATGGGAATGTCCGGAAAGTCGATCGGTCCCGGGTTGAAAAACGGCGTCATCAGGGTGATTTGGTAATAGTCACCGCGGAAGTTGACCTGGCCATCGGCCTGCCAGCCGCGCCAAACGGCGCGCATCGCCAGGATCATCTCGCGGAGTTTTGGCACGGGAGGTTCCCACGCCATGCCAAAACGCCGCTCGATGTGAGCCTTGACCTGGGTTCCCAGACCCAGGATGAATCTTCCCTTGGATGCGCCGGCGAGATCCCATGCCATATGCGCAAGACTGGTAGGCGAGCGGGCAAACGCTACGGCGATGGAAGTGCCGATGTCGACTCGGCGAGTATGTTCAGCCGCGATGGCGAGGGGCAAAAACGGATCGTGCTGAATCTCACTCGTCCAGAGTCCATCGAATCCGAGTTCTTCGGCTGCCTGCACGACTGGAGCAACATCCATCAGATTCGGAATGCGAACTCCGGCATCGATCTTCATGAGCCTCCCGGGCGGAGCCGTCTTAGTGCAACTGTCTCACGAGTCATCGACAGATTGTAGTGTGCTGATCTAGTCGCGAATATCGCGATTGAGGTAGAAACATTGTTGAAACGCGAAAGCTTGGTCCCCCGCGGCATACCGCGTGGAGCGAGGATGGCTACCGCTGATTCATGCGCGCGCCCGCATCGAAGCGGATGGTTTCCGCATTCATGTACGAGTTCTCGACGATATGCCGGACGAGGCGGGCAAACTCTTCGGGTTGCCCGATGCGGCGGGGAAAGAGGGTGGTGTCGATTAATGCCGCGCGTGCCTTTTCGGGAAGGGTGGCTACCAAAGGAGTATCAAAGAGCCCCGGCGCAATGGCGTTGACCCGGATCCCCGCTTCGCTCAAATCGCGTGCCACCGGCAGGTTCAGTCCGATGATGGCTGCCTTGCTTGCGCTGTATGCGGCCTGTCCAACCTGTCCGTCGAACGCTGCCCCTGAGGAGGTGTTGACGATAACACCCCGCTCGCCATCAGCGTCCGGCTGGTTCTTGACCATCTCGGCGGCGGCCAGTCGCATGACGTTAAAGGTCCCGATGAGGTTCACGTCGATGACCCTGCGGAAGAGCGCCAGCGGGAATGGTTCGCCATTGCGGCCAACCGTCTTGGCAGCAAAAGGCACGCCGGCACAATTCACGCAGATATGAATCGCCCCAAATCTTTCCACCACTCGACGTACACCGCCCGTGACGGAATCTTCATCGGTCACGTCCACCACCAGCGCCATGGCCCGTTCGCCCAACTCACCAGCCAGTTGGGCTCCTCGGTCGGTCTGTATGTCAAAAATTGCGGCGTAGGCATGGCCAGCAATCAACTCGCGCACCGTGGCCTCGCCCAGTCCAGACGCACCTCCCGTCACAATGGCGACCCTATCCTGAAGCTTCATGAGGTTTCCTCAACGGATGATATGAACCTGCACATCTACTTGCCGAGTATAGTGATACAAGCAACGGCTTCCTCGATGCCGTACAGTCCTCCACCGTTCTCGGCGAGAGCCAGACGCGCGCCCTCGACCTGGCGTGCTCCTCCTTCGCCGCGCAACTGAGTGACCAATTCATAGATCTGCCCCAAGCCAGTCGCGCCAACGGGATGCCCTTTGGACTCGAGCCCTCCAGAGGGATTAACAGGAAGGCGTCCACCCAAGGCGGTCGCGCCCGACAGTGCAGCTGTTCCGCCTTCCCCCACAGGACAGAATCCCAGATTCTCCACCTGAATGATTTCGCCCATGGCCGTCGCGTCATGAACCTCGGCGACCGAAATATCTTCCGGTCCAATGCCGGCTTTCTCGTAAGCACGCCGCGCCGCGCGGGCGGTGATGTGGTTCACGAGATCTTTGGGATCTCGGTCGGTGCCGCTCTGAACCACCGAGGCGAGCACTCGAATCGCGCGGTTCGCGTCGAGCTCCCATCGCTTGAGTCCCTGTTCGCTGCACACCACGGCCGCCGCGGCTCCATCGCTGACCGGCGCGCACATCGGTACAGTGAGCGGGTACGCAATCGGTGGGGCAGCGAGCACTTCTTCGATCGTGTAAGGCTTGCGATACTGTGAAAGTGGATTGTGGACCGAATGGCAATGGTTCTTGGAGGAGACGGCGGCGAGTTGCTGTTCGGTGACGCCGAACTCGCGCATATAAAAGCGCGCCAAGGCTGCATAGACGTCCATAAAGATGCTGTAGGGTTTGGTCGAGGTGGTTCCTGGAGGGGGTTCGACCCCTCGGCCTAGCTGAAGAAGGCGTTCCTTGTTTGCTTCGACCGTGTGGACATCCCAACCCCCATCAAACACGCTCAGCATGCAGACGCGATCTTCGGAGTACATCTTTTCCGCGCCGACGGCGAGCGCCACATCACCATCACCCGCCCGGATGAACTGAACCGCCAAGTTCAGAGCGGAACTGCCCGAGGCACAGGCATTCTCGACGTTGAATATCGGAATCGACGATAGGCCCAGCGCGCGCAGCGCGATCTCCCCTCGGATGACTTGCTGTCCTTCCATGTGCCCCTGGGTCGCATTGCTAAAGAAAGCGCCTTCAATGGAATCCAGAGAGCAGCCTGCGTCTGCGAGCGCGGCCCCCACCGCTTGGCGTGCCAGGTCTTTGACGCTCCAGTGAGGAAGCTTGCCGAGCGGCGTCATTCCGACACCGACAATGTAGACTGGATCCATTAGCCCGCCCTCTGCGAGATTCCTGCCAACGCCTCAGTTAACATTCCTCTTCCTGCCTTCCCAGTATTTGGCACGGACCTGGAAGCGGAGGACCTTGCCGATGGGTGTCATGGGTAGTTTTTCGACAAAGGAAACCGACTTGGGAGCTTTAAAGCCAATACGTTCCTTGCAGAAGGAGATCAATTCCTCGGCGCTCAGGGTCGCACCTGGCTTGAGTACCACTTCAGCATGAACCGCTTCGCCCCACTCAGCATGCGGGATGCCCACGGCCACGGCATTAGTCACCGAGGGATGACTCAGGAGGGCGGCTTCAACCTCGCCCGCATAAACGTTAAACCCTCCTGTGATGATCATGTCTTTCTTGCGATCTACGATGTATAGATATCCATGTTCGTCCCGGTAACCCATGTCGCCGGATTTCCAAAATCCGTTTTCGAATTCCGCCTGGGTGGCCTCCGGGTTCTGATAGTAACCCCGAATCGTGCCTTCTGATCGAATCCAGAACTCGCCAACCTCACCTGAAGGGAGTTCGCGCCCGTTCGGACCCATCACGCGGATCTCCGCGTTGGCGACCGGCGCGCCCGCAGAACTGAGACGCTTCTCCTCTTCAGGAGTTTTGGCGACGTGGTCCTCGGTGGCCAGGAGCGAGACGGGTGCGAGTGTCTCACTCGCCCCGTAGGCTTGCACAAAAATGTTCCCGAACTTTGTCTGCAGTCCTTTGAGTTTCTCTGGGTTCATGGGAGAAGCACCGTAGAACATTTTCTTCAGACTCGACAGGTCATACATCTGGTGAAGATCCACCTCCAAAAAGCGATAGAGGACCGTTGGGACGAGCATGGTCGATGAAACCTTCTCCGCCTGAACGTTGGCGCAGAATCCCTTCAGGTCCGGTACGTTCATGGTCAGGTGCGAGACGCCCTTAAACCAACACCACAACATGAAGAGCGACGAGGCGTGGCTGAGGGGCATCAGGGTCAGGTGACGATAGCTGGGATCGAAGAAATTCTCGGCGGGAAAGCAGTAGATGTACTGGAGGGTGGCCATCCAGTTCCGCGGCGAATAGATGCAGCACTTGCCTTGGCCGGTGGTCCCACCGGTGAAGCGGTAGAGCGAGGTCCCATCGGGGTCCAGTTCAATCCCCAATTCATCGTCGGAAACGCTCTCGACGAGATCCCAAAAGTAGTAGACGCCTGCACGCGCCTCGGCCAATGGATCCATCACCACGATCTTGACGCCGCGCTGACACAATTCGGTATAGTACTTGTCCAGCAGCGCTCGTTCGATAAACACAGCTTTGGCCTTGACGAAGTCGACCATCCGGAGATGTTCTTCCGTGCTGTCTCGGAAATTAGCCCAAGCCCCGATCTGGTTGGACTTGAAGAGCGTGGGGAAAGACAAGAGGCTCATGCTGTCGTTCTCGAGGATGTTGAGGTAAACGTCTCCCGGGCCAAGACCGAGGCGCTCACCAATCATCCGCGCCACTCGGTTGGTCATCTTGTGGAATTGCCTGAAGGAATAGCGTCGATTGCGCTCGAGGTTGACGACAGCTTCCTTGTCACCAAACCGCCGCGCGATCTGCAGGAAGAGTTGCCCGTAATTGACCTGCATGGTGAATCCTCCTTCCCCATTGGCGTATGCGCCGTCCGCTTACCGGAATCAGCGTCCTAGAAATTCAGGCTTGCGCTTTTCGACAAATGCGCGTAGTCCCACGGCCAAGTCGGCCGAGTGCTGGTAAGTAGCGAAGGTCTCGTTTTCCAGGCGGAGTGCGGTTTCGAGGGGCAGTTCGATCCCATCGTCGACGATGCGCTTCAAGTAGCGGATTCCAAGCGGACTCTTGGAAGCGATCTTGTCGGCCAGAGCCTGGGTCGCCTCGCGCAGTTGAGTATCGGGCACCACCTGGTTGACGATGCCCGCGACCAGCATCTCACGCGCCGAAAAAGTGTCGCCCGTGAAGAGGATGTACTTGGCGCGTCGGGTCCCGGCGAGACGCGGGAGGAGCACGGCTCCGCCCCCGCCCGGTAACAGGCCATAGTTGGCATGGCCATCTCCCAGGCGGGCAGATTCCGCAGCAATAACGATGTCACAGCAGAGGGCGAGTTCAAGCCCTCCCGCGATGGCGAGGCCATTGATCGCCGCGATCATGGGTTTGGGACAAGAGCGTAGGCGAGAGAGCAAGCGCCGGGCTTTCTCCAGGAACGAGGATAGGTGATCTTCTGAGGAATTGAGGTCCGAGAATGCGTCCTTGAGATCGGCCCCCCCGCAGAAAGCGTTGCCGGCTCCCGTGAGCACGAGGACGCGCACCTCCCCATCGCTTTCAGCTCGGTCCAGCGCTCCAATGAGTTGGTCGACCAATTCTGAGGAGATGGCATTGTGGGCCTCAGGGCGCGAGATTGTAATCCACAGAGCAGCGTTTGCCTGTTCGGTGAGCACCGCCAAAGCAAGCCTCCTAAGGAAACTGCGGATCCGCGAACTTTGGCGTAGTATACCACGTGGTATACATACTTGTCAATAGGTAAATATAATAGAAACATAGGTAACTTAACTTGTCTTCCGGTCAAATAGTGTGCTATAATTAGATTGTCAAACACAGCGTACGTTTTAATTTGGAGGTCGTTTTCGTGCCTCGAGTCAAAAATGCGAGGAAAGTAAGCTCGGAATCCTGGAACTCGGAGCTATTGAACCGGGAGGCGCAGTATAGACTCAAGCGGCATGCCCTCTTGAGTGCGGCGGCCGCGGCGTTCCGTTCACGAGGATACGCGAATGTCTCCATGAGCGATCTAGCCGAGATCCTTCACGTGACCAAGCCAACCCTCTACCACTACATCCCGAGCAAAGAGGAGATTCTGTTCGAGTGCGTGCAGCAGGGACTGGTTGGACTCGAAGAGGCTTTGACCCAGGCTCGGGATCGTTCGCAGCCTGCGCTCGAAAGGCTGCGAACTCTCTTCAGGCGGCATGTGCAATTTGCAACCGAGGATTTCGGGGCCTGTCTCGTCCTCTACGCCGACGACGTTCAGTCTCCTGAGAATCGCGCGGTCTTGAAAGAGGGACGCACTCGGCTTGAAAAGGGCTTGCAGGAAATCATCTTGGAAGGGATCGCGGATGGAAGTATTGCTCCCTGCGACCCCAAGTTTGTTTTCTTGGCGGTCTTCGCCGCATTGAACACGGTACCGCGGTGGTACAAGCCCGACGGAGAGTTGAACCCGGAGGAAATCGCGGATCGCCTCCTCGCGATCATGTTTGACGGATTGCGCCCGCGTTGTGAGTCTCCGCGGTAATGCCCAATACGGCTTTCTCAGCTTCGCAAGATCTACTGGGCTCTGCTACACGGTGACGCCGGGCAGCGTCCCACTACGCTCCGTTGTGTGGAGATCACAGTCAAAAACAGGGCGGTACTTCTCCTGCCCCACTTTGCTTCCTGGCACCTCAGACTTGCTTCCCCTCGATTCGGCCTTTTAGTATCAGTTCCCCCACATCAAAATGGGACTGCAACCGGGATGTAGTCCCATGACAACGGGATACAGATCGGTGTAAAGTATTGTGTGTCTTGGAGGTACTATTGGACACGCAATTAATCTGCGATGCCATACGAGCGACTGGGGCCACGGTTCCTTGTGACTCCGCCCTCTTCCTGTCCGTGCTTCTCATCCACGTCCCACTTGGACTCACCTGTGTGGTTGCGGGCCTTGTGGCGATGTTGAGCCGGAAGGGCCCGGGTCGCCATCCATCGGCCGGCACAATCTATTATTGGGCCCTATCAGCCGTCTTCGTTACCGCGACGGCTCTGTCTGCCATGCGCTGGGCGGAGGACTGGTACCTGTTCGTCCTCGGAGCCTTATCCTTCGCGGCGGCATCATTCGGTCGGATGGCTCACCGGCAGCGCTGGCACAGTTGGGTCCGACTCCATCTCACCGGGATGGGTTCTTCATACATCTTGCTCTTGACCGCGTTTTACGTGGACAATGGCAAGAATCTCCCGCTCTGGAAGGAACTGCCTGCTATTGCCTACTGGGTTTTGCCCGGCGCGGTCGGGATTCCCTTGATCGTCTATGCACTGTTGAACCATCCTCTCGTTCGATCGCGGAGAGGTTCGGTGCCTGCTGCGGGTGGATAGGGAAGGAACGGAAATGATTTCACGAACGACGTGGTGGCTCGTCATTGCCGCCACTCTGATCAATAGCTTTCTCGCGGCAGGCAACGTCAACCGCGGACTCATCGAGATGCCGGCCCGGCAACAGACGGGTCCGCTGGCCTGGGCTGCCTTTAGCCGTCACGCGGATCTCGCCACCACGGCCATGATACTATGCCCAACCGAAGCGTTTGCGGGCACGCTTTTGAGCATCGCGGCCGCAGTCAGTTTCCGCCGGGATCGAGTCGCTCGTCCGGGGGCGAGCGTGCTCATCTATGGGGCCGCGCTCATGGGGATTAGTGGACTGCCCGCGACCACTCAGGCCGCGCCCGTGATGTTGGGCGTCCGCGATCTGGGCGAGAGTGCGGTCGCCCTGCAGCAGTCGCTCAATGCCTTTCAGTTTTGGGGCAACGTCCGGGGCGTGTTCCAAGTGCTGGCCTTTGTCGCCAACCTCTTTTCGTTGGTCGCGATCTCGAGACCCTTGACGAGTCACAGCGCCGAAGCGTAGTATTGTAGGAAGAACTAGCCATGACACAATATACTATTTCCTTTTCAGATCCGAACACGACGCTCGCGTTCGCCGGAGGCAAGGGCGCGAACCTTGCCGCGTTGGCGCGCGCGGGATTTCAGGTTCCGCCTGGCTTTATCGTCACCACGGATGCGTATCGCGAGTTTCTTCAGATGAATCAGATCGAATCTCGTATCCTGGTACTCGCACAATCCATCTCGGCGGATGAGCGAGAGGCGCTTGATCAAGTCTCTGCGGATATCCGTTCGCTGTTTGAGCACGGTATGATGCCAGAAGATATCGCCGATGAGATCAAGGATGCCTATCGCCACCTTGCTTCAGAGACCCGCACACAGACGCTTCCCGTTGCCGTCCGATCCTCCGCGACCGTCGAAGATCTGCCCGGCATGGCTTTCGCGGGTCAGCAAGATACGTATCTGAACGTCGTGGGTCAAGCCGCGGTCGTCGATGCCGTCAAGCGGTGCTGGGGGAGTCTGTGGACCGCACGAGCGATGGCCTATCGTGCCCGCAACCACATTCCGCCGGATGAGATCGCCCTTGCGGTGGTGGTGCAGCAGATGATTGCATCCGAAGTATCAGGCGTGCTCTTCACGGCGAATCCAGTCACCGGTCGCCGGGATGAGACCGTAATCGATGCAAGCTTTGGCCTGGGCGAGGCGATTGTCTCGGGGCAGGTCGAACCCGATCACTATGCCGTTGACCCACACACCTGGAAAATCAGCGAATGCCAATTGGGTGCCAAGGAGACAGCCATCTTTCCCCGCGAGGGCGGAGGGACAGAACGAATCACCCGGGAGGAGATAGGGCAGCAGGCCCTGGCGGATGCACAGATTGTCGAGCTAGCCAGGACCGCCCAACGCGTCGCGGAACATTTCGGCTCGCCGCAAGACATCGAATGGGCCTGGGCGAAGCAGCAGTTCTATCTATTGCAGTCGCGGCCGATTACTTCCCTCTATCCCGTGCCTGAGAACGACAAAGCCGACGAGGGACTACGGGTGTATGTGAATTTCAATTCGATCCAGGGGGTGACCGATCCCCTCACGCCGATGGGGATCGATGCCATTCGACTGCTCTTTGGCCAAGTGCCCCAAATGCTCGGAGCAACGCGCTCGATCCGCCACTTTTTACCCGAGGCGGGGGGTCGTCTCTTCATGGACCTGACCGATCCTCTCCGTGATCCACGGCTGAGGAAGATGGTGCCCAACCTACTCGCGGATACCGACCCCGGTGCGCAGCAGATCCTGACGCGCTTGGCCAAAGAAAGACCAATGGCGTCCAAGGACGTCCTCACGATCGGGCGAGCTTTCAGACTGCTCTTCACCCTGCTGCCCATTCTGCGCAGGGTGATCGGGGCGATGCTCGCACCCGACCACGTTTACGCGCGCGTCATTGCCATGGCGGACAAGTTCACCGCTCAGGCGCAGGCCAATGCAGACGCGGCGCACGACTTGAATGCTCGTTTGCGTGCAATGCAAACCGATTTGTCTCACGCCGAAGAGACTTTTCTTCCTGTGATGCCAACCGTGCTTCCGATCATGAGCGCGGTCCCGCTACTCGATCGCTGGCTTACGGATTGGTTGGGCGAAAAGCCGGGCGCGGCGTTTCAGCTCGCACGCGGCACCAAGAACCTCACGACCGAAATGGATCTGAGTCTGTGGCACGTCGCCCAGGCAATTCGCTCCGACCCTATCGCGCGGGACGCCCTGCATACTGAGTCGGCATCCGAACTCGTGAACGCTTATCACCAAGGCAGGCTTCCCACCGCCGCTCAGAGTGCGCTCGATGACTTTATGCGAACCTACGGGATGCGCGCGGTCGCCGAAATCGACATGGGCAGACCACGCTGGCGGGAGGACCCAACATCGATCCTGCGTACGCTGCAGAGCTATCTGGAGATCGATGATCCGAACCTGGCACCCGATGCCGTGTTCAGGAGAAGTCAAGAAAGGGCGATAACTCTCACCGGCGAATACATCGCCCGCACACGGCGGACGCGTTGGGGCTGGCTGCGCGCACGATTGATCGGTGGCATCGTTCGGCGGATACGCGCACTCGGCGGTCTGCGCGAGGTGCCGCTATTCTATATGGTCAGGACGCTCGATATTTATCGCACAGCGTTGCTCAAGAGTGGACGCGAGCTCGTCGGGCGCGGTGAACTGGAACGCCCTGCGGACGTCTTTTTCATCCCGCTGGATTCCCTCACGCGATTCGCTCACGGCGAAAAGGTCAATCTGAAAAGTAAGGCGGCCCAGCAGCGCGCCGATTACGACCGAGAGTGGGCCCGGAAGCAGATGCCCCGTGTCCTTTTGAGCAATGGTGAAGCATTCTACGGAGGGTTACAGGATCCTACCGCAGCTGGCGATGAGCTGGTAGGTGAAGCGGTATCGCCTGGCGTTGCCGAAGGTCGGGCTCATGTGATTCTCGATCCTCACCAGGCGCGATTGGAACCGGGCGAAATTCTCATTTGCCCGTCGACCGATCCTGGCTGGACGCCTCTCTTTCTCGCCGCCGGGGGATTGGTCATGGAAATTGGAGGGATGGTCACGCATGGGTCGGTCGTGGCACGCGAGTATGGCCTTCCGGCGGTCGTCGGCGTCCATCAGGCAACCACGCGACTCAAGACCGGCGACCGCATCCGTGTGGATGGCAACCGGGGGCGCGTGACGGTACTGAGCGACCGAAATGGGACAACGCGATCAGAAGGAACAAGTGATTGATTGGCCCGGCGAAGAGTGGTATAGTGTCCCGGATTGGAAATGGACGCCACGTGATTCTTGATTCAAACACCCCAGGTGATTCGAATCGGCTAGCGCGATGGACTTGGCTGTTTCGCGCCTTGACCGTCTTCGCCGTGCTGGAGATTGGCGCGCTCGCCTACAATATCGCCGCGACACCTGATGCTCCCGGGATCGTGAGCCAGGGTCTGCTGCCGCGCATCGTCCTGGGGCTCATTGTCGGCCCGAGCATCATTCTCTTTGCGGCGCTGCTGCTCTGGCGCGCGCCCAGGAACCCCGCCGGCGGCTTCTTGCTGATTCTGGGGATGACCGAAGTCGGCGCTCAGTTCGTTTTTGACCTTGGTTTGCCTGTCCACTCGGCCCTCCTGTTCGAACTATTCATTCTTTTAGCCTCGGGCGTGGGTGCGCCGTGTGTGGGTTTGCTGCTCCTCACCTTTCCGACTGGCACGATCTATCCCTCACACTGGGCGCCCTGGGTGAAGGGCGCGGCCATCGTCAAATTCATGGGTGTCGCGTTGGAAATTGTCTCCAGTCCTGGGCCAGTCGGAATCTTTATGCTCCCGTCCAACCCGTTGTTCATTCCGATGCTTGCACCGTTCCAGCCGCTGATCATGCTCACCATCGGCGCTCGCGGCATCCTGCTTCCCCTCATGACGCTTGCCGGAGTGATTTCGCTCGGGCTGCGCTATCGGGATGCGGGGACGCGCGAACGACAGCAGATCAAATGGGTCTTGTGGGCGCCGGCGATTGGCGTCTTGGGCGGCATCGTCACGCTAGCACTTCTGGTGAGCGGCGTGGAGTGGGCCTGGCCATACGGTGCACTGACGTTCTTCAGTGCCGCGCAACTCACACTCCTGGTATCGCTCACGATTGCGATCTTGCGCTATCACCTGTTTGACATCGATCGCCTGATCAATCGCACGCTGGTCTACGGTGTACTCTCGGTCATCCTGGTTGCCGTCTACGGGATCCTGGTTGGGTCGTTCAGCGTGCTCTTCCAGACGAGCGGGAACGTATGGGTCTCACTCGTCGCCACCGCCCTCATTGCCATCGGGTTTCAGCACGTACGCGACCGCGTACAGTCCGGCGTCAACCGCCTGCTCTACGGGGACCGCGATGAGCCATATGCTGCACTCTCGCACCTTGGTCAGCGACTGGAAACGACTATGGCATCGGACACCGTGCTCCCGACGATTGTCGAGACCGTCGCGCAATCCCTCAAACTTCCCTACGTGGCACTTGAGCTCACCCCCGACGAGCTAGGGGGAAAGCCCGCCGCGGTCTTTCCCTCTACTGCGGCCGAGCCTCCCACAGACCTCGTGCGTCTGCCTCTCGTATACCAGAATGAGAGTATCGGTCACCTGATCCTCGCGCCGCGCTCACCCGCCGAATCTTTCACGGCCGCTGACCGACGTCTGCTCGAGGACTTTGCACGTCAGGCCGGGATCGCCGCGCACGCCGTGCAGCTCACGAGAGACTTGCAGCGCTCGCGCGAGCGTTTGGTGATGGCGCGCGAAGAGGAACGCCGGCGCATTCGCCGCGACCTACACGACGGTCTGGGGCCGGCCCTCGCCGCGCAGATGCTCAAAGTAGGATCTGCACGGGCGCTCTTCGCCCAGGACTCGGGGGCCGCGGATGAACTGCTGGCCGAGTTGGAGCATGATATTGAGACGGCCCTGGCGGACATCCGACGCCTGGTGTACGACCTGCGCCCGCCGGCGCTGGACGAATTAGGCTTGCTCACTGCCGTCCGCCAGACTGCGGCGCAGTACAGTTCACCGCGAAAAGATGAGCCGGCGCTCTCCATCTGCGTGGAGGCAAACGAACCGTTGCCGCCTTTGCCAGCGGCCGTCGAGGTCGCAGCCTTTCGCATCACGCAAGAAGCGCTGACGAATGTGGTGCATCACGCGCACGCGCGCACCTGCCGAGTGCACATTCACTGCGGAGATAAACTGCTCGTCGAGATTTCTGACGACGGCAGCGGTTTGCCAACGGATCATCCCGCGGGAGTAGGGCTGACCTCGATGCGCGAGCGCGCCGAAGAACTGGGTGGCACCTGTGTCGTCGAGCGGCGCGATGGCAGCGGCACACGGGTGCGCGTCGAGCTGCCCTTGTCGACGGAGGGATGAAGGTGGACAAGATTCGTGTCCTTGTTGCAGACGACCACACGCTCTTTCGGGACGGCGTGCGTGCCCTGTTCGCCTCGGCGCCTGATCTGGAACTAGTCGGTGAGGCGGCGACGGGCGAGGAAGCGGTCGCGAGTGCGGCCTCGCTCCAACCCGATCTGATCCTGATGGATCTCCAGATGCCAGGGATGAATGGCATTGACGCGACGCGGCAAATCGTCACCACCAGCCCGCACATTGGCGTCCTGGTGGTAACCATGTTTGACGACGACCATTCGGTGTTTTCGTCCATGCAAGCGGGGGCGCGGGGCTATGTGCTCAAGGGTGCGACTCATGCCGAAATGCTGCGGGCGATACGCGCGGTGGCGAGCGGCGAAGCGATCTTTAGTCCTGCCATCGCTGCTCGCTTGATGGACTATTTCGCCAACATCCGACCGCATCCCTCATCCCCGGTCTTTCCCGAACTCACCGGCCGCGAGCGCGAAATCCTGAAACTGATTGCGGAAGGCCATAGGAACGCCGAGATTACCACGAAGCTAGTTCTCAGCCCGAAGACAGTACGCAACCACATCACGAATATCCTCAGCAAGTTACAGGTGGCTGACCGAGCGGAGGCCATCCTACGGGCACGCGAAGCAGGGCTCGCCTGAGAGAAACGTATTTTTCGTCGTTCTGGGAGGGACGGCGATGAAACTCTTACAATGCTGGAAAGCCCGATCCCGTGCCGTGATACTTTCGGGATGTTGTCCGAAGATCGCGTGGTGACCATATCCCGGGTCAATGGCACGCTCACCTTCCCGGCCAATTTCATGCTCGTGGCCGCGGCCAATCCCTGTCCGTGCGGCTATGCGGCTCAGTAGAGCCGAGGCGACCCGGTCAAAGAGTGCACCTGTAGCCTCGGCACCGTTCTGCGCTATCAGAAACGGATCAGTGGGCCGCTCTCCCTTCCGCTCTGCTTCAGGGATCTTCGACTCGACCGGAGCGGTATTCGTCCCCTCCGCTCCGCTTCGGGGATCTCCGATAAAGACCGCGGGTAGAGGGGGACCGTTTGGGGGAGAGTTCAGCCAAGATACGGGAGCGGCAGCGGCGGCGGTTCAGCTTGCACGACGGGTTCGGAAACAGGCAAGAGGTGTGTTGCCACTTGCCGCACGGAGGAGAGTATAGCGAGCCCGAACTCGGTGCCGGCTCGCTTAAAGTGCCGAGACAGCCACTCGAAAACGACTTGCCGACGGGATGACCTGCAATTTGTTGACCTGAGCACATCGATGAGGTGATCGGAGTTTGTGAAATCGGATTCCGTGGCCACGCGATGATCACAGGTTTGCCCGATGGAAATGCAATAGGCAAGATTTGACATCCCGAGCCGGGTGGATATCATAAGGTCATAGAAACGGAGAAAGGTGACCCGTCAAGGGCCGCCTTTTTTTGCAGACCAGCGCTGCTAGTTCATGTTCCCCAAGCAGTGCTTCAGCTCTTCTCCAACCACTTGTTACCTCGTGACCTCGAGTGAAAGTCCAAGAACATCATGGCAACCATCGCGGGTTTTGTACAAACATACTGCCGGCCTGCTCATTCCGCACAAAGCAGCGTCATAGTGAAACGGGCTGCTTGTCATTCGGCTTCCAACCTGTATAATGGATCCAGCGTTCGATCGCCGGTCCATGGGCTCCGTTATCCCCGTTACGAAAGGATCGTCCTTTGAAACTCGAATCCTCAGCCGCGCCCTTGTCCCCGCGCGTCCGCCGTCTGCTCGACAGCTATTATGCGAATCGTCCCGAAGTGTTTGCCGAGCGCGCTGTCCTGGTGACCCGCTCTTATGCCCGCACCGAAGGCCAGCCGATTCTTATGCGCCGGGCCCACATGATGTGGGATCTCCTCAACGGCAGCACCGTGCTCATTCGCCCCGGAGAATTGATCGTGGGCTGCAAGACGCCGGCGATTCTGGGTTCTCCCCTTTACCCCGAAATTGCTAGCGACTGGGTGGAAAGCGAACTGGACACTATAGCACTGCGCGAAGAAGCCCCGTTTGACTTGAGCCCCGAGACCAAACAGATTCTGTGCGATCAGGTGTTTGATTATTGGCGGGGCAAACAGGTCTACGACCGAATCGTCCAAGTCCTGCCGGCGGATGTGCAGCGCGCGGCCGACGAAGGCGTCTTCTTCCATTATTACCTGAACCGAACCATCGGACATATCACCGTCGATTATGAGCGCGTCCTGAAAAAGGGATTCCTCGGTCTTAAAGAGGAAATCGAACAGGATCTCGCGCAGGTGAACCTTGCGGAGCCGGGTTCCCTCGGCAAGATCCATTTGTTGCGTGCAATGTCTCTGTCTTGCGATGCGGCTGTGCGATTTGCCGAGCGGTACGCCGATGAGGCGGAGCGGCTCGCCGCTCTTGAAAGCGATCCGAACCGGCGGACTGAGCTAACAGAGATGGCAGACATCTGCCGGCGAGTGCCCGCGTATCCGGCGACCACTTTCCACCAAGCCCTGCAATCCTTCTGGTTTGTCCATCTCATTCTCAACCTCGAGACGAACGGATATGCAATTGGTCCAGGGCGCTTCGACCAGTACCTCTATCCGTATTTCCAGGCAGATATCGATGCCGGACGGCTGAGCCGCGAACAGGCTTGGGAGCTCCTGGCCTGCCTCTGGATCAAGTTCAACGAGCTCACGGTGGTCAAGGAAGGCGGCTCGGCGAAAGCGAGCACGACCTACAACGACTTTCAAAACCTGAACCTCGGGGGACAAACGGTGGATGGGGAGGATGCCACCAACGCGCTCTCCTTTCTCTGCCTGGAGGTCACCGGAGCGTTGAAACTCCCTCAGCCCCAGATCTCGGCGTTAGTGTCCGAAAAGACACCCAACGCGTTTCTCACACAAGCGTGTGAGGTTATTCGGCTCGGATTCGGGATGCCTTCCGTGTTCAACCATGACGAGATCATTCAGGCGCTGCTGCTCCAAGGCAAGCCTCTCGACGATGCTCGCCGGGGTGGAATCAACGGGTGCGTCGAACTGGTTGTGCCGGGCAAGGAGCATATGGCGTCGAGCGGATACATCAGCCTCCCCAAATGCCTGGAGCTGGCACTCAACGACGGCGTGAATCCGTCGACCGGCACGCAGCTTGGACCACGGACAGGACCGGCGTGCGAGTTCACATCCTTTGAGCAAGTGATGGAGGCTTTTCGGCAGCAGCTGGCTCATGCCATCCAACTCAAAGTCACATACGACAATCTCGCCCGCCAAGTGTATGCCCAGTTTTGTCCCGTGCCATTTACGTCGCTCTTGATCGAAGGCTGCCGGGAGAAGGGTCGGGATTACCATGATGGGGGGGCGCATTATAACTCGCCGATGATTTGTGGCGTGGGCACCGGAACCATTGCCGACTCGCTCGCCGCGATAAAGCAAGTGGTCTACGAAGAGAATAGTATTTCGCTGGACGAGCTCCGCGCGGCGCTCGCGGCCAACTTTGAAGGCAAAGAGCGGCTGCGGCAAAAGCTTTGGAACCGCGCGCCCAAATGGGGCAATGCCGACGATAGGGTGGACACGCTGGCCCATGACGTCGTCGCGATGTTCTGTGATGAGCTGGGCAACCATCGCAATGCTGAGGGGACTTGCTACGCGGCCAATATGATTCCGACGACGACGCATATATGGTTTGGCGCGTTGGCGGGAGCGACTCCGGACGGACGGTTGGCGGGCGCTCCGTTTTCAGAAGGCATCTCGCCGGTCCAGGGGATGGATCGGAATGGACCAACCGCCGTGGTCCGATCGATGGCACGGCTGGACCACGCGCGTTGTAGCGGGACGCTGCTTAATATGAAATTCCACCCCTCCGCCTTGAAGGGCGAAGAGAGCATAGACAAATTCGGCCACCTTATCCGCACCTATTTCAAACTGGGCGGGCACCACATGCAATTCAACGTGTTATCGGCCGAGACGCTGCGGGCTGCCCAGCAGCACCCCGACGATTATCGGACATTGATTGTGCGAGTGGCGGGCTACAGCGACTATTTCGTGCGTCTCAGCCGTGACCTCCAGGACGAGATCATTGCCAGAACTGAGCATGGATTGTGATGCGCCAGTCCGCGCATGACCCGTCGTCTGGATACATCTTCAATATCCAGCACTATTCTGTTCACGACGGGCCGGGCATTCGGACGACGATCTTTTTTAGCGGGCAAATCCATTATCGTCCGTCGGCCTGTCATCCCAGGCTGGAACGATACCCCGGAAAGCACCCATGCCCTCGCACAATTCGTTCGCCCGTTGGGCATCCAGGAAGTTGATCTCTTGCCCTACCATCTTTTCTGAACTCGTACCACATGTCTCTTCCAGGAAATTGCTTTAAAGGGTCTTGGTAACAAGTATTCGCCGTGTACCGAGGCGACCGCTATAAATTCCGTTCGACTCTGGAACCTCACTCGACTTACGTTATCGCCATGATTCAAACTGGTCTCGCCGTGCTTCTCCAGGAGCGCCGCGCTCTGCTCCAGCATCAACGCGTCGGCCTGGTCACACATCCTGCCGCTGTGCTGCCGGATCTGACCAACGGCGTAGATGTGCTGCTTTCTGCCGGGGTCGAGCTAGCCGCGCTCTTCGGTCCCGAACATGGCTACGATGGGTCCGCTTCGGATGGCACGGCGGTCGCCAATTCGACGGACCCGCGCACCGGGCGGCCGGTGTTCAGTCTATACGGTCCGACCAAACAGCCGACACCGGAGATGCTCGCGAAGGTGGATGTGCTCGTCTTCGATATGCAAGATGTCGGCGCGCGCTTTTACACTTTCGTCAGCACACTCTATTATGTTCTGCGCGGCGCGGCCGAGGCGCACAAGCCGGTCATCGTGTTGGACCGCCCGAATCCGATCAACGGGACGCGTATCGAGGGCGGCTTGATCGCGCGGGGGCTCGAATCTTTCATTGGCATCATTCCTATTCCTATCCGGCATGGCCTCACCACGGCCGAGCTGGCAAGCTACATGAACACGGAAGGCCATATCGGTGCGGACTTGACCGTGGTTGAGATGCGGGGCTGGAAACGGACCATGTGGTACGATCAGACGGGCTTGCCATGGGTTCCGCTCTCGCCGGGAATGCCGAAACTCGAAACGGCGACGGTCTATCCGGGCATGTGTTTCGTCGAGGGCACAAATCTTTCCGAGGGACGCGGTACGGCTTTGCCCTTTGAGGTGGTCGGCGCGCCGTGGCTCGACGGCGATGCGCTCGCGCAGGCACTGAATCAACGGCAATGGCCGGGTGTGCGCTTTCGCGCGCTTTACTTCGTTCCGTCTGCCGGCAAACACGCGGGCGAGAAATGCAGCGGAGTTCAGGTTCACGTGCTCGACCGCGAGGCGTTTCGCCCCGTCGAAACCGGGCTGCACATCATCGCCGCGTGCCGTGCGCAAGCCCCGGATCGGTTCCAGTTTCTCCCGTCGAGCTGGGAAGGTCACCCCCCGCATTTTGATCTGCTGACCGGGGATGCGCGCGTCCGGGAGGAGATCGCGAATAACGCCCCGCTGGATTCTATGATACAATCGTGGCGCCAGGCCGCGACAGAATTCGAAAGGCGAAGAGCAGGCTGCCTGCTCTATCCGTAGAGCCTGCCCCGGCAAGCCCGGACCCGTGAATCGCCGCGAACGTGTCGCGCGGGCGATGCGCCACGGAGGGCTCTGCCCTCCGGCGCACGGATTTCGAAAGTATCAACCCGGGCTGCGCGGCCAGTCGTCCGGGGCTCTTATCGGAGAAGGAGGTGAAACCGCACAAATTCGCCCGACTGTTCTCCAACCTAAATTCAATCAAAGGAGATTGGTCCAATGAAACGGCTATTCGCTCTCCTCGCCTTGCTCACCATGGCTGCGCTGTTCGCCGCCTGCGCGCCCGTGGCACCCGCACCTCAACAGACCCAAGCGCCGCTTGCCCCCACTTCGCCCGCCGCGACCCAAGCGCCGGCGGCGAAGCAGATCACCATCACCTTCTACCAGCGCGGCTACGTCGCTGGCGGCAATGACGCAACCGCCATTACGACGGACAAGGCGGTAGAAATCTTCCAAAAGAACAACCCGAACGTCAAGATCCAGGTCGTCGGCATTCCATGGACCGCCGAGGGGGACACGAAACTCGAGGCGGCCCTCGCGGCCAAGAGCGGCATCAACGTCTTTCGTGTGACGAGTCCCAACCTGCCGCGCTATGCCAAGCAGGGCGTGCTGTCGAACATCGAGCCGTACCTGACCGACGAGGACAAGAAGGATTTCTATCCGAGCGGGTTTGACGTCGCGAGAGTGGACGGCAAGATCTGGGCTTGGCCTCTCTGGGTGACCGCGATCACGAACTTTGCCAACACCGACATCTTCAAGGAACGCGGTGTCGCACTGCCGACCATGGACAAGCCGTGGACGTGGGACCAGTTTGTCGAAGCGGCCAAAAAGCTGACGTTCAAACGAGCGGACGGCACGCAGGTGTACGGTTTCACGGCGTCGTCCAAGTGGGGCGCCGTGGAGTATTATCCACTGTTGTACATTGACGGGGGTCGGATCCTCAGCCCGGACGGCACCAAGTTCGTGGAAAACCAGCCCGAAGGCGTCTCTGCACTCCAAAAGCTGGCCGACCTCGCGCTCGTCGACAAGGTCACGCCGCCCGATTTCGGCACGGTCGATCAAGCGGGCGTGCGGGCTCAGTTCAAGGACCGCAAGACGGTCGCCATCTTGATGAGCACGCCTGGCTTTATTCCCGATCTGGAAAAAGAGAATTTCCCGCTCGCCGTCATCCCGCCGCCGATGGGCGCGATGAACAAGCTCGTGACGAACGGCGCGTTCGGCTTGTACGCGGTCGTGAACACGGGTGACGCAGACACGCTGAAAGCGGCCCACCAGTTTGCCAAGTACCTGACCGGCTCGCAAGTCGCGAAGGATGTGCCCGGCTACCAGCTCGCGCCCGGTCTCCGCAAGAGCAACACCGGCTATTCGACCAACGCGAACCGCGCCGTCGTCGCCAAGATGGTCGAGTACGGCGTGTACGAAGCGCCCGTCGCAACCTCCGCCGAGCTCGGCAATAACTATGGCGCCGCACTCCAGGCGATCATCCTCGGCAAGAAAACCCCCAAGCAAGCCATGGACGAAATTGCGCCCGAGTACCAGAAAGAGCTTGATGCCTTGAGCAAGTAACCGATCTCTGTAGGGGCGGGCCATCCCGCCCCTACGGCGAGGTAACCTGATGACGTATGCCGTCGACTCGACGCTCCCGCTGCCGCGCCGCATTCTGAAATTCTGGAACAAGCACAAATGGAGCTATTTCTTTATTGCTCCCAGCATGATCCTGTTCTTTATTTTCATCGCCTTCCCGGTGGCCCAGGCATTCTTGCTCGCGTTCCAAAAAGTGGATTTGCGCGGCAGTACATGGGTGGGATTGAAGAATTTCAAAGACCTCCAGGAGAGCACGCTGTTCTGGAGTTCGATGAAGCACACCGTGGTCTACGCCGTCTTTGTGGTGGTGGCATGGATCGCCAGCTCGATGATCGTTGCCTCGCTCATCCAACCCCTTTCAAACCGCGTCCAGTCCCTGTTCCGCGCCGCGTTCTACCTCCCCAATGTCATCAGCATTATTGTCATTTCGCTCGTGTGGATTTGGATTTTCGAGCCGGACTATGGTTTTTTCAATTTTCTCATCAGCAGCCTGGGCTTGCCCAAGGTCCTCTGGCTCCAGAACCCGGATATTGCATTGTGGAGTATCGTGCTCAGCACCGTGCTGATCATCCCGGGGAGCGGCGTCGTCTTATACTCGGCGGCGATGGGGTCGGTGCCGCCCGAATTCTACGAAGCTGCCGAAGTCGAGGGCGCGAACGCGTGGGACAAACTGATCCATATCACCTTTCCGCTTCTGAAACCGACGACGCTCTACCTCACCGTCATTTACACCATTGCCGGTTTTCAAATCTTTGAGCGCGTGTACATCATGACCGGCGGTGGTCCGATCAACTCGACCATGACCATTGTGCAGCTCATTTTCCAAACTGCCTTCAGCGATTTCAATTACGGGCGGGCGAGTGCCGAGGCGCTGATCCTCTTCGCCATCATCGCCGTATTCTCGTTCGTACAGTTCAAGTTTCTCAGCACCGACGTGGAATATTAAGGGGTCCCTATGGCGATTCAGTCTCGCACGCTCCCCACGGTCAAAACTCTCCACGTCTCGCCGCTCGAGCGGTTCTGGGTGGTATTGCCCAGGATCCTGATATATGTCATTCTGATTGTGGTCGCGATGACGAGTCTCTTTCCGATGTACTGGTTGTTCAACACCGCCTTTACTCCGGCCAGTTCGACGGTGAAACTACCGCCCGACATCATCCCTGCCCATGCGACGCTGGACAATTTCGCCGACATCTTGAAGGCGAGCGGCACCACCAGCATCCCCATTCCCGGATCGGAAGAGGTCTGGAAGGTGCCCCGCCTCTACATCTGGTTTCTGAACACGGCTTTCATTACGCTGTTGAGCACTGCCATCCACTTGTTATTCGATTCCATGGCGGGCTACGCCTTCGCCAAGCGCAAGTTCCCCGGCTCGAACGTGCTGTTCGCCATGGTGCTTGCCGCGCTCATGATTCCGGGGCAGGTGACGCTCGTTCCGTTGTATCTGATGATCACCCAATGGGGGTTGGTGAACAGCTTTGCCGGTGTGATTCTGCCCGGTCTCGCAGACGTGATCGGTATTTTCCTTCTCAAGCAGTACATCCAAACGCTGCCGCGCGAACTGGAGGAAGCCGCGCGCATGGACGGCGCATCGGAATGGCTGATCTTTACCAAGATCATCATCCCGCTCTCCACCCCCGCGCTCGCCGTCACGGCGATCTTTTCGTTCCAACGCTATTGGAACTCGTTCCTTTGGCCGCTGATCGTCTTGCAGAACCCAGACTTGTTCACGCTCC
>JAMDCU010000124.1:26101-28099 GCA_023489485.1 Chloroflexota bacterium
TGTTCGGGAAGGGAGGTTTTGAGGTCGAGAAATCGAGCGATGCGCTCACCTTCGGCTAGAGTCAGGGACATCATAGGTCGCGTTTCCCGGCAGCACGAGGATGGCAGCCGAGGTTTTGCTGCCGTAAGGATGAGATCGCTGCAGAATGTGTAGAGTCGGTGGCTAAATCCGCGCCTGCGACTGCAAGACAGGCGTCACCTTGTCCAAATCGACCTGGCATTGCTCCAGCGCCATGATCACAGCACCGAAAACGGGAGCGAGCCTGGGCGCGACGACGGTTGTCGGAATGGGCAGGGCGTAGACCGCTTTTTCAAACGACTCGGCCAGCCCGTGGATGTGGTCAAACCCGCCGCCAACGGGTGCCACATCGGCCCTTTGAAAATCCAATCGACGTACCACGGCAGAGACTTGGTTCGCTAGCGCTTGCCCGGCCTCGCGGATGATTCGCAGGGCGGCGCCATCGCCCTGTTGTGCGGCCTCGGAGATCAGGGGCGCCAGGGAAGCAAAACCGCGCGGTCCAAAGTCTTGGGCATAAATCAAACGTTTGACCTCGTACAACGAGGGGACTAGAAAGTGATGTGGGAGCATTTCTTCAAGTAACGTCGGGGGCTCGACGCCGTCCAGTGCATTAAAGGCAGCGCGTATCCCACTACGCCCAATCGCAAAGGCGCTCCCTTCATCACCCGCGAGCCAACCCCAGCCGCCTGCGCGTGCTCTTTGCCTCTGCGCATTAACACCCATCGCGATGCTGCCTGTCCCGGAAATCGCGACAACCCCAGGCTTGCCCATGTGGGCGCCCAACAGTGCGGCGTAGGCGTCCGTCTCCAGCGCGATCCGCTGCGTCTCCAAAATCTGAGGAACGAGGTCTAAAACGAGATGCGCCTCCGCTGTCCCCGGCTCGACGCCGGCGAGTCCCAGCCCGACGGCTTGAACCGGCTGAGGCAAAGTGTCGGCCGCGTGCCACGTCCGCTCGAAGGCCTCGCGCAGCGATTCCGCCATGCGTTCTCGGCCTCCTTCGGCAGCCAGATAAATCAGAGGGCCGCCCGCGCCGCGTCCCAGGATTCGTCCTTCGGTGGTCGCGAGGACACATTTGGTCGAGGTTCTCCCACCATCCACGCCAAATACCAGATGAGTCATGTTTCCGATAGACTCCATGAAAACGTGCGCAACCATTTCCCCTGGGCGAGCGGGCCGGTCTTGCGGAGCTTGGCGGCGGCGAGCAACCCTATTCCTTTGAAACCCCGCGTCACGGACGGTCCTGGAGCGCGGCTCGCACGGAGCCCTTTGCCGTGTCCAGCCGGTGCCGCGCTTGCTCCGGGGATAGATGGCCGAGCGCACTCACGATCGCCGTTTTGACCTCTCCTCCACACCGGCGCAATAGCGACTCGGCTTCGCTCGTCGAAACCTCGCACGCCATTTCGACCATTTGCCGAGCCCGGCCCCGCAATTTGCTATTGGTCGCCTGCATATCCACCATCAGATTGCCATAGGTCTTGCCGAGGCGGACCATGACTCCCGTGCTGATCATGTTGAGCACAAGTTTCTCCGCCGTTCCGGCTTTGAGACGTGTGGATCCCGTGAGGATCTCTGGCCCGACAAGCGGTGCGATGCTCAGGTCCGCCAGCGCTCCCATCGGCGAAGGGCGATTGCAGGCAAGACTGATCACCAAGGCGCCGCGCCGCTTGGCCTCCGCCATACCTCCCAAGACATACGGGGTCCGCCCGCTTGCGGAAATGCCGACGACCGTGTCCTCGGTCGACACGCTCAAGGCCGCCAGATCGCGCGCGCCGGCGTCCGCATCGTCTTCCGCACCTTCGATCGAATTTGTGATCGCGCGTTCTCCTCCCGCGAGGACGGCAATCACGCGGTCGGGCGACAAGCTGAACGTCGGCGGAATCTCCGCCGCATCGAGGACGCCCAGTCGGCCCGAAGTGCCCGCGCCAAGATAGATCAGTCGCCCGCCCCTTCGCATTCTCTCCGCAATGTGATCCACCGCTT
>JAMDCU010000124.1:28142-28429 GCA_023489485.1 Chloroflexota bacterium
GTCGAGCGTCGAGAGGGAATCGATATTCTCGCTGGCTGGGTTGCGGGATTCGGTAAGTGGAACGATGTCCATGGCCTCCTCTGGGCTCACAACGCCTTGACGAGCATAGCGTACTGCCGATACGGTTTGAATCCAAACCTGCTATAGAAATCAACCAGGTCGGTCCAGTCGATGATGCAGCCGCCCACGCCGCGCTCGCGCAAATGACCGAGGCTCACGTCGAGGAGCGCGCCGCCATAGCCTTTCCCGCGGAGATCCTTGCTCACCCCGATCGGTCCCAGCTAGCG
>JAMDCU010000084.1 GCA_023489485.1 Chloroflexota bacterium
GCAAAAGTTTGGACAGAGGCCAAGTCGAAGGCAGCTCGGGCGATTTCCGGCATCGGAGAGGACGCCTTTTACAACCAAGGTCGGCTGACTTTCAAAAAGGCAAGCACCTACGTGACGATCGAGGTGCTCAGCACGAGGATTGATACGGAAACCACAGAGGGAGTGAACCAGCAGATGGACATAGAGAAAACGATCGCGCTCAAAGCGCTGAGCCGGATGGAGTGAGCGATCCATTCTTTCTCTCCTCGGCCAAGCGCCGGATTGACTCGAAAATCGATTTATGCTATATAATCCGCCAAACTCGCCGTCGAGCTCTCATGGTAGCGAGGGAAAGAATGCCGAAATCAAGAACATTAACTGAAGCCGAGCGAAAGAGGCTGGAGAAAGAACGCGAACAGACCAAGGTCGAACTCGAACGCCTGCGCGAATACATGCGGGCGCAGCCCGAGCCGGTGGACGACGAAGTCACTCTGGATGTGTACGAGCGCGAAAAGAACCTCGCGCTCGTGCGCCGGCTCGAAACCAAACTGCGCTCCATCGAGGACGCCCTGCGCTCGGCGAAAAAGGGACGCTATGGGATCTGTGAGCGCTGCGGACAACCGATCGATCGGGAGCGGCTCAAGGCGCTCCCGGAGACGACCGTTTGCGTCAAGTGCAAGAACGAAATGGAGAAAGCCGCCCGTCGCGCCGCGCTGGGGTAGGACAGACAACAGATACCAGACCACAGACGACAGACAAAAGACGACAGACGGTTGAGTTCAACCGTCTGTCGTCTGCTTTGTCCTCTGCCTTCTGTTGTCTGTCGTCTGTCGTCTACTCTCTCCCCCACCCCTCCGCGGCCTCTGCGGTTTATCCTTCATCCTTCATCCTTCATCCTTCTGACTTCATCCTTCAAATCCTCCCCAGCTTGGACTTTTCTTCTTCCGCCGTCTTTTCATCCAACTTTTTAAAGAGCGGCCTGGGCTCGCCCAGTTTTTGTCCGGACGACAGCTGTGAAGGGGCCCATTTTTGCGAATGCTGGCCCGGTTCATACATCAGTGCGGTGTGCGATCGGATGGTCTCTTGAAATGTCTTGATCTCAAACTTGCCGAGCAGGTCGCCCTCGTAGCCCAACTGGCGGTGCAGCTCGTTCGACGAGAACGGCAAAAAGGGGTAAAAGAGCGTTTTCAAGTTATCGATCACGCGGAGCGCGACATACAGCGTCGTGCCCGCACGAGCGCGGTCCGTCTTGATCGTGAACCACGGCGCATTGTCCGCAATGTACTTGTTCGCCTCGCGCGCCAGTTCGACCGCGATCCCGATCGCCTCTTTAAAGCGCGTCCGCGCGAGCGCAGCGCCCACCGTCGCAAAGGCCGCTTCGGATTTCCCGATGAGCGCGCGGTCCGCGTCAGTCAGCTCCCCCGGCTCCGGCACCCGCTGGTCGAAATTGCGGTAGGTGAACGTGAGCACCCGGTTCGCCAGGTTGCCCCAGTTCGCAATCAACTCGTCGTTGTTACGTCGCACGAACTCGCGCCACGTGAAATCCGTGTCCGCGGCTTCAGGCATGTTGACCGACAGCAGATAACGGAGCGGATCCGGATCGTATTTCTTGAGATAATCGTTGATCCAGACCGCCCAGTGCTCGGACTTGCTGAACTTGTGCCCTTCGAGATTCAGAAATTCGTTGGCGGGCACGTCATAGGGCAGCGGCAGATCTGGGTCATACCCCATCAGCATTGCAGGCCAGATGATGGTGTGAAAGGGAATATTGTCCTTGCCGACAAAGTAATACCCCCGAACGTCTGGCGCTTTCGTCCACCACTCTTTCCACCTGTCCGGCGTCCCGCGGTCCTTGGCCCATTCGACCGACGCCGAATAGTAGCCGATGACCGCTTCGAACCATACATAGATGCACTTGCTCGCATAGCCGGGGAGTGGGATCGGAATGCCCCAGTCGAGGTCGCGCGTGATGGCGCGTCCGTGCAGGCCTGACTGCAAATAGTTCCGTACAAAGGCGAGCACGTTCGGCTTCCAATAGGTCTTGTCTTCGAGCCACGCGAGCAGTCTTTTCTCGAACGCGGGCAGGTCCAGATAAAAGTGCTCGCTCTCGCGTACGATCAACCGGTGCGGCGGGTCCCCGGGTTTGGCCAGCTTGCAGCGGGGCTCGATCAACTGCGTCGCGTCGAGGACGTTGCCGCAATTGTCGCACTGGTCGCCGCGCGCGCGGGAAAAGCCGCAAATCGGGCACGTCCCCGTGATATAGCGGTCGGGGAGGAAACGCGCGTCCGTCTCGCAATAGATTTGCTTCGCCGTCTCCTTGTAAAGATAGCCGTTCTGCAGAAGGCGGGAGAAAAAGTCTTGGGAGATGGCCCAGTGATTCTCCGTATCGGTGTGCGTAAAGAGGTCGAATGAGATGCCGAGCTTTTGCCAACCTTCGAGAAAGAGCGCGTGGGACCGCTCAAAGACCTCGCGCGGCGTGATTCCTTCTTCGTCCGCCGTGATGGTGACCGGCGTCCCGTGCGAATCCGAACCCGAGACCATGAGCACGTCGTTGCCGATCAAGCGATGATAACGCGCAAAGATATCCGCCGTCAGGTAAGCGCCGGCGATATGTCCCAGATGCAGCGGCCCGTTGGCATACGGCCATGCCACAAACACCCCGATTTTGTCAGCCATTTCGTCTTCTCCTCCTCTAAATAAAAACGCCGCTCGAAACGGGCAGCTCTTGCCCCGGCGGCGTGGCGCACCGTCTGCGCGCGGCCTGATCGCCGCGCGCTGTTCGCTACGGCGCGCCGCTCGACATCAACATTTCGCGAGAAACGGACTGAGCTAAGAACATGGTGAACTCCGCTCGAACTATTCTACCATAAACGCGATGAATTGCAAGTAGCATTTCATAATCTTCAATAAGGGTTGGTCAGCATCCAACGGAAATCGGGGAGCGGCCAGTAGCGGAGGAGGACGACGCCGAGCAAATTCGCCCTCGGAACCGGGCCAAAGAGACGCGAATCCCCGCTCGACGGGCGATTGTCCCCCATAACAAAGATCGTATCCTCCGGAATGCGGAAGGGCATCATCGTATACTTGTCATTGTTCACGACATAGGGCTCGTTCAAGCGCCGGTTATCGATGTAGACGACGCCATAGTCAATTGAGATTTCCTCGCCGGGCAACCCGATCACTCGTTTCACGAGCACCTCGCTCGGGTCGTTGGGGTGCACAAAGGTGACGATCGCGCCTCGCGGGGGCAACCATCCATCTCCACTCGTGATCGGCTCTCCGTGCGCCGCCGCATAGGCCTCGCCCGTAATCCCCGAAATGCCCAGCCGGCTGATGAGGAGCACCTGCCCGGACTGGAGGTTCGGCTGCATGCTCGGCCCGTCGACGTGGCTCCGCGCGGTAATGCTGTCCATGACGACGAACAGCACCAGGGCAAGAACGACACTCAAAACCAACTCACGTACCAGACGGAGGACGCTCATTGTCTCCTTGCCGAAATCGTACCGCGATCGAGTGGGTGAATGATCGTTAGCTATATTGGCCGCGCAGGTCGTTCCACCGCACCAGCACTACGTCTCTGAAATTGCGCCACGAGTCCTTGAGTGGATTCACCTTGGTTTCGCTCGAATAGAGCCACTGAACGGGCACTTCCTTGATTCGATAACCCCGCTTTTGCCCGATGAACAAGACCTCGACGTCAAAACCGGTCACCATGCTGTCCCTAATGCGCCGCGCGTCTTCTCCATACAGCCGCATGCGCGTAAAGACGTCCCGCGCGACATCGTCCCGAAACGCCTTGAATCCGCACTGGGTGTCTTCGATCCCGCGCACAGTAAGCAGGCGCACGACCAGGTTGAAGACACGCCCCATCAAATGCCGGTAAAACGGCTCACGGATCCGCCGCGCCTCCGCCCCCTCGCGGGAGCCGATGACAATGTCACAGCCCTGTTCGAACCACGGCAGCAGCTTCGCCGTCTCCTCGATCGGCGTCGAGAGATCGGCATCCGAAAAAAGAAGGATATGGCCCCGCGCGCGCAGCATGCCGGTGCGGACCGCGTATCCTTTGCCGCGGTGGTCATTGCGGATGAGCTGAATGCGAGGGTCTGTCGCGCGCACGGACTCGACGACCTCCGCCGTCCGATCGCGACTGCCGTCGTCGACGACAAGCACTTGGCTCGTATAGGACTGCTGGGCGAGGTAGCCCAGGATTCGGTGGAGGGTTTGGGGAAGGCGCCGCTCCTCGTTGTAGGCCGGTATGACAATGCTGAGGAATGGGCGCGATGCCTGACTGCTGATGGAAACCCCTGCGTCATTTAGGATTTCAGATTTCAGACTGCAGATTGAAAATACACCAGGCTCGCTTCAGCTCGTCGAATCTGCAATCTGCAATCTGAAATCTGCAATAGAGACTATTCTAACTCAATCACGGCAAAACGCCAAAATCAGGGCCCAGATACTCTGATGGAGCCGAGGAGGATGTGGTCAGAGCTTGCAGCTGCAGAGGGCGCGGCCACATTCAGACGAACCCCGGTCGCCGAATCATACATGCCCGCCTCAATCGAGTAATCGCCGGGCGCGAGCGTGCTTGGCAAGGAGAGGGTATAGGGGTCCGCAATCACTTCATTCTGTACCCAGCTTGTCGTCGGCGCCTGTCCCCCGTCCGGTTCTTGGTCTTGTTGGGCGACGAGCTTGCCCGCGGAATCCAACACGTGAACAAAAACCGTGTAGCGGCCGTCCACGGCGCCAATCGCCTGCCAGTAGAGAGTAAGAGGGATCTTCGCTCCAGGCGCAAACGTCTGCCCGTTCAGGTCGTAGCCAAGCAGCCTGATGTTCTCGCCGAGTTGATCCGACAATGGATGACCCGGCGATGGCAGTTCAAACCGATGCGGGCGCCCTGTAATCTCTAGAGTGCCGATCTCCACCATGCGCAGCAACGCAGGCCCGTGAGCTGCAAGGTTGGCCATGGACTCATCCCGTACAGGGATTGTGGCGGTAGGAGCCGCCGGCTCTCCTGATTTCGCATCCGCCATCCCGAGGAGGATCACCGCGCGTCCCGGCGCAGTCTGTGCATCCACCTTGAGGCGCAATTTGTCCGTCCAGCTTTCCCCCGCGGCCCATTCCAGGGTTGAGAACGAATCCGCTGCGGGTCGGAGCACCACCGGCGGACTCGCTACGCCTGTGGAATCGACAAGTTGAAGATAGAGCATATAGTCATGCATGGGCTTTTGCCGCGCGAGCCAATGCAACGTGAGCGGCACATTCTCCCCCGCGCTCACTTGCTCTCCGCCTATCTCTACCCCGCTCAACGCAATTTCGTTCCACTCGGCCAGGTCGCGGCCCGGCGCAGGCGACTCGGGCAGAGTGCGCGGACGCACCACCTGGATATGGTCCCCCAGGGTGACAGTTTGCCCGCGCGCGTTTTCGGGAGCGATGACACTCGCCGCGCGACCGTTCGCAACGTCGTACATGACCACCTGTACCGCATATTCTGCAGGCGGCGTGCCCGCGGGAATCAAGAGAGTGTGGTGATCTGCGATGGTCTGGCCGGGCTGCCAGGTGGACGTCGCCAGAGTGCCGTACGCCGGCCGGCTGTCCTGCTGGGCCCAGATGATCCCGCGCCGCGCGAGTGAAGCCGAGGCCAAGGCGGCGATGCGAACGCTGATCGTATAGTCTTGTCCAACCGGCCGGACCGCCTGCCAATCCAATTCTAGCATCAAGCTGTCGTGCCCTGCTTCCAACGGAGCGTCCGAGATGTGGTAGCCGACGAGGTTCACGCCGTTTTCAAACTGGAGCGGAACGGCAAAACGCGTGCCGCGCCCAGGGGTGCCGGACCAATAGGAGACGAGGCGCATCTCGCCAAAAGTCTGCTCGCCCAGATAAAAAGCGTGCTGGTCGAGCCAACCCTCCGCGGGGTGAGAGGATAGATTCTGCACCACCGCCCACACATTTCCAGAATGCGCGACGGCCTCTTGCAGGTCGTGCTCATTGCCGAGATCCCCGTAGTGGATGGGAGGTCCCTGATAATGTCCGAGCAAGTATCCGATCTGCCAGTTGGCGTGGAAGAGGACCGTGTCGCCCGCTTGCGCCTTGCGCTCAATCGCCTGGATGAGCGGTATATAGTCCTCCGCCGCGGCGTCGTAGCGGTCAAAACGGAAATAGTAATCGTCGAGTGAGTAGGCGAAGACGCCGACGAGAAGCAGAGCCGCCGGAACCATGGCGAGCCGCGCCCGCGTGCCGAAAATCAGCACCGCGCGGGCGAGCACAAGCGCGAGAGGCACAAACGCAAGCGCAAAAAGTCGTCCGACGAGAATGGGCAGGAGGAGATAGAGCGGATAAACGGCGACGATCGGTACGGCGGCGAGCGCAAGCAGAAGCAGGTCAACGCTGCTCGTCGAGCGCTGCAGAATCAACAGGCCCAGTCCGAGCAAGAGAAGCGCCAGGACAAGGGCGGCACCCAGTTGCGCATTCGCGAGCGGAAGGGTCGTTCCAACGGTGAGGGCGGCAAAACCGCGCGCGACAAATACGGGCAGCGATTGCACATTATGACCCGCGCGGTCT
>JAMDCU010000168.1:0-389 GCA_023489485.1 Chloroflexota bacterium
CTTGGGCGCGCTTTTCTTCGGTCACATCCTTGAGCGAGATGAGCCGCCCCAGTCTGAACCCACTGCGATCAACCAAAGGCGAAACGTGCGCATGATAATACCTAGGCGGACTCGCATTCACGCGAACCTCGGCCCCAGCCGCCCCTTCTTCACGGATGAGGTTGGCCAGATCCGGATGGGCAGAAAAGACCTGCAAAGCTGGCTGGCCGATGGCGCTGCGTCGGGTCAGGGTGAGCACCTCCTGAGCAGCCGGGTTGAGGTCGACAACGCGGTCCTCTGCATCCAGGATAAGCAGCCCATCCGCCATGCGCTCGACCGCGGTATCGCGCCCGATCGGGATGACCCCGAGCAAGCCAAAGCGATAGATGGCAAGCGTGAAGAGCAGTCCG
>JAMDCU010000168.1:475-6484 GCA_023489485.1 Chloroflexota bacterium
AGAAGATAGCCGAGCACGGCCGGGGCGAGAGGTCCCCGCTCGACGCGAACGAAACCATCAAACCAGAGCCGCGCATAGAAGAGATGATGCAGGTCGTTCGTCGCAAGAAGCACGGTGCTAAGTAGAGTCAAGCCCGACAGCGCCAGCACGGTCCGTCGTGTCGTCCGCTGGCCCGGGCGCGCATACTCTAGTGCAAACACGAGCAGCCCGGCCATGGCAGGAGGCGCCATTATCCTTCCGAGTTGGTAAGAGAGGATCTTGGCAGGCTCGGCGATCGCGGCGACCTCGAGCGCCGCGAAGAGGGCCCACAGCGCGGAGAAGAGCATCTGGAGGGCAAAGGGCGCGGCGCCCGGCGCTGTCCGATGCTTCCAGGCGTAGGCGGCCAGCCCGGTCATAAAGACGGCGGAGGCGAGCATCGGCCAGATATAGGGCGTGAAGGCGTAGGGCGAACTCATCCGCAGCCATCCTGAAAACAAAAGTCGACTCGAGCTCGAGTCGACTCGTCAACTCTGAACGCGGTTCCGGTCTGCAGGGAGAACAGACCTCGCTCAAATCTATTCTATCATCGGAGTAGAATCAGGTCAAAACTGCTAGCAGGCCCCCCGCTGTTGGGCCGCTCCTTACCGAGTCAGTCGCATATCGGATGCGGTGCGCGAAAAGACGCACGGCGAAATCGCTTCGCTCGTGCGCCTCATCTTATCCAGCTTGCCCCCATGGGAATTCGAATCCCAGTTTTGGCCTTGAAAGGGCCACGTCCTAGTCCCCTAGACGATGGGGGCGCTACCCAACGCGCATCATTCTATTACAGGTCCGCCTTTTGGTCAAGTCGAATCGCGTTTCCCACTTGATCCCGACGCGAACGCGATAACAGGATTACCGAGGCGCAGCAGGCCTTGAGCTAGTAACCTGAAACATGGAACCTTGAACTCAGATCGGCGGCCAGGGGATGTGCGGCCAGTCCTCAGGTGGATCAGGGAACACCCCTCGCCTGAGCAAATCGTCAGTCCGCTGACACACGGCATCGAGCTCCCGCATGGATAGCAGGGGGGCAAGAGAACGCCAAAGAGGATCGGAGCGCGACAGCCTCGCCTTCAAATCCCGCAGATCCTCGAGAATGCTTGCTGGAATCGGGTCCTGCGTAAAATCCCAGATCACCGTCCGCAGCTTGGGGTGTTCGTGAAACGTCACGCCGTGATCGATGCACCAAATTTCGCCATCTTTGCCCAGAAGAATGTGCCCACCCTTACGGTCGGTGTTGTTAATGACGGCATCGAAGACCGCGATACGCTTCATCTCCTCGCGATGCGTGTCCCGCAGCGTAAAATAGTGCTCCCCTTCAATCGACTGGATAAAGAGCTGGACGGCTCCGATTCCCTGCGGGCCGTCGCGCAAGACGGTCGGCGGCACGTTCGGCCAGCCGAGACTCTCGCTGACGAGATAGGTGGCGTATTCCCGCTTGGCCAGCGTACCGGTAGGGAAATCCCACAACGGCCGCTCTCCGCGGCTCGGCTTGTAAATCGCGCGCAGCTCTTGCGAACTACTGGCAACTCTGACGAGAAAAGTATAGTTCGAACTCCAAGGCACGAGTTGTTCTATCTTAATCACCCCGGTCGCAAGAATGGAGAGAATCTGCTCCAGTTCCAGTCCTGCTCCGGACGGATCCCCTCGCGAGATCCGGGGAGGCGATTTCGTTCGTTTTGCCAAAGCCTGTGTCATTCCTGATGTAAACTGTCTGTCGGCCGCAGGGCAGGCTCCTCCGCTCTAGGTCAGCGGGGCATGCTCGCCATGCCCGTTCCGGCGTGGGCAAAAGTGCCCTTGCGGATCCATCGGGCGGCCGCACAGCACGCAGATCGGGCGACCGGCCGCGACCGTGCCAGCGGCGTGGCGCGCCAGGGCGCGCATCTGCTCCTTTGTGGCCCAAAACCGCACGACGTTCACCGTCGGCGGCTCCTCCTGCTGCGGCAATTCATAGGCGACAATTACCAATAATCCCTGCTCGGCATCGTAGCCGAGCCCAAGCTGCCCAATGCGGAAGACCGGCTCGATCGGTTCCGAGAGTTCCATCTGCGTCGCGGTGACCTCGACGCTTCGACTCCCGGCACCTAACCGTTCCAGGAGTTGGTCGATGCCTGTCGAGAGCGCTGCAATTTGCTCTTTTTCGGCTATCAGTGTGACAATCGTTGCTCCCCGGCGGCCTTGCAGGTAAAAAGTGCGCTTGCCGGGTTCGCCCACAGCCCCTGCGGTGATGTGCGTCACGGGATTCAAATCGTAGAGGATGTTTGCCTCTGGCATGGTTTGCTCTTCCTTTCCCCTCTCCTCGCCGTTCTCTGACGCTTCCTGCTTCTTTTCGGGCTTTGCTCTCAACGCGGGCAATCTATCGGAATCGTTCAATCGGAAGAGGACCGGCCCCCCCTCTCCCATGAAGAAGACGGTCACGGACGCGGGGCTGATGACGAGCCGCTGAAATTGATTCAAGTCCATGCCAAGATAATGGACGATCGCTGCCTTCAACGGGTCCGAATGCGATACGACGGCAACAATCTCGTTCGGGTGAGCAGCCACGATGGCATCGATCGCAGGGACGATCCGCCCCTGCACTTCGTCGATGCTTTCGCCGCCCGGGAGATGAACTCCGACCGGATGGCTCTGCAGTTTTTTCCAGGTTTCGGTCCCGTTCAGCTCGGTGATTAACTTGCCCGTCCACTCGCCTGTTTGCGTTTCACCCAACTGTGGTCGAATCTCGACGTCGAGCCGATGACAGGCCGCTACCGTGCGCGCCGTATCGATCGCTCGTTCAAGCGGACTGGAATAGATCGCCTGGATGGGCAAATGCGCCAGCCGTCTTGCCAAGGCATCGGCCTCGCGTTGACCCTCGGCATTCAAATGAACACCTGGGGTCCATCCGGCGAGCCGCCCCTGCTTCACATAGTCGTTGCTGGCATGCCTAATCAAGAGCAGGATCGTCATTGCCATGCCGTTAGTTGGTCGAGCTCCTGCACTTGGGCAGGGCTCAGCTGAAAATCGATTGCGCCGAGCGCTTCCTTCAGCTGTTCCGTGTTGTTCGCACCGATAATAGGACTAGAGACAATGGGCCGGGTGAGCAGCCAGGCCAGTGCCACCTGAGAGATAGTCTTGTCGTGTCTCCGCCCCATGTTCGCCATTGTGTCCAGCAGTCTCATATTATGCTCGGTCAGAAAACGCGTCATCCGATCATTACCCTCTCCGCGGGCTCCGCGCGGCGAGGGCTGCCCCATTCGGTACTTGCCGGTGAGGAAACCGCCCTGCAGCGGACTATACGGAATGACGCCCAACCCCTCGCTCATACAGGCGCCCAGCATCTCACGTTCGAACTCGGCGCGCCAGACCAGGTTGTAATGCGGCTGAACACAGACTAGCTTCGTAAGGTTATAACGATCTGAAAGCGAAACTGCATTGACAACTTGCCAAGCCGAGTAATTCGAAACTCCGATGTATCTCACCTTGCCCTGATGAATGAGATCGTCAAGCGCACGGAGTGTTTCTTCCATCGACGTCTCTTCGTCAGGATAATGCAATTGGTACAGATCGATGTAATCGGTACGCAGCCGCCTCAGGCTTGCCTCCGCGGATTGGAGCACATGCGCGCGAGAGAGACCTTCGTCGTTGGGACCGAGCCCCATACGCCCGCGTGCCTTCGTGGCGATGATAATCCGTTCGCGCGGCTTGCCCCGGAGCCAATTCCCGATTAACGTCTCGGCCACGCCCCCCGGATTGCCGGGGTGCCACCGCGAGTAGATATCAGCCGTGTCGATGAAATTAATGCCCGCTTCGAGCGAGGCGTTCAGCACCTCGTAGGCATTGCGTTCGTCGGCCGTCCATCCGAACGTCATCGTCCCGAGACATAGTTGAGAAACGTGCAAGCCTGTCTTGCCTAACCTACGATACTCCATGATCCTTTGCCTGCCTGAGCATCTCGGAGAACTCGCCCAACACCATTCCGGTAGCGCCCCAAACCTTGAATTCGCCGACCGCGAAGAATGGGACTCGCCCGGTGTAGTACTCCCGGAGATTCCAGTATTCTTCACGGATATTTCGTTCGTCGGCGATCAAGTCCAGCGGCGTCTCGATGATCTCGACGACTTCCTCCGGCGCTGCGCGGATATCGGGACGAGCGGGCGTAAAACCCACAAAAGGGGTCAAACGAAAATTGCTGACCGGAATATAGACGGGAGAAAGCGGCCCGTCCAGAATTTCGACGCAGGTCGGGTCGATGCCCATCTCCTCGGCCGCTTCTCGCAGCGCAGTCTCTTGCAGCAGCTCCCCCTTTTCCTGCGCGCCCCCCGGCAAAGAGACCTGCCCCTTGTGACTCTCCACTCTCTCGGTGCGCAACGTCAAAAAAAAGCGCAGTCCCTCGCGACCGGGATAAAGCAGAATCAAGCCGCCCGCCTCGCGGGGGTGTACGTCAGGGGGTAGCGGATAGACGTCGCCCGGGCGTGGGCGAGGAGACATTCGCAGGTGAGCCGCGCGGCCGGGACGCGGCAGGGCGAGGGCGCGCCGAACGTCTTCAAGATTCACTACATCATTTTATCGAAAACCATGTATCCGTCAAGCCCGTTGACATATAGCCCTTTCTCTGGTAATAAAGTGGAGGCTGCGTCGTTGTACTCAGTCAAGAGGCGGACGTTTTTCTCTTCGGTGCTGGAGCGCGAAATCCACGAGCACGCGTCTAGCATCTGCAAGAGTCTTGCTCTTCAAATCCCAAGGAGGCTCCATGACACCGCAACCCAATCCTCGTATCGCCGAGCAGCTGAATCTGGCCAAACAACAGCTGGAAAGCCTAAAAGCAGAAAAGGCTCGGCTCTATCCGCCGAACCCCCATCCTTTCGTACAGCCCGACCGCTATCCCCAAGACTATACGCCCGACCAGGTTCGCTTCCGCAATGAGCTTGTCAAACGCATCGAGGATCTCGAAAAGCGAATCCAGGACCTCGAAGACCAGCTGTATACCTGAGCCCGAGGGACTAGAGGTCCTCCACCGTCCCCTGCGTCCCGTCCACGCATATCCTCTGGCCATCGTGCAAGAACTGCGTCGCGCGCTTGATTTGCAGGACAGCGGGGATGCCGACCTCACGCGCAATTACAGCACCGTGAGACAAGAGGCCTCCTTCCTCCATGACAGCAGAAAGACATCCTCCGGCTGGTCCAAAACTCCACAGGCCGCCCATCTCCGTCCCAGTTCCCAGAAAAAGCGATGACAGAGATAGTGTGCCCGAGCGACCAACTCGCGCGTCTCTTCGCGCCACCACGTGTAGCGCCGGACCGTCGCCAACTGCTCGTCGAATTGTAGGGCCGCCAGCAGATCGACCACGCGCGTTTCGGAATGGAGCAGATGTGAAAAGAGATGCTTGCGAAAGAAACGGAGCATTCGGCCGGAGTGTTCTTGCTCGCGTTCGCGCACCGCCTTGCCATCGTGGAGGCTCTCGTCCCCTCTGTCTTCAAGGCTCGCTATCAGAACGCGCAGCGGAATCGTCGCATCCTCGTCATAGCGCGGCAGGGCGAAATCCTCGTCAATCTCGGCGAGAAAACGAAAGCGCCGGACGAAATCCTGGAATTCCTCCCAAAAGGCTCTCCCTGCTTCCGATTCTTGCAACCGGGCAGCCAACAGTTCGACGGGAGTGTCTCTTGAGGTTTGCGCCACTTGGGGATCGTTCCTCGCCGACCGGGCGAGCTTGTCCATTTCGACGATGGGGCGCCAGTGATCACATTTCCCAGACCGGTCAACAAGTTCGCAATGTTGACTGGCTCCATCCCCGGCGGGCGCACACAGCTCGTTCATCTCCATAAAGGCGCAATACGCATCTGTTGTGACGACAAAACCGGGCGGTACAAGGACGCCGGCTTGCTTCAACTCGGCCAGGTGCATTCCTTTGCCGCCGATCCTCGGCGCGTCCCGCGCGGTGATGAGATCAAATGACATTGTGAATCGATTCATCTCATTCTCGTCGATGAGGCATGGTAAAGCGCTCAGTC
>JAMDCU010000113.1:0-9419 GCA_023489485.1 Chloroflexota bacterium
CCGCCAGTCAGGTGCACGCTTTGTTGGGCAGTGGCGGGTTGCAGGCCAGTCGTCGACTAGCAGTCGAACACCGACCAGCAGATGTCGTTTCGCAGTCGCTCATCATCCAGGACAAGGTCGCGGATCACTTCCGGCAGCTGCTCGCGCTGCCATTGGCATTCCCGGCGACCGGCGGACTCGCTCTCCCCCTTGGGCGCGGCTGCCCGCACGGCCTTGATTGCGTAGGCTGCCGCGCCGAGCTCGTGGGCGGCAACATGCGCCACCGCTGCGGCCTGGCCGGCAGCATACGCGGCATTGCGCGCCGCTCCGCTCAGATCCCTGGCTGCCCCCATCGCATGCCCGGCCGCCGTGCGCGCTTGGGTCATCGTAACCTCACCTCGCGTCCAAGCGCGCGCCAATTCGATGGCTCGACGCGGCCGGTCGTCATTGGGTTGTATTTCCTCGAACAAGTGCAACACGTGCTGTGCGCAATCGGCCGCCCATAACGCAAGCAGGTGATGATCGGCGTCTTGGAGGGTGCCGCCGCGCCGCACGGTGATGAACCTGGGGTCTCGCTTCTTTGGTAATATCATTCGTCGCTGCCTACGCGTTCCTTCCGCCCAACTATTGCTTATCCAGAAAGATTCCGCCTAATACTCCCTACAGGGATGTTCAGCCGACCTTACATCCACGTCGCCATTTGAATATTCCCCCAGTCCCCTTCTTTCGCATACAGAATCCCGTTGGCAAACCCCTGCACCACGCATCGCACGCCGCCGATCATGACTCCGGGTATCTCATTCGTGACCGGGTGGCCGAGCTGCAGTTCCTTCGCCTTTTTGAACAAAGCGGCGTCCGGGTTCAGCGTGATCTTGAGCGCGCTCCACGCAACCCCCCGCGCGATGTTCGCGACATCGACGCTTGCCGGCGGCAAGCCCGGCGACGGCTTGGGCACGGCACCGACCGGGTTCTTCTTCGCGTAATTGGGCATTCCCTTGAGCGCCGCGACCACCGGCAGGATTTCATTCCGCCGGTACCAGGAATCATAGTCCCAGGCGGAATTGCCCCCGCCAAAGATCAGCCACGGGCACATACCAAAGAATTCGGCGGGCGATTGATCCATCATCCACTGGAACATGGCGACAGTGTTGGTCGCGTGCGTCTGTTTCGTGATCGCCGGGTAGCGCGTGTCCCACGTAGTCGATCCGGAGGGGCCGGGGGCGAACACGCCTCCTTCGGTCGAGATCACCGGCGCCGACAGGCCAAAGGTCTCTTTCAAAATGTCCAGCGGCACCCGATAGCCGAGCAGACAGCAATCGTCGGTGAAGGCGGTCGCGCGAGGATGATCACGCTGGTTGATGGCATCATAAGGATAATCGAGCGAGTGGTTGAGCAGCGCGGCGTGTACCGCGAGCCAGGCGCCGCTGCTAAAGACGGCGGCCGCGCGGTCGGCGTAATGACTCTTCAAATAGGCGAACGCGCGCCGGCACCAGTTTACGCTATTAAACCTCGGGTCTTGCGTCTGGGCGAGCGCGGGAAAGGCCGGCAGTCCTCCCAGCGAGATCACCAGTTCCGCGTCCGGCAGCCAATTGTCCATCGTCATTTCCGGCGCATCCGGCGGATAGGGAATGTGCCACTCGTTGCCGAGATTGGGCTCGTTATTGATTTCGAAATAGCGGATCCCCGCCGCGACATAGCGGCGGATGACGGCGACCTCGTCCACACGCGCGTAATCCGTGATCCGACCGGGATTCGGCGCGTCGATGTAGAGACGAATGACGGGCATGACCCCCCGGTGGAGCAACTCTTTCGCAAAGTCCACATTGCTCCCCCCGTCGTCGAGGAGCTTGAACCATTTGATGCCCATCTCGCAGATTTCGTTCAACCAATAGTCCCACGGGTCCGGAAACCGCTGGTTCGAAGCGGTGCCGTGCAGCCCGCGCCCGTTATTTGCCGGCGGCTGCGGAAAATCAGCAAGAATCATTTTCTCTCCCCTGTTCGTCTGCGCCTCTGCTCCCTTTTCCCCTGCTCCCAGCCCCCAGCCTCTCGTCGCCCTCGATTTGGAAACCTGCCCTACTGATGCTTATTCGCTCCCCGCCACAATGCACGCCACACTCGCCACCCCATTCTCGCGCGATTCAAGCGGTATGGTTCTCCCTGGCTCGGCGCCGACCACCTGGAAAATCTCCGCTGAGGGTGAAACCGCCCGTTGTCAAGAATTGATTCAAGCGACCAAGGGGCGAAAAAGATTGGAGCGCATTATAGCACAAGTTACACCCTCCCACTCCCTTGCCATGATATTCCAGCTGATGATTACACGACAAGTCCCTGACCCGGCGCGGACAATGATATCAATTCGCCGCGGGAACCAGCTCCCCTCTTCAACTCCGATCACCTGACTCACGCTGTCTGCCGGCGGCTCGGCGCAGCCCCATCATGCGATACCTTTATGGCCCGCGGTGCAACCAAAAAGAAGAACCAGCCTGCCATAGGCTGGTCCCTAAAACCGCGAATCGGGGCTGTCCACCTCGTTCTTTTTGGACAGCCCCTCATCATCGCAATCGATAGGTTTCTATGCTGAGGCGCGGGGTCACCTCGCTCCCCATCAGCATCTCAAACGTCCGGTCCGCTTCGGCCGCATCTCCAGGCTCACCTGCGGAATCGTCCGCTTTTCCGGATTCACCGTCGTTTCCCAGAGCTGCTCCGGGTTCATCTCGCCCAAACCTTTCTGGCGCTGGATCTCCATCCGGCCGCTCTTGCCCTTGTGCAGTCCAGAGAGTGGGGATTTTTCAGCGCTTACAGTTATTTGACCTCTCCTGTGTAACGATACCGTAGGGTGATTGGGAGAAGATGCATCCAGTATTTCCAGCTCATATAGTTCTCGGGTCCCAATTCCGCATCCCCCATTTCACGCGCCAGCGACCGGAGCGCAAAATAGCCGGGCGAAAGGTGCCAGGGGATCTCGAACGGAACGCGGTAGGATTCCTGAATTGCCCGAACTTGACGAAGAACATCAGCCGTATTATCGCCGCCCGCGTTGATTTTTGTTAGCATAGCCAGATAGAGTGCGCCGATATCCATCATCGGGTTGCCAGACTTTTTTGAATGCTCCCAGTGGATGGGGCGAATCGTGTCATTTGGGGTAATGATGATGTTCGATGGCGCCAAGTCACCATGTTCGACGACCACGGGAACGGCACAAGTCGCAATCTCCTTCTGATATTGACGGTCGTATTCCTCGAGCAGCGCCTCAAGATCCCGGTCCTGCGCAAACTGTTTTGCTCGCTCCACAAGCTCATGCATTTCCGCCTGAGGCTGTTCCGTCGGCCAGAGACCTGATTGGTTCTTGGCCTGAAAGTCAGCTAGCCATCGCGCGACCCGGCGAACTTCGCCAAGCACGTTGGGACGGAGAGGATGTCCACCCGGCAGATCAAGCGTCTCGACCGCGAGTGCTCTCGTACCTTCCTGGCTGATGGGCCGGAGTTGGGCAATTCTCCCTACCCCATGTCCATTCAGAAACCAGTAAGTTGTATTGAGATTCGCCCTCGTTTCTAGCGTGGTACGAAGAAAACTGCCCTGCGGTGGGGTGCGTGCAATTTGTTCCTCCAGTCCATCAATGGATTCTTCCTTGCTGGCGACGATTAGGAGATCGGTTGAGAAGAGTTGGACCAAAAAGCCCAAGATGCTCTTGGGGAGGCGAGCAATCCATCGATCCAAGGTTTGGTCAGGACCACTGGCCTGACTCGCGAAATACTCCAGATACAACTTTAGACTATTGCCATCCAGCGTCCCGCTGACCCAGGGGTAGTTGTAATCCGCGCGCGTCCAGTGGATGCGGGGCCGAGCAAAGCCGGCTTGTCGGAGGAGCTTCCGATATCCAGGGATAGAGTGGGTGAGGGTCCGGTAGCTAGCCCCCATGTCGGAGAAGGAAAAATCCTCGCCGCCCTCGGAAACTTGCTGCCCAAACAACTTCATCACCCCATTAGCCATCCAGCGCGGCATCAGGCTGGTAAAGCGCAGACCGCTGTGGTCGCGTCCGCCGAGTAGATACTGCGCGCCAAAGCGGTTTTCGATGCCAATGTAGAGTCTGCCGCCGGGTTTGAGCACCCGGTACACTTCGCTCAAGAATTGGTTCTGCAGCTGCTGTGGATCGGCCATCCGGTCACTCAGGCCGACCCACTCTAGCACTCCGTTGACGACTATCGTGTCCATGGAGTCATCTGACAAGGGCAGCCGGAGGAGATTGCCTTTCAGGATGCGGATATTCGAAACCCGGTCTTGCCGCGCGCGGATGGCCTGGTAGCGCATCCGTTCATAAACGCCATCCATGCTATAGACGGTGTCGTAGAACTCGCTCAGTCCAAACGCAATCGGCCCCCAGCCGCTGCCCAAGTCCAGGGCGGCTTCTTTTCGTTCCGGATTGTAATAGTGGACCAGCCCCGCGATCCGTACTCGGTCGAACAGATAATAGGTCAGATCCCGGTTGCTGATACTTTCAACACAGCCGGAAAGCGCCTGGAACCATCCGGTCTGTTCTGCGCGCCGGTTGATCTCCTCCATTCTCTCTTGGCTGATTTCCCCCCAATAAAAGTGATCCTCAGGGGCAAAGTCCGTAATCCCATCGCGCACCTGGTACCGAAATCCACAATGTGGGCAGGATTTGTCTTCCCCAAGCTCGCCAGTGAGTGGGCTCCCAAGTTCTGCATCTTCGACCGGCGTTCGGCACTTGGGACAGCATATTCTGATTTGGGTCATCCTTTTACCTTCGACCAAAGGATAGCATTTAGGTTGCCGTGTTTGCACAGCAATTGGCGAGCCAGCGTCATCCTAGTGCCAGTATCACGAGCAGCTGGTAAATCACCAGCCCAGCAAAAACGGTGAGCAGGAAAGTCGTGGCAAACCCCTGCCAGAAGGTCAGCCTTGGAGTCGGGTGCGTCTGTCCATGATTTGCCTGGTCTATTACCTGCCAGCACAACAACCACAACAGAAGGAGGATGAAAATCGTGATCACGGCCGGCCCTCCTGTTTTACCTCACGAGAGTGTTTCTGTCCCGGAGGTCGGCTGTCTTCCAATTTCCGCTTTGTTTCAACTCGATTTTCGACCTGCGCCGGCGCGCTTGGGAGCGCCATCCGGTTCTCCCGTGCCGGTTCGTCTACCCGGGAAGGCAAGCTTTCTGAGGCGCGGGCAGGCAGAGGCTTGTATTGCGTTTCCGCATTCGGCGTGCGCCCAGCCGGGCTCCCCTCGCGCATACCCGCTAGGGCTCCAACTACGCTGATGCCAATGATCACCAACAGCCCGGTGACGTAAGACCAGGCGCCGGTATACAGGAGAAGCATGGCAACGACCGAATCGATCACGAGGCTCAGCGCGACCATCAACACCAGCTCGGTGAGGAAATCGCGCAGCCTCAAGAGGCCGACGAAAGCCAGCCCGGGACAGGTGACATAGAAAATGAGCACCACCGCGGGCCTGAAGAGCGGCAGTATGCCGGTGAAGACAATCAGTCCAGTCAGCAAGCTCAGGCCCAGATTCATCCAGTTGATCCAGCGCCACATGTCATTCGTCCGAGTTCTCACGGTGTCCGATCCTTTAGGGTGATGATCACTGCGTCCTGGTTCTGGTACAGCGCAGTAAACTTGCCGGATTGGATCAAAGCCTTTTCGATGCGGCCGAGCGAGCCAGTGGGCATGGACCCCACCATATCCACGGCCGCCGATTGGCTGCGAGTGATAATCAGAAAAGCTCCCGTGTACCGGGGGTTGCTCATCCAGCTGTCTAGGGTTCGCACCGGGTCTTGCAGCACAGTCTTCCGGCTTTCAATCGGTTCTTGAGCAATATTCACATAGGTGTAGTCTTCGTAATTGTGAATCAGCGCCGGATAGTCTGCCGTTCCGGAGATAATTAAGGAACCGGGCGGTGCGGTGTTGAACAGATACACCGAGGCGGCAACCTCAGCCGGCGAGATATAGTTCTCTTTCTCTTTCCCGTAATAGGCAAACAAAAATCCTGTTAGCATGACCAGGCTGATGACTATAGCCGCAACCATATGCAGCCGAGAATCGCGGCTGGCGCCCGCCGGATAGAAAATCCCGCCAATCAGGAAGGCTAGGGATGGAAGCGCGAAGAAATAAACGCGAAAGAGGATTTCACCCCCATACGAATTTGCCGCCAAGCTGGTAATAGGCGCGATGGCCAGCAGAATTGCGCTCAGATCGACATGCCCGACGCGCACACGACGGAGGAACCCGATCCCGGCCAGTAGCATAGCGAGAAGCGTCAGGCCACGGCCCATCAGCGATACGATGATCTGTCCCTGGCTGGCGCTTGACAGGCTGATCAGGCTCTGTGAGAAATTTCCGCTCAGGTTGCCAAGCGCGGCTATCATGCTAGGCAAGTTCTGTGCCATAAAGGGTGTGGCGACGAACCATAGCCAGACATTCTCAAAGACGAACATCAGTAATGCAATGGACGTCATGTAGATTCGCTGGAACAATACGAGGAGGACGAGCGAGACGATCAAGACGAGCGGCGTAAGCTGGTGCGTGAAGGTAATCACCGCCATAGTCAGGATGACTGCCTCGATTAACAGAACCCTCTGCCGGGGATCGGCGATTTTCCTGGGGACATCGCCGGCCGAACGCTGAAACAACCAGCTCGCCCAGCTTTCTAACCTTTTCAAACGCAGCCGTTTGAAAAGGCCGAACGAATCCGGCCCGACCCAGCTGCGGAACCAGGTCAGTAGGATGCCAATCGTGACGAGATAGAGAAAATACGCCATTGCCTGTGGTGCGAAATAGTCCTGGCCGACCCAGTTCAAGATGACGAAAAACCACGCCGCAAGCCAGATCAACCGCCGGTCGATGGTAAAGCTGCGGTAGAGGATCGCCAGCCCGCCCAGGAAGAACAAATTGTTATAGATTTGCGACCAGCGGGCATAACTCAGTGCGCTACTCAGACCCGCGGTCTCCGTGAACAGCGCGTTCACGGCAAAAAAACCCGGCCAGTTGTGGTAGGCGTTCAGAAAGGCAATATAAGGATCCACGCTGCCATGGCGCATGATGTAATCGATAATCCCCAAGTGTTTCCAGGACCAGGAATAGCGCATCGTGTCCGGGCCGTATAGGATGATCGGCGTGCCGTGCAGGATAAATATCATCAGAAGCAGGTGCAGGCCAAGCATCAGGGGGGAACTGTGGAATTCAAATTCAGCCAAGAAGAAGCTGATCGTCACGACCGCCAACGCGAGATAAAAAGTGACAGGCAGAACGGCCAAGAGGCCGGTATCCGTCATGCCGCGTAGGTTCACGTTTGGCAGGGAAATGGCCCAGAGCCAAGCCCCCAGGGACAGCGTAATCAATGGTATCGCTTGGACGGCTCGCTCCTGGATGAGCCAAGCCGGGCGAGTCGAGCTACCCTTTAGGTTCTTTTCGAGTGGCAACTGCCTTTCCAAAATAAGATCTTCCTCCTGATAAACGACCGTGCCCTGCTATAGGTTGGCAGGATTCAAAGGGCTGCCAGCACCCCTTTCACGTTTTGGTTGATCCAAAGCCAGTTGTGTGCATAGTGTGGAGATTTGGATAGATTCGAAGCGACGTGACGCAGCCAGGCCAAGAGCAGTAGTGAGCGCATGTCCAGCGTCTGGCTCGAAAGCATTTTTTGTTCGCTCTCGAGTAGGCCGATTTCTTCTTCTGTCCAGTCGCCCCGGTCCAAAAGCCGCCGTATGATGTCTCCCAATTCGCGCCTTTGCATGTACATTCGGGTTGACAGCAGCATATGAACAAGGTCAAGAAAAGGCAGATCCGCCGGCGAAGCGAGTCCCCAATCTACCACGCCCGTAACCACCTTACCATCGGGTGATACCAGTAAATTGCCTGGGCCAAAATCTCCGTGAATCCACCCAACCGGGACTTTTTGACCGGCGACTGACCGGTGAAGCTCACCCGCCAGCCCTTCCAGCTTTTCGGTATAGCGGTCCTGTTCCGTCCCGTGCATCAGACTTGGGCGTATGGTCTCGACCCTGCGGTCAATCCATTGATTGAGCAGTCCAGCGTCCACGGGCCTGATCGTGGCAGTGCGCGTGTGTAGTTCCCCGATGGTTTCGGCAGCAGCGGCCAGCATCCGGGACCGGGCCCCCGGATGCCGGAGCACCATGCGCGCGTCGACACCCGGCACCAAAATCTCGATCACATAGTATTGATGACCGACTTGTCCTTCCCTACACACGTCCGGCAGCAGGGCGCTCCAGTTGTGCAGGCGTGCGTCTGCCCGCAGCGCAGCAAGCACGCGCGATTGGTTCTTGAGGTCAGCCGCCGCCGTTTCCGAGTTCGCCAGCTTCAGCAGCGCTTCCGGGGGGCGTCCCGCCTGACCCAGGGTGACCACCGTCACATCCGTCACGGTTGAGAGCACTTTCTGGCCCTGCCACCCCCTTTCCCACGCATGACCAGCGACCTCTGAAGCAATGTCGGCGAGAATCCGATTTGCGCGGGCTACCTGGTGGTCCCGCTCCCAGATGAAGCGAAGTCGCTGGCCCGCGGCGAACAGGCGCATGGGAATACGCAGATCCAAGTTCGTCAGAATGGCCCGCGGCACCCTGCCAAGACTCTGCACTCTGGCAACCGACTTGAGGGTCGGGTGTCGGCGGCTAAAAGTAAAGCGCATTCCGGATACTCCGGGGCAGGGGGGAAGAATCCATACCGCTGCCAGAATATGTAACGATCTCTCGTGGGCCACAGGACGGGAAAGAGTTTTGGTCGGGTTGCATCGCGTCGGTATGTGTATCATCGGTCAGACTCTGTGCCACATCGCCGCCACTCTTCCAGACCCGCACGTAATCGATCACGAATGTGCTAGGGAAAGGCGTGTTGGCATCCGGACTACCTGGCCAGTCGCCGCCGACGGCAAGGTCTATAATCAGGTACATGGGTTTGGACGGGATCAAATCCGTCTGTGTAAATTCCCTCCTTTTTATGCCATCGACGAACCACGTAATCCGGCCGGGTTCCCAATCCAGAGCGAAAACGTGCCAGCCGCCCGCGAGTTCGGTGGGCGAAATCCATTGTCCCTCGCTCGCCTCCTCCTTCCCGCTGCTATTCCGGTAATGAAAATTCATATGCACCGTCCGCGGGTCGCTCCCCAGCATTTCCATCACGTCAATCTCTGGATTTGATTGTTGGTCGGCAGGTAGCATCCAGATCGCCGGAAGTAACCCTTGTCCCTTGGGGACCCAAGCCCGGACTTTCACAAACCCGTACTCGAAGGCAAAGAGAGGAGGAGATTTCGTATTGCCACTCCTCGCCCCGGTACTCACCATTCCAGACGTGTACGGGTAGGCGTTGCCATCCGATCCTATCACTGTCTGCCGCTGCGCGGTCAGTTGCAGTGCGCCATCGCGGAGAGATACGTTCGCGGGCGTGTACCACTCGAGCTCATGATTGCTCTG
>JAMDCU010000113.1:9889-27373 GCA_023489485.1 Chloroflexota bacterium
AGCAGCCCAGACCCTTCCGTTGCGTAATCCTGGCCAAAGATTTGCAGGATGAGCGGCGCGCCAACCTCAATGACGAGCACCGCGGAGCCTACCATCAGCGCGAGTTGCAGGCCCACCCGCCGGCTGTATTCCCTCAGTTTGCTCTGGTTAGTAGATGCCTCGACGATGAGCGAAGAGCCCATGTTTGAACTGATCAGGAACAACATATAGGCAATCTGCCAAGCCAGGAAAAAGTATGCATTCGCTTGCGCGCTCACCAATTGCGTAACCATTACCGGCAGCAGAGTAGTAGAAGCCAACCAGAACAGCGCGCCCAGGAAATCGCCACCCGAGTACCGAATGATGTGTTTGGCTTGAAAGTCCGCCGAGAGGTCCCCAGAAGCCTTTGCTTGTGTGGGCGCGAGATGCCCGAATATAAAATAGTTGGTTGGCAGCAAGGTGATCGCCAGACCGAACAGCCACGAGAAAAAGAGCCCGAGCTGTGGAATTGAGAGTGACCACAGGATCATCAAAACGATCTTCGCCAAGGCAAAGACGGCATTTTCGACCGGTACCCACGTCGCGTACCGCAGTCCGGTCAGCGCACTGTCTTGCAGAACGAAAATCGTCCAACCCATCGTCGCCAGCACAAATGTAACCGCCAACGCCTTGTTCTCGAAAAGGAAACTGAGCGCAGGCGTAAAGATCCGGATATTCCTCAAGTACACCAGGCTGATCAGAATGGCGACGAGCAGGGCCACGAGATAGGTGATGGCGATAAAACGCGCGGCCGACCTGCCCGCGTTAGGGATAAAACGGATATGGGACGTTATCAGGTTTAATTGAGCGAGCCCGCCCAAAAACATCATCATCGAAATGATCGCTGAATTGATCCCTACCACTTCGGCGGAGTAAAAGTGGGTTGCCAGAATCCAGTAGGCGACTCCAATCACCGATGTGACTGCCGAGCTGGCGGCGAGCGCGTAACCATTGCGGAACAGCGGTGCCCGCAAGTGCTCAACCACGCGTTCCTGGTATTCCGAGATTCGATGAGAAATGGACAAGCTCATGGACGCATCCGGCTGATCAAGCTTAACAAGATGCTTTTCGCTCCGTTCTCCTGAACCGCAAACAGCCCGAGCAAGTACCGGGCATTCTCGGAAAACGTGGGCGGCTGGCACTCCTCACAGTCGCGGGGTGAGTGCCCGATCAGATCAGTGACCGCCTGAGCGAGCCCGGCTTGATAGGCTGTACGGTACCGGCGTATGCCTGGCCGGTTCAGCCGCGGCGAGGCATGCGCGGGGAGGACGGCTCGTTTCGCCATCTCGAGCACAGGGAGGTCAGAGAGACTGTCGCCCACCGCGAGTGCCAGAGGATGAGAGTCGGCGCCTCTTCCGTCGCCGCCCATTGTCAAGTTCGCCAGCAATTCCCGCGCTCCCACTGCTTTATCGATCCGCTCTACCATGAAATCGGCCTGTTTCTCTCCCGCGATGGGGCGGAGGCTGGCAGATCCGGAGGGTTGGGAGCGCAACGCCCCCGCGATCTGGTCGGCGGACAGTGCCAACCTACGTCCCCGGAAATCTACCTGATAGGCGCGGACGGCGTACCGGTAATCGGGATCGACGAAAACGCAGGGCTGCGATTGCAGGTACTTGCGCAAGCCATCCAGCGCTTCCTGCTCGCCGTCGGAGAGCAGAACTCGAGTCCCCTGCGCGGGGGAGTAGATGACCGCGCCATACTCGGCCACTCCACCCACGATCGGGTAATGCTGACAGCGTTCGATCACTTCGGGCAGGCTCCGTCCGGTCGTCACGATAGAGCGGTAGCCGTGCCGCGCCAATGCACGCAAAGATACCGCGCTCGCCGGGCTGAGCGCCGGCAAACCACCCAACAGAGCGTCCCCCAGGTAGTTGGTTTCCAATACCCCATCAAGATCAAACGCGCAAATGTCCCCGTGCGGGTTGGCGGGCAGATCCTGAAAATAGTACGCGGAGAAATAGCGCTGCAAGGCGCGCGAGTAGGCGCGCGTGAGAATGTGGGTCCGGTTCGTCGGGATGGTGCGCTTCACTTCCCACAGGCGAACGAACTGGTAGAGCAACCAGCGCTCTTCGTCGATCTTGTCCCCGGACAGTTGCTCATAATCACGGCGGATCAATGAGGAGAGCTCTTTCGCCCATTCTTTCCCTTCCACAGCTGCTACTTCCAGGTCAGCTGCCAGGCTGGCGAGGTCAAAGACCGGGTCATAACTGGTATACTCCACGTCATTGCGAAAGACGCCGCGCTCGAATGCGACTTTGGTCAACTGATTCTGCGCGGACCGGTAGAACCAATTCGACAGTGCCATGTTCCCATCGACGAGCGAAGGGCTGCTGGCGTGCAGTAGTCTACGCATGACCGGATCTACCAGCGGCACGCGCGCGACTTTCCAGGCTCGGCCAAAGACATGGCTGATCAGGTCGCTGGTCACTTCCCAAGCTGGCGAGTTGCCAAAACGGCGTAGGCTGACATCTTCGGCCACAGAGAGTTGCCGGTGACGGTCCCAGACATAGGTGGCAATACCTCGGGCGGCGGCAGGAAAATCCCGTTCGGCCAGTCCGCCGATTTGATCCTCCTCAGGTATCCAGGCGCGGGATAGCAATCCATCGCGCAGACCGTAGACGGGAGGAAAGTGGGGAGAAAGATGCCGAAGCATGTCTTGGACGTGGTCGCCCAAGTAGCCCAGGCCGACACCTTTGGCCAGAATCTCGCGACGCCATTTCAGGCCCGACGCGGGTTGACTGACGGTCACTCGGTACACACGGGTGATATGCCCGCGGCCGGTATCGTTCCTCATGATCGGGGTCTGCTCGACTCGCGTGATTTCCAAGCCAGGGAGCAGCCAACCGGAAAGTGTATCCTTCATAGCCTCCGGGCTGGTTAAATCTTGAATGGCCCATTCCTCCCAGGGCAGCAAGACGCCTGTAAAACCCCGAAGTCGCGCGGGGAGGCTATCCGGTCCGGCAAAGAGCGGCACCATCAAAACGATCGATTGCCGCGATACGTGAACGCGCTCCAGTCTTCTAGCCGCTTTCAACATCGATCGGCCCGTAACCGGTGGATCGTCGATGAGGGCAAAGAGCGTGCCCTGCCGATTTGCCCGGTGGATTTGCGCCTTTTCAAAAGGCAGCAGGTCGATGCCGGGCCGCAACGTTGTCACCGTGATGTCCTGGTACCCCTCCCGGTGCAGGTAGCATTTCAGCAGCGGAGCCAGGTAGTTGCCCGAAGTGCGCAGCCCAACCACGACGACCGGCTGGTTCCGGTCCGGGTACTGCTTTGCGAATTTGGCCGCCAGCCGTTGGATATCCTCCGGACGCTGATCAAAGCTGCGGAAGCAGTTGGGCAGGCGCAAGATGGAGCGCCTCAAGCGGGTTGGAAAATCTTCGCTGTCGGCGAGCAGTGCACGCGACCGCTCGATCAGACCTGCCTCGCTTTCGGCAGGCAGACTTTGGCCGGCGTTCACGGATACTGCCGCCTCTGCCAAGGCTTCGACAAGCTCCTTCCACAAAGCACTCCAGCGCAGCACCCGCCGATAGCGAGGTAACTGCTGGAAAAGGCCAGTCTCCATCTGGCGGGTGAGCCATACAGAATTTCTCGCCGTATTTATCAGTGGATGATGCAACCCTTCAAATACTTTTTCTGCCCGCTGGAGAGAAAGCGGGTCAGAGTGCAAGTAATCCTCTACAATCTGCCAGATTCCGGCTGATAGAAGGAATGCATTCAACCAATCCGATTGATGGATGGCTGTTCTCAGAAAAGCGGCGAGACCATCCAGGTCATTGAGCAGATTGCGGATGACCAGACCCGTTGATAGATCCGGTTCGCGAAACAGCACATCCTGTGAGGAGGCTGGGGTAGTCGGCGCAACATCAACCGGGGCTCGCGCCAATGGGGGGACCGGTTTTTCGACCAGCGGTGATATTGCCTTGCTTTCCGGTTGTTCCTCCCGATGGAGGGTCTCTTTAAGCATGCTTTGCTTTCAGCTCCAGCCGAATGCCGGAGCGGACTAACCTGGCGGCGCGCCAAGCCTTCGTCCGCAGCCGCTCTTGTTTCGCGACCGGCTCCAGGCCATTACCGTCCATCAAGCCGGCTAGCCGGACGGTATCCGTACCGCGTTCCAGCATGATGCGCGCCAGGGCATAGGGATCGTCGTTTAGGCTGCTCAGGCCATTCTTGACGGCACAGGCAGAGATGAACCCGGCGTCGATCACCAGCGAGCGTGTTTCCCGGCTGTGATAGCCGTGGGGGTAAGCAAAAGAGTGCACCGGCCGGCCAAGCTGTTGTTCCAGCTCGGTTTTCGATCCCACAATCTCCTGGTAAGCCATCCTGGAACTGAGAATGTCCAACTCTGGATGGCTCTGACTGTGCGCGCCGATTTCAATTCCCTGTTCCGCCGCCTCGCGAATCTGGCCCCAGGTCATCATCGGGTGGTCACCTTGACCTTCGTCCTCCAACCAGCGGCTCGTCCGCCCGACGTAGCGTGTGATCACATACAACGTGGCCGGAAACCCGAACTCGCGGAGCAGCGGCAATGCATTTTCGATAAAGTCCACATAACCATCATCAAACGTGATAGCAATGGCCCGCTCCGGCAGTTCGAGGGCCGGATTCCTGATCGCGCTCACCAACTGCGTGATGGTCACCCCAGTGTAACCTCGCAGCTGCAAAAGGTGCAGATGTTCGGCAAAGAGGTCTGGAGACATGACCCAAGGCCAAGAGTTGTCCGCGGGGTGATCTGCGACGCTGTGGTAAAGTAGAATGGGAATGGGTTTGCTCATCGATCGTGGCTCCTGTTGCTTTTGAGTTGGCTGCCTGCAACAGGGATGCCCCGTCTTGCGCGATCGCGCAACCTGTTCATATTCCTGCGGCTGCGGAGATACAGAAACGGTCCGGCCAGCATGCCTCTCCGCTCGAGTTGATTCAGCTCACCGGGATAGTCATCCGCTTTGCGCGCGTTTTTGGGGGAGCGATGGCTGAGAGCATAGTACAGCCCGTAGGGAACGCGCCGGGCAAATCCGACCAAACGGGATGGACGATCGAGAAGCGTTTTAGTCAGGTAGGCCGTCAAACCGGCACCGTATCCGTAGGCCGTTTTGCAGAGTCTGGCATATTCGCGATAGTGCATGTGATAGATAATGGCTGCGGGCTCATAGACTAGGGTGTAACCGTGGGCGAGAATCTGGAAGAACGAGGCCAGATCATCGCCACCCAAAGCCATACTCCCCGCGCCGAGGCTGTCGTCAAATCCGCCTGCCTTGCGCAGAATCGCGGTGTCAAACGCCATATTGGCGCCCGAGCCGAACATACCGGCGGCATAGGGAAAGAGCGGATGGTCCGGACGGTTCTCGTGGATATCAAACATCTGCCGCCGATAACCCTTTGTGAACCCGGCCGCGCGCTCGATCCAGTACTGTGCTTCCGTCTCTATCTCGGCGGGGAAGATGCTGCCGGTGACACAGCCCACATCTTCTGCCAAGGTGAACCCTCTCATCAACCCCGCCAGCCAGTAACGGTCGACGGTCACATCATCATCGGTGATCGCTATGAAACGAGCATCCGTCTCCGCCACCCCACGGTTGTGTGCACGAGCCAACCCGGCCACATCCTCGCGAACATAGCGCACGCGGGGTGAGCCCTCGCCTGTCTGCCGGTAGCGACGAGTGACTAGAGTTCTTGTCTCGTCATTCGAGGGTGCGTTGTCGATGACGATGATATCGAAACTCGGGTACGCGAGGGCCAGCAAAGAATCCAGACATACAGACAATTGGTCCGGGCGGTTATGGGTTGCTACCAAGATACTGACGTGAGGCGCGCGCTCGAGAAAACGCTCGCGCTCGATCAGGCACGTGGGTGTCCGCGTGTAGGGCAGCCCGGAGGCGTCCAAGGCATCAATCTCATTCATGCCAGAATTACCACGGTCCTGCTCAAGGTGAGCATTGATCAAGTCGCCCAATTCCCGCCAGAGGATGTGCGCGAACGTCTCTGCCGGAATGATTCCCCCTTCGTCGAACTCCAGCTCTACCGCGCCGATCGGGAAACTGTGCAACCGGACCAGCGCGAGCGCCCGCGCGTACCTAATCCCCTTTTCTGTATCTTCCGCTGCCACAGCGGAAAGCGGACGGCTCAATTCGATCTCGACGATCCGAACCGGCACGCTTTTCTTTTCCACTTGCATAAAGAACCACCCTCGCTCACGCTCTCAGGACCGGAACAGACGTCCGGAGAGATAGCCGATCGCGGTCAAGGCCAGTCCCGTCACAATGGCGGCTGTGCGGCCGAGCCCGCTGACGTCGCCATGCAGCGCATCCCGGATCCCGGCGAGCACGCCGTGGGGGAGGACGCGCAGGGTATAGGCGCGCTCACTGGCCAAGGCTCGCTGCGCTCCGACAGCTTGAGCCACTTGGGCCTTGGAGCGCCCCTCGGCGAAACAGCGGTGCAAGAAATAACCAAGACTGGCGCGACTCTTCGGTACGCGGTGCTGCACCGCCGCGCGCGGATCAAAGAGAAACAGAGCCGCGGCCGATTGCTCTGAGGCTCGGATGCATAGCTCCGTCTCCTCACAGCCGGTTGGCCGCGTACCCACTCGGCCGATGCCGATGGCAAACCGGCCCGCCTGTTCGAACACTTGTCGGCGGAAAGACATATTCGCACCGATCAAGTTACGCACTGGACTAGTCTCTTCGGGCATCCCTCGGTAACTACAGCCTACCACCCATTGAAATTCTTCGGGGAACCAGGTAGGCCTGCCGCCCAGCCACCAGGGATCAATCCTGCCGCCCACGCCGGACACGCCTGGACTGCGGTAGTGCGTGAGCAAGTGGTGCAGCCAGAGGGGATCGGCCGTGGCGTCTTCGTCCATAAACATCAATAGTTCCCCGCAAGCATGGGCGATCCCGGTATTCCGCGCACCCGACAGGCCCCGCGCTTCCTGGTTTTCCACCACCTTGACTCCGCTCAAAAAGTGACTTGCGCGGTGGAATAGCGCCGGGTTGTGATCGATCACCACAATCACCTCGCGCGCTCTAGTCACTTGGTTCTTGATCGAGTCCACCGCCTCGACCAGATCCTGCCAGCGCTCTTCGGTATAGGCGCAGATGATGACCGAAGCATCCGCTGCTTCTTGCCCCGCCGAGTATTCACCGGCCATCATTTTCGGACTCAACTCCCGGACCGTCTTTGGTGGTGCGGCCCGGAATGGCCATTTCTTTTGGTCGGGCCCGCCGCTTCAGGGGATTTCGTCGGATCACTTTCGGATTTCATCGTGACACTGATCGGCATAGCGTTCAGACGTTCCAGATTCGCTTGAGTAAAGGGCCGGTCCGCGGGACGGGTGAGGGCAAGCACACAGACCAACTTCTCATTGACCATATACGGAACGACCATGGCCGTGCGGTGAGCGCCCTCCTCGTCTTCCCAGGAGCGGTGGACCCAGCGTGGGTCTGCGCGAGTGTTCGGAATAATAAGCGGTTTGCGATTCTCCACGGCCCAGCCCGTCACTCCCCGGGTGAGCGTATCATCCATATCTCCAGACTGAATCGGCGCGATATTTCGGCCAAAGATCCGGTAGCCTTGCGTTACCTGGTTCTGATCATCCAGCACGACCAGACTGCCCCCGGTAGCTCCCATTTCTTCCATGATGGTCAATAGGACACCGTGGAGCAAACGCCGCGAATCATGTTTCGCGACTCTCGGCCAGTGCCGACATAAGAAATCGTCCAATCCATAAGAGCACTGGCAGCCGTTAATGTCCCCATCCCTCTTCGGAGCAGAGCTGTAGAGATCGAGTATCGTCATGGGAATGTACGAACCCTCGCGGAGTCCGGCCTTGCGCGCGTAGCTGCGAAAGCCCACCGTTGGTTCCAGAGGCGGCTGGCGCATCTTGGCGGCCCATTCTTGAAAGATGGTGCGCAGCACGCGCCAGCCATCCGGGAAGGTTTGGAGCTTGCCCATTCCGTAAAAGCGGAAGCCTTCAAAGCTGGGGACGTCTACCACTCGAAGTTTTTTGCGCACGGCCTGGAGGTAAATAGACGTATCCACCTCAAAGCCGTCGACGGATTCCAGATCCAGCTGTTCCAGGGTGTGCCGCCAAAAGGCGTGATAGCCATAGCACAAATCGGTGAACGACTCCGAGAACAGCAGATTGACGATCAAGACAAAGGCCATGTTCCCCATCTTCCTCAGACGAGGCATATCCGTAGTTCCCCCGCTGGGCGCAAAGCGGCTGCCTTTGGCAAAGTCAGCCCCCTCTACCAGCGCCTGAACATAGCGCGGGATTTCTCGGGGGTCATTCGATCCGTCCGCATCTAGGACGACCAGGATATCTCCTCTTGCTTCCCGATACCCTCGGCGCAAGGCCGCGCCTTTTCCGGGAGTGTTTTCGAGAGCTACCCTGAGCGAAGGGAGCAACTGCTTCGCCACCGCAATCGTGCTATCCTTGGATCTACCATCCACCAGGATCACTTCGTCGACCACGTCGAGGGGAATGTAAGGGAGAACGAGGGGCAGGTTTTTCGCTTCGTTAAGCGTCGGAACAATGACAGAAACGGTAGGCTTGCGCACTGATTGTCTTTTGTAAGCACGTCCGAACATCAATCACTCCGTGATGCTGGTAGCTGCCGCCCTATGCACGGCGACACATCAGCACTGGCAGGTACGAATACCCTTGTCCTGAACGACGCGGTGTCGGCGCTGTTTCACAAGGTGAGACCAGAGCAGCCCGCGCAGATGCAAAGATTGTATTCGGTGTATTCACCTGAATGGACGTGCTCCTATTGAATTTCTCTGGCCCTGCGCGGTGGATACCTACTCAGGTAGGGGAGCTTACTTTTACCTAGAGTATCTTGCTTTGGTGGGAATGTAAGAGCAGCGCCAACCCTACGACTCACAATTAAGACAGAGAACAATCTGAGAAATGCAATTCGAACCAATGGGGAAAATATATCAGACTTGCCGTTTCAAAAGCGTTTCCCCACGCTAGCCCCGTGCAAACGTTGTCCTGGTGTTGTCGGGTTTTTCTAGAATCAAAACGTGTTTGATCGTTCTGCTCATCAGATGTACAGACGGCCATGCGCCTCCCATACGAACAAGAAACTGACACCAATAATAACGCAAAAAGGACCTCAAAAATCACAAACCATCCGTCGAACAAATCGGCGGATGGTTTGTGTTTTTTCCACTCTCGAAAGGGCTGTATTCAGCTATGGGCTTTTCTGCCAGACTCGCACATAGTCCACCAGCATATTGGAGGGAACCTGGATCGGCGGAGAAATAGTAGACGAGACGCCATAGTTGAGGATCAAGAACATATTCGAATTCACCACATTCGAAGTGACCTGCCCCACCAGCGCACCGTCATAGTAGTAATGGATGTAGCCGGGCTCCCAATCGGCCGCAAAGATGTGCCAGCCCACACTGCTGCTCATCGTCGGGTAGCCGCCCACCTGCTGCGGGCTGCTCGACGTTCCCCAGTGGTAGTGCCAGCCTAGCTTGCCGCCCAGCCCTTCCATCACGTCAATCTCGCCCGTCGTGGGCCACGTCCCGGTGCCGTCCGCCCAGAAAGCCGGCCAGTTCTTGGGGGTCGTCGTGCCATCCAGCCAGACCCGTGCTTCCATATAGCCATAGTTGAAATTGTAATGAGAACTGGAGTTGACCAGCCCGGACGCATATGGATACGTCGTCCCGTTGTTGGCCAGGCAGGTGCGCGCCACCGCGGACACCGTCAGATAACCGTTTGCGACAGTGACTTGTTTGGGGTCATAGCATGATGCCTCATTGCCGTCGATCGGTTTGGTGATGGACGTGTTGTCACCGGCCAACCAGTTAGGCTGCCACTTGGTCAGGTCAAGCTGCGTACCATTGAACTCGTCGTACCATTTCAGATACCAGGTGCCGGTTTGACCATACGGTTGGGGTTGTGAAGATTGGGTCGGGGTCGCGGATGGCAGAGAGGTCGGCGTGTTGGTCGCAGTCGCCGATTTGGTCGCGGTGGGGATGGGCGTGTTGGTCGCAGTCGCCGATTTGGTCGCGGTGGGGATGGGCGTGTTGGTCGCAGTCGCCGATTTGGTCGCGGTAGGGATGGGCGTGTTGGTCGATGGCGGGGTCGGCGTAAAAGTAGGGGCCCTGGTAGGTGCGGCCGTCCGCGTAGGGGTGCTCGTTATCGTTGGAAGATATATATGGGTTGGGGTTGCTGTTGCGGTGGCCAGAGCAGTGCCCAAGGTCATAACCAACTGGGGAGCATTGGCGCCCGTCTCGCGGGAGGAAAAGTCAGTTGTCGTTTTAAAAGGGGTGGTCAGCACCAAGGTAACCAGACCGTCGCCTGTCACAGCTCCGCTGACGTTAATCTCGATCCATTGCTGCGCTCCATAGGCACCAATGCTGCCGTAGGCGCTGCCAAAGCTCGGGGCATTTGCATACGTTATCCCCTTTTCGCTCCAGGAGTTGCTGCTGGCTTTGGCCACAGAAAAACCGCTGGCCGAGCCGGCGGTTACATACAGCCGCAGCGTCGCGCTGGTGATCCGGGTACCACTTGACCCACTAACGTTGAACTTGAGGTAGCTGCGAATGATTGGGGAATCATCGACCGCAAGCGTCGTGCGAGTTCCATAGTTGGCGTTCCGGTGCTGTTTGTTAACATATGCATCCGCTGTGGGGACAAACGTAAGAGTGGTGCTCTGGGCCTGGACTGCCTGCCTTGGCATGAAGGCAGCGACCACTCCGATTATCGCAAGGACGAACAGAGCCTTGGAATAGCGATGGACTAGATTCATTCAATCTCCCCTTGTTGCAGGCTACAACCTCAATGTGGTTGGGCCTGGCCGATGGTGCTTTCCGCGCCACGGCCCGTCGATTATCGCGCCTGCGGTTAAGGAGATGTATCAGCCGCTGTCTGATTTCCCTGTAGGCGTGCGTCCTACGTCCTCTGTGCCAGGAACTGCCGTTCAAAAAGAGAAGAAAAAAAGAAACCACCAGCCGTTTCCGACTGGTGGACGGGGCGAATAGCCTTCGCACTAGCATATAGACCGGGCGATGGGTTCTCACACATCCAGATTGCGCACACTTTTGGCGTGCGTCTGGATAAAGCGCTTGCGCGGGGCCACCTCGCTCCCCATCAACATCTCAAACGTCCGGTCCGCTTCGGCCGCATCCTCCAGGCTCACCTGCAGAATCGTCCGCTTTTCCGGATTCATCGTCGTTTCCCAGAGCTGCTCCGGGTTCATCTCACCCAAACCTTTATAGCGCTGGATCTCCATCCGGTCGCTCTTGGTTCTTTTCTTCAGCTTGTCCAGTTCGCCGTCGTCGTAGATATACTCGGACGTCTTGCCCTGCTTGACGAGGTAGAGCGGCGGCTGGGCGATATACAGGTGCCCGTGCTCGATGAGCCCTTCCATGTACCGGAAGAAGAACGTCAGCAGGAGCGTCCGGATATGACTCCCGTCCACGTCCGCATCGGTCATAATCACGACCCGCCCATAGCGCAGGTTCTCGAGATTGAATGCGTTCCCTACGCCTGTCCCGATCGCGGTGATCATCGCGCGGATTTCCTCATTCTGCAACATCTTGTCTAACCGCGCTTTTTCCACGTTCATGATCTTGCCACGCAGGGGGAGGATGGCTTGAAACCGTCGGTCGCGGCCCTGTTTCGCGCTTCCTCCGGCGGAATCGCCTTCGACGATGTACAGCTCTGATCTTTCCGCGTCCCGCTCGGAGCAATCCGCCAGCTTGCCCGGCAGGCTCAGCGATTCCATCGCCGTTTTGCGGATGACGAGGTCGCGTGCCTGCCGCGCCGCCTCCCGCGCCCGCGCGGAGGTGATACACTTTTCGATGATCGCCTTGGCCTCGCGCGTGTTCTCTTCGAGAAACGCCCCAAAGCTTTCGGTCACCACCGACTCGACCTGGGTCTTGACCTCGGCATTGCCGAGCTTGCCCTTGGTCTGGGATTCGAACTGCGGCTCTTCCAATTTAACCGAGACGACCGCCGTCAGCCCCTCGCGCACGTCGTCGCCGGTGAGGTTCGGATCGTTGTCCTTGAGGAGGTTCGCCTTGCGGGCGTAATCATTCAACGTCCGCGTCAGGGCGGACCGGAAGCCGGTCAGGTGCGTGCCGCCGTCCACGGTATTGATATTGTTCGCAAACGTATACACCGATTCGGTGTACGTGTCCGTATACTGGATCGCCGCCTCGATCTGCGACCCGTTGGCCTCGCGCGCCACCGCAAATGGCGGGTGAAGGACATCCCGGTTCTTGTTCAAATACCGGACGAACGAGGTGATGCCCCCTTCAAAGTAAAAGGTCATCGCCCGCCCGTCCCGCTCGTCCTTGAACGAAATCGTCAGCCCGCGCGTAAGGAACGCCATCTCGCGAAAGCGCTGCGCGAGCACGTCGAACTTGTAGTCAATCTGCTTGAAAATCTGTTTGTCCGCCAGGAAGCAGATGGTCGCGCCGGTCCCACCTTCCTTGTACTTGCCGACAATCTTGACCTCGGTCTTGGGCACGCCGCGTGCGTACTTTTGCTGGTACACGTGACCGTCGCGGCGGATCTGCACTTCGAGCCATTCGCTCAACGCGTTCACCGCGCTCACGCCGACGCCGTGCAGGCCGGAGGCTACCTTATAGCCCCCTTGCCCGAATTTCGCGCCCGCGTGCAGTTTCGTCATCACCACTTCGAGCGCCGACTTGCCCGTCTGCGCGTGCGTGTCCACGGGAATGCCGCGGCCATTGTCTTTGACGGTGACAGTATTGTCCTTGTCGATCGTCACCTCGATACGATCGCAAGCCCCGGCCAGCGCCTCGTCGATCGCGTTGTCCACCACCTCAAACACGAGGTGATGCAACCCGCGCACGTCCGTCGAACCGATATACATGCCGGGCCGTTTGCGGACCGCCTCGAGCCCTTCGAGGACCGTGATTTTCGAGGCGTCGTACGTTTCCACCGGTGTGTTACTCAACCCATTCTGTTTCGCCATACCCTGGCCTTTAAATTCTACCCTTTAATAATCGGTCTCTGATGCTGGCGAATCCGTTCGCGGACCTGCGTCAGCCACGTAAAGCGGTCATCGTAAAACAGCATCTCGGCGGCGACGAGGGCGGTCCCGAGGAACGCATTGGCAATGACGTCGATCAAGACGCCCCATGTCGTATTCAGAAACTGGTCCCAAATGACCGAAAATCCCATCTGCAAGAGATAAATCAAAAAGACAAGCGCCAGCGCGGACCAGAAATTGTAGCGAAAGACGCTAATGCTGTTAGCAATCGCCTCAAAGACGCTTGCGCCGCCCACAAAAATCGCGGGAATCGCGAACGCCAGGTAGAGTGCTGCCCATAGCAAGACGAACGATCCCACGACGATGAAAAAGGACCCCAGCCCCTCATTCACAAAGCTGACGAGCGTTGCGCCGATGGCAAAAGGCACCATCAGCGCGAGCGCCCCAACAATACCGAAAATAATGAGCGCGAGAATATTCAGGTAGGATCTGGCCAGCCGGGGCGCGAAGCTCTGCTGTTTGGGCGCATCAGATTTGACGGTGCCCGCCAAAATCTGCAAATAGACCGTAGCCAGAAACAGGCCGACGAGTCCGAACAAGCCAACCCAACCCAGGAGGACCAACCCGTCCCGGATCGGGTAGACGGCCGTCCGGCTCAGAAAATCGGCCGGTGGCGTCCCCAGCCCCATCAGAGTCGGCATGCCAATGGCAAAAAGGGCCAGCAAGGAAAAGACGTTAAACTGCTCCCCGGCTGTCTGCAGCGCGCTCTTGAGGGCCTCGACGTTCTGTAAGGCTTCCGGCGGCGCCCCCTGGACCGATGCCGCGCTCACAAAAGAGGCCAGCTGCTGAAATACCGGCTGTGCGCTCAGTTGCGGGCCGAGCCACAAAAAAAGATCGAGCGCTACCGGGATGAGCAGAATCCAGGGCCGGCGGACCACCCGCTCAAAGCCGCCCGAGAGTGCATCGATGACACCCAACGGTTTCTTTTCAATTTTCTCCATCTCGGCCATTATAGCAGAATGGATACACAGGGTCAAATAAAATAGCTCGCGACACACATTGACAGCATCCCCTGCTCGTGCTATAATCTATCTACCAAACGGTCGGTAGATTCCCTCTTCCGGGCATGCCGTCCCGGGCGGAGGGGACGAGCCCTTTGCTGCTCTTTGTGGCCGAGAGGAGCGATATGCGTAAAACTGCCGCGGACTCACTCGCGACCAAAGATGGCCCGGGTAAAAGCGAAGAGATTTTCGAGCAGGCCGTCCGAATCTTTCAACAAAAGGGCTATCACGCCACGTCCGTCCAGGACATTGCCGATGCGGTCGGCCTGCAAAAAGGCAGCCTCTACCACTATATCTCCAGCAAGGAAGAACTCCTCTTTCAAATCTTTGAACGCGGCAGCCGCTCGCTCACCTATCGCCTCGAAGAAATCGCTGCCTCGGACGATCCTCCCACCGTCAAGCTCGAACACGCGATCGAGGCCCACCTCGTCGAGCTGTGCGGGCACCTGGACATCTTTACCGTTTTTCTCTCCTAACGCCGTGCTCTGGAAGGACGCCACAGCGCCAAGGTGCACACCCAGGGCGAGCGGCACGCCCGTCTGCTCGAACGCATCATCCAGGAGGGCATCCGTTCCGGCGAGTTCCGCGCCGTCGATCCGAAAATGGCAGCTCACGCGATCCTCGGTATGTGCAACTGGCTGTATCAGTGGTATTCGCCCGGCGGCCGTCTCTCCCCGGAGGGCATTGCTCGGATCTTTTCCGATCTGGCTCTGCGCGGACTGGCCGCCCCTACCAAGCGAGAGCAGAAATGACTCTGAAATCCCAAATTTAAAGGAGGCTTCTTCATGGCACTGTTAGCTGCAGGCACACCCGCCCCCACGTTCAAGGGAACCAATTTAACGGGACCGGAAATCAATCTCGAGAATTACAAGGGAAAAAAGTCGGTCGTCCTGATCTTCGCCCCCGATCGCGTGGACCCGTCGTCCACCAACCAGGTCAAGTCACTGTGGATCAAGTATCGCGACAAGGCCGAGATCATCACGGTCTCGCGCAAAGTCCCGAGCGTCTCGATGGCCAAAGCCTTTTTGCAACAGTTGGGTGTCAAGTTCCCCACCCTCTACGACCCCGCGATGAACGTCTACAAGATGTATGGGGTCGATAACCCCGCGGCCATCTTCATCGTCGATCCCGAGGGCAACATCGTCTATTCCCTGCAAGCCGACGCCAACAAGGTGGATTCCAAGGCGCTGGACGAGGCAATTGCCGCGAACGTTAAATAGCCAGGCTATCGTAGCTTGTCACGTCTCATCGCAAAGCATCCTCGTGGGACGTTTCACGCATCACGCGTCCGCTTGGCGATTCGTGATGCGTGAGGCGAAGTGGAGTTGTTCATGAAAGAGGTCGTCGTCCTTGAGGGCGCACGCACGCCAATCGGATCCTTTGGCGGGAGCCTGCGTGAAGTGAATGCTCCGACGCTCATGGAGCACGCCTTTCGCGCCGCGCTGGACAAGACGCAGATCGATCCGCAGGAGATCGACGAAACCATCGTCGGCCAGGTTTTTCAAGGAAGCGACGCGCCCGATATTGCACGCTTTTGCTCACTCCGCGTCGGGATTCCGAACAAGGCGCCCGGCGTGACGATCAATCGCCAGTGCGCCAGCGGCCTGGAAGCCGCCGTTTGGGCAGCCAAGAACATCATGACCGACGAGTCCCGGCTCGTCCTGACCGGCGGCGTCGAATCCATGAGCACGGTGCCCTATCACATCCGCGGCATGCGCTGGGGCGTGAAAATGGGCCCTCAATTCCTCATCGACGGCATGGGCGAATTGCTCGACGACGTGACCGCGGGCGCGATGTGGGTCTGGGCCGAGAACATGGCAGAGAAATTCGAGGTCTCGCGTGAGGAGCAAGACCGTTGGGCCCTCATTTCTCACCAGCGCGCCGTGGCCGCCACCGCGTCCGGCCGGCTGCGTCAAGAGATCGCGCCGCTGGAACTGCCGGAGAAAAAGGGCGTCCGTCTGATGGACAAGGACGAAGGCCCCCGCGCCGATACCTCGCTTGAAAAACTCGCACGTCTGGAGCCCAAGTGGAAATGGGACGGCACCATCACTCCCGGCAATGCCTCGACCCTGAACGACGGTGCCTGTGCGGTCTTTGTCGCCTCCAGAGACAAGGCGGAGGCGCTCGGCGTCCGCCCCCTCAGCCGCATCGTCTCCTGGGCGGTGGTCGGCATCGATCCGGAAATCACAGGCTATGCGCCTGTGGTGGCCATTCCGGCCGCGCTCAAAAAAGCCGGGCTCACCCTCGACGATATATCTCTCTTCGAGGTGAACGAGGCTTTTGCCGTCATGATTGTAACGACCCTCCGCGAGCTCAAGCTGGACCCGGACAAGCTCAACGTGAACGGCGGGGGTGTGGCGCTCGGCCATCCGGTCGGGATGAGCGGGAGCCGGCTCTTGCTCACCCTCTCGTACGAGCTCAAACATCGCAACGCCGAATTCGGCGTGTTGGCCCTGTGTGCCGGCGGGGGACAGGGCATCGCGATGGTGATACAGAATATCTAGAATATGAAACCTGAAACATGACGCTATTAGAAGGAATACGTATTCTCGATCTCTCGCGCCTGTTGCCCGGTCCGTACTGCACCATGCTCCTTGGGGACCTGGGCGCCGAGGTCGTCAAGATCGAAACGCCGGGCATCGGCGATTATATGCGGATGATTCCTCCATTTCTCGAGGACTCGACCACCGGAGAAACGATCAGCACTGCCTTCGTCATGGTGAACCGAAACAAAAAGAGCGTGGCGCTCAATTTCCGCAATGCCCGCGGTAAAGAGGTGTTCAAGCGCCTGGCCAAAGGCGCCGATGTCATCCTCGAGACCTTTCGCCCCGGTGCCGTAGACCGCTGGGGGATCGGGTACAAGGCGATGCAAGCGATCAACCCGAGTATTGTCTACTGTTCGCTCAGCGGCTATGGGCAGACGGGGCCCTACCGGACCCGCGCCGGACACGACTTGAACTATCTCGCCCTGACGGGTATCCTTGCCGCAAACGGCGCCGCGGGGGGGCCGCCGATTCCGCCCGCCGTCCAAGTCGCGGATCTGAGCGGGGGCATGCTCGCCGCGGTTTCGATTCTCGCGGCTCTGGTGGGGCGGAGCAAAACGGGTGAGGGCCAGTATCTCGACGTGAGTCTCTTTGAGAGCGCCCTTTCCTGGGCAGGCACCATGATCGGCGCCACGTTTGCGGCGGGGAACAAGACCGGGCCGGGGACGATGCAGCTCAACGGCGCGATGGCCTGCTACAATGTCTACGAGACACAGGACGGCGAGTATCTCACTTTGGGAGCCATCGAACCGCACTTTTGGGCCGCGTTCTGCAAAGCCGTCGAGCGCAGCGACCTGGATGCGCGCGCTTATGATGCACAAGCCATCCCCGATGTGGCCGCTATCTTCAAGACCCGGACGCGTGCCGAGTGGCTCGGCATGTTCG
>JAMDCU010000113.1:27439-27939 GCA_023489485.1 Chloroflexota bacterium
TGTCTTCGCCGATCGCCACGCGACTCCGCCGCCCGCGCTGGGCCAACACACGCGGGAGGTGTTGCAGGGTATCGGGATGGAGGATCAAGAACTCGAGGATCTGGAGGAGCGAGGAATCATCAAGAGCCAGGCGGCGAGCTAAGTCGACTGCCAGTCAGCGCCAGCGAGGAGATTTGCCACCGCCAAATCTTCATCGATATCGGGCCAAAAGAGACTGATTCCATTGCCCTCGATCTCATAATGGCTGCGCTGCTCCGGAGTGGCCCGCCGTAGGATAGGAAACCACTGGATCGGAACGCTGATGATCCGCCCATCCGTCAGCGCGACATGCATCATGTCCTGATCAAACTGAACGGACTTGGCAAGAGCAGTGCTCGGCACAAACGCACGCTCAAAATTGAGTTGTTCTTTAGCTGAAATACTCACGCCATTTCTCCAAGAGCAGCCTTTGATGTTGCTCAACATGCCTTCGGATCTCGTTCAGTTCACGAGCATCAAAG
>JAMDCU010000079.1 GCA_023489485.1 Chloroflexota bacterium
TGGTCGCCCACGGCGACCACATTGATGTCGAAAAATTACCGAATGCCGTCGGCGACACGGTGACCCTGACCAGCATCTTGATGGTGGAGCAGGACGGCAAGGTAAGCACGGGCACTCCGATGGTTTCGGGCGCCGCGATCATCGCCAAGGTTCTCGGCGAGGCCAAGGGCGAGAAAACCATCCATTTCGATTATCGCAACAAGCATCGACGGCGCAAGACGATCGGCCACCGCCAGACGTATACGCGCCTGGAAATTTCCGAGATTCGGCTTTAATCGGCTTTAATCTGCTTTAATTCGGCTTTAGTGGGTTTTCATTGGGAGTAAGGAGATTCTGATATGGCACACAAAAAAGGTGGCGGATCGAGCCGGAACGGACGCGATAGCAATGCCCAACGCCTGGGCGTCAAGCGCTTTGACGGCGAGTGGGTGCATTCCGGGACGATCATTATGCGCCAGCACGGCACCCGCATTCGCCCCGGTCTGAATGTCGGCGTCGGCAAGGACTATACCCTGTACGCCCTCGTCGACGGTCGCGTCAAGTTCGCGCCGTTCAGCCAGGAACAAAAGCAAGTGAGCGTTTATCCGGTGACAAGTGACAAGAAATAGCTCATGTCACTTTCACTTTTAGGCTTGTCACTCTGAGGTGTTGATAGTGAAACCAGCAATTCATCCTACTTGGTATCCCGATGCGGTGGTCACGTGTGCCTGCGGCAATACGTGGACGACCGGTTCGACGAAGAAAGAAATTCATACAGACGTCTGTTCGAAATGCCACCCGTTCTTCACGGGTGAGCAGCGTATCGTGGACACGGCCGGCCAGGTCGAGCGCTTTATGAAGCGCATCAATGCGAAAGAGCAAAAGGCGGCGACCGCGCCGGGGCCCGATGGGAAAAAGGCCAAGAAAGAGCGGCGGCGCGGGCGCAAGACGGGCGTCGAGGAATTGCCCCTGGCGGCAGTTGAAGAAGCTCCCGCCGAGGCTGCCTCTTTGCCTGCGGTCGCGCCCAAGGCCGAACTGCAGAAGACTCCGATCGTCGAAGGTGAGCCGGTGGAGCCGGACACGGTCAACGAGCCCGGCGTCGAGGAAGTAGCCGCGCTGACCGATATGGAAGATCTCAAGCCCGGGGAAAACGCCGAGTCGGCCCCTGCGGGAATGATCGGGCAGGTTGCCTCCATCGACAAGATCATCGAACCGACCGAGGTGATCGGTCCCGCGGGCGAGGCGACTGAAGAACCTCAAGGGGAGGCGGGCGAGTCCGGACGCGGCCCCCGGTCCAAGCCGAAGGAATCGCGAAAGAGGTCCGGATCCAAGCCCAAGGCGGAAGAAGAGCCCAAAGCCGAATAAGGCGATTGCGTACCTTTGCGTGGTGGGTAGCCATCTTGAGGCGAAGTCAAGGAATGCCCGCATCGTTTTGCGCAAGGGGGGTTCAAGGAAATTTGAGAGACAGAGGACTCCTCTGTCTCTTTTCATTCCCACACGGAGGACCTGCCGATGAACGACCATGTCCGGGAACGAGACCGCTCGCGCGGCCACATCGAACTCATTTGCGGCTCGATGTTTTCCGGCAAGACGGAGGAACTGATTCGACGCCTGAAACGCGCGGTGATTGCCAAGCAGCACGTGCAGGTCTTTTCGCACAATCTGGATACGCGCTATGGGGTGAGCCGGGTCGCCTCGCATAACGGGTTGAATTGGGATGCCATCCCGGTCCAGCACGCAGAGCAGATCCTCGAACAGCTCGATCCGAAGGCGACGATCGTCGCGATTGACGAGGCCCAGTTCTTTGATGCAAGCATCACCCGGGTGGTGAATGAACTCGCGGACCGCGGCATCCGGGTGATGATCGCCGGCCTGGATACGGACTTTCGCGGCGAACCTTTTGGCCCGATGCCGCTCCTGATGGCCGAGGCCGAACAGGTGGACAAGCTCTCGGCCATTTGCGTTGTCTGTGGGGCGCCCGCCTCGCGGACCCAGCGATTGATCAACGGCGCCCCGGCTCGATATGACGACCCGGTCATTCTCGTCGGCGCGAGCGAGGTCTATGAGGCGCGCTGCCGGCATTGTCATCTCGTCCCAGGGCGGGAAGTAAAGGCTGAAGGACAGAAGTAAAGGCAGAAGGATGAGGGATGAAGGATGAAGGTCGCGTCCCGCCCCGCGGCACCCATGATCTCGCGCGGCGTTAGATCCCGCGCCGTTTGCAGGGGCCTGCAGGATGAACTCTACGGGCACCCTCGCGACCGCCGCGAAAGGCTTGCGATGAGTCAATGAGCCAACCGGCTGATCATCATTCCGAGTCGGTCCCGCTCGGTACTCCCGAGCAAAGCGCCAGGGCGGATCCCGCAGGACCTCGCCAGACTGGCTCTGGGCATCGACCGGATTTGCGCCTCGGTCGGCATCGTTCGGAGCTACTGGCGCTCACCGCCTATCTCCTCCTGGCGGTGGTATTGACTTTCCCCCTGGTTCTGCACTTGACCACACACGTCGCCGGCGACGGCAGCGATGACCCGGCGCTCGCGTGGAATCTGTGGTGGGTGCCGTATGCCTTGATCCACTTGGGTTCCAGCCCGATCTATACGAACTATATGTTCTATCCGATCGGGCTGAACCTCGCGTTTTATACCCTCACCCTCCTCAATGCTTTTGTCGCCCTTCCTCTCCAACTCGCCTTTAACCTCGTCGTCGCCGCGAATGTGAATCTACTCCTCTCCTTCGTCCTGGGCGGCTTTGGGACGTATCTGCTCGTGCAATATCTATTGCGGAATGAAAAGACGGGTGATCATCCGAGTTTTCTCGCCCTGGCGGCCTTTGCGGCCGGGGCGCTCTACGCGTTTTCCTCCAACAAGATGCTCTATGCTTCGTTGGGCCAGTTCAACATCGCCTCCTCCCAATGGATCCCCTTCTATATCCTCTTTCTCTTGAAACTCACCCGGGCCCAGCCCGCGCAATCTGAAATTAAAGCTGGTTTTCTCCTTGGCCTCTTTCTCCTGTTCCAGACACTCAGCGAATTCATCTTTGGGTCCTTTCTCATTCTTTTCACGGTGATCTATCTCGTCTATTGGTCGATCGCGAACCGGCGCCGCTGGAACGAGTTTCGCTTCGCCGTGCGCGGATTCGCCGTCGCGGCCGTCGTGTTCGTCATCCCCATGGCGCCGATTCTGGCAGCCATGTTCCAGGATATGCGTGTCGAAGGGGATTTTCTGCAGAGCCGCGCGGGGTTTGCGGATGTCTTTTCGAACGATCTCTTGGGTTTTCTCGTCCCCAGCCACCTGAACCCGCTCCTGGGATCGCTCCAGGCGCCATTCCACTTTGCCTACACCAACTTTGCCTACCTCGGTTTTGCCGCGCTGGCACTGGCGGTCGTCGCGCTCTGGAAGGTCAAGCCCGCGCGAATCTGGGGCCTTTTCGCGGCAATTTTCCTGCTCATCACGCTCGGCCCCGAACTGCGCATCGACGGACAGGCGTGGGCGGTGCCCTTTCTCCCCTTTAACCTCTTGCTCCAGATTCCGATCGTCAATGGCAACCGCTATCCCAGTCGCTGGAGCGTCATGCTGACGCTCGCACTCGCGATTTTGGTCGGCTACGGCCTCCTGTGGGCAAGTGAAAAGTTAAAGGTGAAAGGTCAAAGATGGGCCCTTGTTTTGCCTTTTGCCTTTTTGCTTTTGACTTGCACCGAGCACCTGTCCGTTCCTCTCCCGCTTTCCGATTTCAAAATTCCCGCTGTGTACGGGACGATTGCGCAGGACAAGGGGGATTTCTCGGTCTTGGAGATTCCCCTCGCCTGGCGGAATGGTTTTCGGATGACGGGGCCGCTCGACCAGGAGATGATGTTCGAGCAGTGGTACCAGACGGAGCATGCGCACCCCATCCTCGGCGGCAATACCTCCCGGAATCCGGAACTGAAATTCCAATATTTCGCCGAGGCGCCGGTCATCAATTCGCTCATCGCGATCGAGACGGGCTATCCGGTCGACAATGCGCGGCGCGAAAAGGACAAGCAGCTTGCGCCCGAGGTGCTGCGCTTTTTCGGGGTTCGCTATGTCGTATGGCACTCGGCGCGTGAGAAGGAGAACGAGGCCAACCTCGAAGCGGCGCGGACCTATGTCGAAGAGACCTGGCCGGTCACGAAATTCTACGACGTGAGCGACGAGATCGGCGAAACGGTCGCCTATCGCGTCGACCCGGAAGGGGCCCCTTCCCAGGTGGAGATCTCCTCAAGCGCTCCGCTCGCACGCCTGTATTTTGGCGAAGGCTGGGGCGCGTTGAGCGACGAGCCGTTGGTCTGGGCGCAGCGGAGCAGCGCACGGCTCTTTGTCCCGCTCGATACGAAAGGCCGCGCGGCGCAGCTCTCGTTCCAAGCGGTCCTCCCACCCTCCCTCGACGAACAACGCGTCACTGTCATCGCGAATGGTGAACCGGCCGGGCAAACGGTCATCACCCGCTGTGGGGACTGCGAAAACAGAGTAGCCATTCCCGCGCGGTTGCTCAAGCCGGGGATGAATGAGTTGGTTCTGCAATTCGAGCGCGTCGCGCCGGTGGCCGGCACTCGAATGGCAAGCGGGAATCTCGTCTCCTCGAAAGGGCCGGCGTCGCCGGTGAATATCGTCGTCCGGAGCGCCGGGCAGGACCAGGGGGATTTCGCTCACATTATTGTGGATGGGAACGACGTCTCGCCGAACGCGCGCGGATACAATGTGGTGGTCCTCAATCCGCAGTCCGGGGCGGTCGAGGCGAGTGCATCCTTCGACACCTTTTCCTCGGCAAGCGAATCGGCTCGCCTGGCCCAATTCGTCGATCGGATCCCCAGCGGCCGGATCGTGCTTGTCGCCGTGCGGGACGAGGCCTCGCGGTATCTCACGGCCGCGGCCGTCGACGCGCTGCATTCGATCGGCGCGACGCAAGACTTGCGAGGCAAATTCCGGTGGTCACACGCGGTGATTGGCGTCAAGGGAGCGGCCCCGGGGAGCGCCCGGGAAGCGGTCGGGGAAACGGCGCCAGCGCAGTTGGTTCTCGGCATTGGGGCAACGGAACCGAATCTCGCGGCTGGATTCAAGTGGATCCGCGTCGAAGCGAAATAGCACCCGTTCTTGAACGCCGAAACACTACGGAACGGGACGCATGATACCCAATCGATTAGATTCGCGATTTGCTCGATATCTCAAGCCGTCGCCTCTGTGCGGCGGTTTTGTTTTTCTACGCGCTGGCTCACACCAGACTCTTTCCATATAAGTGGCGTTTAGAGCGCAGTGCGCCTCAGCGGGAGTCGGGAAATGAAGACACCTTGCTCTGTAATGTGCCAACAACGCCAAAACGCGCGCGTGCCGCAGGTCAGCCTGCCCGGAGCCTGAATGAAAGACGGGAAGGCTTGTCGGCGTGTGTGTTTGCTGAAGCCCCGCTTGTTATTCCGTTTCGCGTGGTTCGATAACCAACTTGATGCCGTTCAAGATCTCACGTACGCGTTTAGACGATAGAGTTCCGATGTACTCGTCCAGTTGCGATTTGTCTACGGTAAAGACTTGGGAGACATTCACCACACTCTGCTTGGGAAGGTGCGCCTCGCCTTCCTCGAGCAGCACATTGCCGGGAGCGGCAGCGCGTTTGAGGTTTGAAGTCAGCGCAAGTACGATGACGGTACGAACCTGACTGCGATTGAACAGATTGTTTTGGATGACTACGTGCGGATGCTTGTAGCCGGGTTGAGAGCCCGACGGTTCACTCAGGTCGACCCAATAGATGTCGCCCTGACTGATTACCATTCGCCCCTCACAATGCGCCGATGCGTGCCGCGTGCCTTAAGCCGTAAGGTCTTTTCGGTTGCGTCCGGTTCATCCGCATAAGCGGCGTTGATTTGCGCGAGGAGTTCTCGATTCTGCTCGCGGTGGATATAGTCTTCGAGCGCGAGCGCATACAGGTGGCTGCGGGAAAGTTTCATCTTGCGGGCAATCTTCTCCGCCTGGTCAAACAGCGATTTTTGGATCGAAATAGCCGTTTTCACGTTTGGCATTTGGTTATACCCTTCTTTCTACTTGCAGTATAACCAAGAGGCGACCCGATGTCAACCCTTGTAGGGCATGAACGCCGGGGGTCCTCGCAGGGGGTTCAGCAGACGGATCATACGCTGCAGCGGCACGCCTGGAAAAGAAGATACCTTGCGCTGTCATCAACCAAAATGCCAAAAGCGCCGCGTGCGTGCTGCAGGTCAGCTTCTCGAAGCCTTGTCAGAATGTGTGTTTTAAGGCATGCCTCTATCAATCAGTCTCGGCCCATCCGTTTTTCAATGCAGCCAGTGTAGTTCGGTTTGGAAGGGAGTAAGATCAAGCGATGCCGTGCCGCGCACCCGGGAAATGCTGCCTCGGCTCTATCCCTACCAAAGATATCAGACGTGGACAGCCGGAGAGTCGCTTTTGGTGGTCT
>JAMDCU010000060.1 GCA_023489485.1 Chloroflexota bacterium
TGGGTGAGATTGCTTCGCTCCCTACGGTCGCTCGCAATGACGAGTTGCCCCCAATCTGAACCGCACTCTTTCGGATTGCGCTTGCGAGTTGACCATCATCGGGATACAATGGGGGAGAGGTCGAGATGTCCCACCTACACATTCCAGACGGCGTTATCCCGGTCTTTTGGCTCATTCTCGGTTATCTGATCACCGCAGCCGTGCTCGCGGTCGCGTTGCGGCGGGTGCGCGGAGGCGATGCCGCGAGTCGCTTGCCGCGCCTTGGCGTCGTCGCGGCGCTCATGCTCGTCGGCATGTCAGTCGAGATCGGCATCATCGGCTATCACATCAATCTGACCGTGCTCGCGGGCATCATGCTCGGTCCCTGGCTGGGTTTCATCGCCGCCTTTTTGGTGAATCTCATTTTGGCGCTCTTTGGGCATGGAGGGATCACTGTCGTCGGCATTAACTCGCTCATCGTCGGGAGCGAAACCATCATAGGCTGGGGACTGTTTCGCGGTCTAAGAACTCGCCTCGACGCCCGCTGGGCAGCGGCCGCCGCGACGGTCGTGACACTTGCGCTTTCGACAACCCTCATGATCGGAATTGTCGCGCTTACACGCACAGAGCCCGCGCTCGCTTTCCACGGTCCCACCGGAAATGGACCCGCGCCCCTGCTCAGCATTGAGCTTTTGAGCTCGAGCGAAGGCAATCCGATGTCGAGTCTAAATTTGGGCCGTTTCTCCGAGTTGGTGTATCTGCTTGGCGCGATCGGATGGGTTATCGAGGCAGCCTTCACCGCCCTGGTGGTTGGCTTTCTGGCGCGGACGCGCCCCGACCTGTTGAGCGGGCCATTAATACGGTCGCGCGGAGGAGCGGTTGGAACTAGCCCAAGTTGATCAATGGGCTGTGGGCGGTTCGAGCGCCTGGCACCGGGCGTCCGCACTTGGGAAACTCGCGGCCACCGTCCTATTGATTGCCGCCGTGGTCTCTGCCAACGAGTGGCGCGTTCTCCTGCTCGTCTATGCCGCGCTCCTTTTCGCGATCTGGACGGCGCGACTGCCTGTCTTTAAGATCGCGCTCGTCGGCGCATATCCCGCCCTCTTCACGCTCCTTTTTGCGGTCAGCCAAACAGGAGGGTGGAACGTGGTCATCCTCATCCTGGCGCGCGCACTGACCGCTGCCCTTGCGATGCTCTTGCTGATTACGACCACGCCTTACGTGGATATTTTTGCCGCCCTCGGACGCATTCTTCCTTCTCTGCTTGCCGACGGCCTCTTCCTGACCTATCGCTCTTTCTTCATCCTGCTCGAAACCTTTGCCCAACTGGTCATCGGGCTGCGCTTGCGGGGCGCCTACTCGCGGTGGAAATTGCGGGGTTTTTCGCAAATGGCCGAGGTTGTCGGGATGACATTCTTGCGGGCGCTGGACCTGGCAGAGCATTCGCAAGCCGTTTTGCATCTGCGCGGTTACGCCGGACATATTCCTGCAAGCCAACGGTGGCGGCGGATGAATATCAACGACGCGCTCCCGCTCAGCCTGGGGGCCTTGGCCCTCGCGCTCGCGCTCGGCATCCGAGCCTGAGCTGTCAAGAATGGAGTCGACGAATGGTTTCACTTCAATTGCCGCGCGCGACGAGCATCATACCCCGCGAAATCGTGCGGGTCCACTGTCTCAAACACATCTACCAAGACAAGACCGAAGTGAACCTATGTGGGATGGATATGGTCGTCCACGAGGGAGAGCGAGTCGCCATTCTCGGCGCCAATGGCTCGGGCAAGACGACCCTCCTCTTCCATCTGGTCGGTCTGCTCCGGCCGCTCGATGGGGACGTGCACGTGTTCGGAGTCGAGCCGTCGCGCCAGTTTGCCCAGATTCGTGAGCGTGTCGGAGTGGTCCTGCAGGATGTGGACGCACAGATCGTCGGTCCAACCGTGTACGACGACATTGCTTTTTCGCCGCGGAGCTACGGCTTTTCTGAGCCGGAGGTAGAGCGCATGGTGAACGAGATGTTGCAGGAGTTGCATCTCGAAGCGCTCAAGGAGAAGGTGCCCCACTATCTAAGTGGGGGCGAACGCAAGAAAGTGGCCTTGGCGGGGGCTCTCGTCTTTTATCCACAGTTGGTCGTGTTGGATGAACCGTTTACGGGTCTCGATCCACGGTCGCGCAACGAACTGATCGAAATCCTCAATCATTTTAACCGCGTGCACCATGTCGCGCTTGTCGTTTCAACTCATGACGTGGACCTTGTCCCGCGCGTCGCCGACCGGGTTTACATCGTCTCGCCCAAGCACGGAATCATTGCGGAAGGCGCACCAGCGGACATATTCTTGAGGAAAGAGCTTTTCGACGAGGCACGCATCGAACCACCGCTCCTCGCCCAGCTTTTGACCCGACTGGGCGCCACGAGCGAGGATGGGACCGAACTGCCGCTTGACGTCGAGGAGGCTGCACGCTGGATACAAGAACGGCATTAGAAGGTCATTGTAAGCTCCTTGAGAGGAGGCCAAGGAATGTCCACTCCACGTACTGTCCGCGCTCCCCGCGGCACGCAGATCTCGTGTAAAAGTTGGCTGCAAGAGGCCGCCCTCCGCATGCTTATGAACAATCTTGATCCGGAGGTCGCCGAAAAGCCGGAAGAGCTTATCATCTACGGCGGCCGAGGCAAGGCGGCCCGCAACTGGGAGGCCTTTGATGCGATTGTCGCCTCCCTGCGCCGTCTGGAGAATGACGAGACGCTCCTCATCCAGTCTGGAAAGCCGGTCGGGATATTCAAGACGCATCCGGATGCGCCGCGCGTCCTTCTTGCCAACTCGAACATCGTCCCTGCCTGGGCCACTCAGGACAACTTTGACAAGTGGGAACGGCAAGGGCTCATCATGTTTGGGCAAATGACCGCTGGAAGCTGGATTTACATCGGAACGCAAGGTATTCTCCAGGGGACATATGAGACGCTCGGGAGTCTCGCCCAACAAAAAGGATGGGGTTCGCTGAAGGGCAGATTCGTTCTTTCTGCGGGCCTCGGCGGGATGGGGGGCGCGCAGCCCCTCGCGGTGACTATGAATCAGGGCGTTGCCCTCATCGTCGAGGACGCCTTGAAGAAGGGCGAGCCCAAATCGATCGGGCTGATTGGAAACGCGGCGGATGTTTACCCGGAACTCGTCGTGCGCGGAGTCATCCCCGATGTCGTGACCGACCAGACCCCGGCCCACGACCCCTTGATGTACGTCCCGAACGGGATGAACGTGGACGAGGCCGCGGAATTGCGCCAGCGCGACCCGGTAGGCTATCAGGCGCATTCAATGCAGGCGATGGCGCGTCATGTCGAAGCAATGCTCACGTTTCAGAGGAAAGGCTCTGTCGTATTTGACTATGGCAACAATTTGCGGCAGCGGGCGTTCGACGCAGGTGTCAAGAACGCCTTTGATTACCCGGGGTTTGTTCCGGCCTATATCCGGCCGCTTTTCTGCGAAGGCAAAGGCCCCTTTCGTTGGGTGGCACTCTCTGGCGATCCAAAAGACCTGTATCGCACGGACGAAGCCATCCTCGAGCTGTTTCCTGAGAACGAACCTCTGGCTCGCTGGATTCGCATGGCGCAAAAGCAGGTCGCGTTCCAGGGGCTGCCCGCCCGGATTTGCTGGCTGGGATACGGCGAACGTGCCCGCGCTGGGCTCAAGTTCAACGAGCTGGTCGCCGCTGGCGAGATATCGGCGCCGATCGTGATTGGCCGCGATCACCTCGATGCCGGCTCGGTCGCGTCGCCCAGGCGGGAGACGGAAGGCATGCGGGATGGATCGGATGCGATTGCCGATTGGCCTCTCTTGAACGCGCTGGTCAACGCCGTGAACGGAGCCACCTGGGTTTCTATTCACCATGGCGGCGGGGTAGGGATTGGATATTCGATCCATGCCGGCCAAGTCATTGTCGCGGATGGCACTCCGGAAGCGGCGAAACGTCTCGAACGCGTTCTCACGAGCGATCCGGGCACGGGTGTCATGCGGCATGTCGATGCCGGCTATCCTGAAGCGATCGAATTCGCCAAGAAGCATGAGATAAAAATTCCAATGATATGAGCGCTGGCCGTGCGCGCGGGTCCGGGGAGAATCTATGGAGAATGTGGATAACGTCATGAGCCGGGAGTGTGGCAGCGTGATTCACCAAGAGATTGATGGAGAAACCGAGCGATGGACCTTGCCGCTTGCATAGCGCGAGCACATCTGCTTGCACCAGGTGTGCTCACTCCTTCTTCTACCACCCCACTTGCCAAAGTCCCTCTTATTCCATAAAATGCACCCGAGGAGGTGAGCCGAAAACATCGGCGCCGGCTTATCTGTCTTGCTCCTCACATCGTCGATAGGGGATATTCACATGACACAATTGGAAACAATGAACTGGGAAAAAGAGGGCAAAGTCGCACGCGTCGTACTGAACCGCCCGCAGCTACTCAACGCCGTGAGCAACCAGGCCACAATCGATTTGAATACCGTCGCCGATGCGATTGCCAAGGAGGATGCCGTCCGTGTGGTTGTCATCACCGGCACCGGACGGTCCTTTAGCACCGGGATCGATCTCAAGCAGCTGTCAACTGACCAAATCGAGATGGTCTACCACCACCGCTTTGAGCGTGCATTGCGCATCTTTGAAACGATGGAAAAGATCGTCATCGTCGGTATCCAAGAATACTGCCTGGGCGGCGGGTTGCAGCTCGCGCTCGCGTGTGATATTCGCGTCGCAGCCGACAATGCCATTCTGGGGCTTCCCGCCATCAAAGAGGGCCTAATTCCCGGCCTTGGGACTTTTCGCCTCTCCCACTATGTCGGCCTCGGTCGCGCCAAGCACCTGGTCTTGTCAGGTGAAAACGTGAACGCCCAAGAGGCCTATACCATGGGCCTCGTCGATTATTGCGTTCCCCTGCCGGAATTCGAAACACGCCTTGAGCAAGTCGTCCAGCAATATGTACGCGTCTGCTCTGTGGCGACCGTCAAGTCCAAGACGCTGGTCAACCAGAGTTTTGAAATGGGCTATGATGGATTCTTGAACAAGTACTTTGAGCTGCAAGAGATGGCCCAGACTTCGGGAGACCATTTGGAAGCACGGCGGGCGTACCGCGAAAAACGCGAGCCGGAGTTCAAGTGACATGGGCCAACCCGATCCTCTCGAAATCTATCGCGTCATGCTTCTCACCCGAATGGCAGATGAACGGCTCTGGCAGCTCAACCGCCAGGGCAGGGCGCACTTTGCCGTCCCTTGCGCGGGCCATGAGGGCGCGGCGGCAGGGTATGCCTTCGCCCTTGATCCGTCTCGTGATTATCTCGTGCCGCATTATCGGGACATGGCCGCCTTGTACAGATTCGGCGTAACCACGCGTGATATCTTTTGCCATCTTTTCGCCCGAGCCAATGACCCGATGAGCGGCGGCCGTCAGATGTACGCACACTGGGGGGATGCAAGGCGGCGTATCCTCTCGCTCTCGAGCCCGCAACCCAATCATGTGACACACGCAGTCGGGATCGCGCTCGCCTGCAAGATACGGCATGAGAATGCGGTCACCTGGACCGGGTTTGGGGATGGGAGTTCGAGCAAGGGCGACGTCCACGAATCGATGAACTTTGCCGCGGTCCACAAATTGCCAGTGGTCTTTTGCTGTGAGAACAACGGCTATGCCATCTCTGTCCCTGTAGAAAAGCAGATGGCTATCAAAAATGTGGCGGACCGAGCCGCAGGCTATGGGATGCCAGGCATGGTTGTCGATGGGAGCGATCCTCTCGCGGTCTACGAGGCGGCGCGGACGGCCGTAGAGTGTGCGCGAAGCGGCGGCGGCCCCTCACTTGTGGAAATCAAGGTCTACCGGTATTTGCCGCACACGAGCAATGACGACGATCGCAGGTATCGCACCCGGGAAGAGGTGGAGCAAGCACGCTTGAGGGATCCCGTCGCCCTTTTCCGCCGGGACCTTTGCGAGCAGGGCCTCTGGGATGATGTGCGAGAGGCAGCTCTGCGCGAGGAGATCAAGTTGGAGCTGGAAGACGCTCTCGGGTACGCCGAGAACAGCCCTTCTCCTAGCGCAGCCGAAGCGTTCACACACATTTATGCGGACCGGTAACGAGATGACGACGAAAACGATCGTCCAAGCCGTACATGATACACTTGACGCCGAGATGGCCCGGGATGAGCGGGTGATTTTGATGGGCGAAGATGTGGGCAAGGCCGGCGGTGTATTTCTCGCGACGGAAGGATTGCAGGCCCGTTTCGGTCCGC
>JAMDCU010000112.1 GCA_023489485.1 Chloroflexota bacterium
CCCAGCCGAATGGGTCAGACAAGACCGGCCAGGCGTAAGTGAAATTGATGAGGACGAACGAAAGGTTAAACGCCGCCCAGGCGGCGAGGCCCAGAGGCAAGAGGGTGTAGGCGTAATCGACAAAAAGCTTGCGGGCGGGCAGCGCGCTCGCACTGATGCGCCTCGCGATGGCGGCGCACAGATAAAAGAGGCCGGGGACGACCCCAACGGTGAGGAGTGTCAAGGCGAGAGCGTACACCCACCAGGCTGGTGAACCGACGGCATAGGCAGCTTCCTTTACCTGCGCCCATGGTCCCATAAAGACAATCGAATAGACCGGAGCGCACGCGAGCATCATGAGGGCGCGGTAGGCCTCGTCAAGTCGTCGCCCCTGGTTGGACGCGAGGTCCTGGCCAAACGGGCGCACAAACACGCCCATGTTGTCGCGCGGGCAGGTCTTGAAGCATTCCGTGCACAGGCCGCAGTAGGTGTTCCTTTGGAGCGCGGCCGGATAGACGAGCCAGGGGCAGCCGTAACCGCTCGCGCTTCCGACATAACAGGTCTTGGTCTGGTGAGTAGAGCAAAGGGCGCGGTCCTTGATCCGCACCTCGACGGGAGCGAGCTGCGAGTAGATGCCGATGAATCCGCCCACCGGGCAGATGTAGCGACAAAAAACGCGCCGCTCAAAAAGGAGGCTCGTCAGGATGGCCAGGGCCACAAACGAGAGGAGCATGACCGAACTGACGAGCGGCGTGGTCAGGATGACTTTGGAGAAGAGCGCGACGGCGAGAAAAAGAGCATTCTGGAGCCAAATATTATTGAGCGACCTGGGCCATCGGCGGCCAAGGGTAGTGAGTTTGCCGCCACGCGGGCCGATGAAGGCACGGCGCTGGAGCCATTCCCCGGGTGCGGGAATAGGACACATGGTACACCACAGCCGGCCGGCGAAGGGAACCAGGATGAGCATGAGGAGCGCCCACCAGACAATCCAGACAAACACAATCCCAAAGTTCCGGCTGCCCGCCGGGGTGCCGAACAGACCGGCGAGGATCGCAAGGACAAAGAGAGGGAGAGTGAGGGCGGTGAGCGACCACTGGAACCAACGGGACGAGAGGAGGCGCTTGACGAGAGGGATGCTCGTTATCTCGAACCGATTTGCATTTTCGGCCGTGCCCGGCTGATACATGAATTGCGATGCGTGATGCGTGATCGATACTTGTTCTTTAGTGCTCATCACGATTCATTACCCCAGAAAAAGGCAACGGCGCCGACTGTGACGATGAGGGTGGCAGCCACGGCGCGGACAAGCGGCCAGTCGGGGTCAACCTGCATTTCGCCGATCATAAAGGGATGCAAGACTCCGCACGAAACCGAGCAGCGGATTTTGAATTGGCCCGCCTTGTCCGCGGCAAAGGTCACCTGAGCACTCTTGCCCGGTTCGGCGTGGAGGTCCACGTCGTAACCGTCGATAAAGAGGCCGTGCTCGGCATCGAGCGATTCGAAATGAATCGTGACCGTATCGCCTTGATGGACCTCGAGCGTGGCGGGTTCAAAGGCGAACTCGCGGGCGTTCACGTCGATCGTGCGAGCTTGGGCTGGAGCGGACCACGGCAGCGGGAAAAAGATCGCCGCGAGGAGGAGGAGCAGGCTACTCGCGGCGATCCACTGCTTGCCTCGGCGGCCGCGGAAAGCTGGTCTCATCAATTCACCGGTTGATTGGGCGGACCGAAGCGGCTGAAAGTAGAAATGACTTGCGCGCGAATCTCTGGCGGTGCGCGCCCCTCCCGCGTCTTTTGCATCACATCCTGAGCGATATCCACGCACAGGCTGCACCCCAGCGCATGCTGGTCAAAGACATAGGTGCCGTCCTCCTTGGCTTCCGTGACAAAGCAAGAATAGTCGCTCGTGTGCCCAATGGCCCCGCAGCCACAGTAGCAAGGGACATTCTTGAGGGCATCGGGATTAGCAACCGCGAACTGATAGGCCTCGCGCACACGCGTAGGTGCATTCTGCACTTGTTTCGGCAGCATGTTCATCGGCGCCATCTTGAGTTCATGGACCGAACTGGCGGCACAGGCCGTGTTAAAAGCGAGCGGTAGGAGCGAAGCAATCAGCAAGACCATGGAGAGGGGCCGTTTGATCATGAATTCCTCAAACCGCGACTAGATCTGCGGCAGATGCGTTCAGCCTAGTCTGCCCAGCCTGCGAGCCGAATGTGGGGAACCTGCCAGGAGGCAGAAAATAAGTCAGGAGGCGAACCTGTTTGGCAACATTGTACGGTTTCCGCTCTTCAATCCCGGAAAGGATAAAGAATTTCCAGGAAGCGTGGACCGCCCACGGTAAACAGTAAAGGGCGATTGCTGAATGTCTTCGCCCTTTCTCTTACGTTGTCGCCAAAGCCCCGACCGGTGCGCCGCAGAAAGGGCACTCGCCGAGCCCGGCCGCGACGTTTCTGCCACAGTAGACGCACCGCGTTGCGCGCAGAGGTGAGCCACAGCGTGGGCACCACTCGAAGGTGGCGTCCACCTGTGCATGGCAGTGCGCGCAGGTGATTCGCGGCGGCACGACAGCGCGGTCGGGAGTATCCACTCGAGGTGCGATGTCGAGCGCTCGTGCAAGATTGGTTAGGGATCCAAAAGGGTTGCCACACATATGTATTACCTGTAGCCCGGAGGGTTTTGGGGCGAGGCAGCCGGGAGCACCCTCCGGACACGAATTGATCTAGTTCAGCTCTTTCGTAGCGATATAGTCGCCGTGCCAGGTATGGTACCATACGGCGCCCGTGTAGCCGTTCACACTCAGCATGCCATAGGTCTTGCCATTCTGCAAGACATCAAAGTTATAGTAGCCGTAGAAGGTGTCCCCCTGATCCTCGACCGTCGTGTTGGGCAAATTCGTTTTGAGATATTCTGCCGCATTCGCGTGTGCCTGATCCGGTGTGATGGTCATGGCTCCCGTCGGTTGACTGAACCAGCCTCCCACACCTGCACTTGCTTGCGGTCCAAGTGTCATCCAGCCCATGGGCGAGTATTTGGTGTTCCACATCATGTTGGGTCCCATTTCGGGGGAGACGGCGCCGCTGTACTTGTTCACGAGGATCTGAAAGGCGCCCTTCCCTGTGCTCTTTTCCTGCACGAGACCATAGAAATTGTACGTGTATTCTTCCACCTCGACCAATTTCAAGTCGGCATTGTTGTAGGAAGCGACATACTGCTGTGCGTTCGAAACGGCCTGATCGAGCGTTATGGATTGAGCGTTCGGCGCATTGCCATAGCCAAAGCCGTAGCCGCCCACACCTGCACCTGAGTGCGGTGCAAGTGCCATTCCACCGCATCCAAAGCCGCCCATCATCCCACCAGGCCCCCAACCACGATAGCCATTGGGAACTGTAGGCGTGTAACTCTGAGTAGGGCCGTAGCCGCCCAGCCACCCACGCATCATCCCGCCGGGTCCCCATCCATTCCCCCAAGGGTTAGTAAAGGGCGCAGGCGGATTAAGATTCGGTCCTTGCGCGAGAGCGGGAATGGCGAATGCGGCGAGAGCAATTTCGAGCAACGCAACCCCGGCCAAAACGACGACGATCCTTTTCATCGTGCTATCCTCCTTGTCCAATTCTTCATGGCCAGTATGGCATACAAATGTGAAGAACTTGTGAACAAATAGTGCGAATCCTGCGAAACCAGGAGTACGCCATTTCGCGTGCCCGCGAACGCTCCAGAATGCCTGCGGCAAACCCGACGAAATGCCGGCGCTTGAGCAGGTTTACGATTGGAATCGGGAACACGGGCTCGTGCTCGCCGGGGTGGATTATGGCAAGAACCGCGCCATGAGGCAGGCTTGCTCGATCGAGCGACGGCTGGTCTAGTACAAACACGGCGCGTGAGATAGCCTTTTGCTAATGACGGCGCCTTAAGATGAAAAGCACGCTCAGGGAATGGGCAAGGGGATAACGAGGGTATCGCCTACGCGGATCGTATCGTTCTTGAGCCCGTTCGCCGCGACCAGCGCTCGAACGGAAACGCCGAACTGGGCAGCGATAGAGGAGAGGGTGTCGCCGGGCTGGACCTTATACCGGCGGACAGCGGGAACAGGTGACCGCGTGGGCACAGGAGATGAGGTTGGGGTGGCTAGGGGAGTGGGGGCAGGTGCGAGAGTGGCCTTGATCACGACAGGTACCCGCGTAGGAGAGTTGGTGCGGACGGATCCTGACCAAACCCAGACACCTACGATCAAGACCAGGATGAGCACCGCCCCTGCAAGCACCAGTAAGCGCGGATTGGATTCGGTTTCGTCCAAATGGGGCGTGGCGCGATGGACCAGGCGCTCGATCCGCCAGGTCTCTTTACTGCGCGACCGCGCGGAAGGAAAAGCAGGAGGCAGAATGCTCATCGCGAGCGCCCTCTGCTTGTCCTTCTTACGGGAAACTCGTTTGGTGCCGCGAGCCCGCGGGACCTTCGGTTTACGCCTCCGGCTCAAGCGGACTTGGTCTCCAAGGCGATTGCTCCCACTCAGTCAGGAATTATCTATACTTTATCTCGTTCGACGACTCGCGTCAAATTGGCATTTCAGAGCATACTATTAGTGGCTGGTTTCTCGTTCTACAAAGAGCAGCACAGCCTTCATGGAACGACGATCTTGATCCACAGGTCAGGGGTAAGAGCAAGCCCTCTTGGGTTCCTGAGTTCCCAAAAGCCTTCGTAGCTCCCCGGCGTCGTGGGCGCCGTCATGAGCACGCTCAAATCGACCGTGTCCCCGGGCTCTGTTCTTGGCACCGCGATGCTCGAGAGCTCTGTCATCGCTTGGCCTCTCACGAAAGCAAGAGTATAGCCGTCGCCCCAGATGCAGGTACCCAAATTGCGGACGCGCCATGTCTTGGTGAACACCTGGCCCGCCGTCAAGGTCGTCCCATCCGGAATGGAGACGTCGGAGATAAAGGCGTAGCGATTTGCGCAGGCGCCGGCCGACAAGGCATTCGCCACTGACGTGGGCACGACGGTTGGGACCACTCCGGTGGGAGAAGGCAGAGCAATCGAGGTTGGGCTCGGACGTGGCTCCGCTGTTGCCGTTGGACCGACAGACAGCGTGGCTGTGGAGGGAGGCAAGCGGGGAGTGGCCGTCGGCGAGCTGCCGCAGGAGACAGCGAAGAGGCCGAGCGCGATCAGCAAAAGCCCCAGGAGATTGCTCATTTTCTTCACAGGCCAATTATCGCGCCAAAACGCGATTTTGCCCAATAAGCGCCTCCGCAACTATTGAATTTGCCCAATTACGGACAAGAGACGCCCAGTCACCAACCTTGATGTCGAGTATCGCCGGTTTCAGCTAGCGCTTGTCGATGGCACCGTGGAACCAGCATACCGTTCAAAGAATTTTCGCCGCCGAGTCTCCATCCAGGTACAAGTGCGCGTGTGCCGTCCGGCGCATGATGCTGCCCGGGCAGTCCGGCGTAATCGGACCGCGGAGCGCCCTGACCACGGCGTCCGCCTTGCGCGCTTCGGGCACAATCGCCAGGATGTGTTTCGCCGACAAGAGCGCGGGGATCGTCAGTGTCATCGCGTGCGTGGGGACTTGGGCAAGCGTTGCAAAGTGGCCTTCGCCGACCTGCTGGCGCCGCGAGGCCTCGGCGAGCCGGACGACCTTGACCCAAACGGGGTCGTGAAAGTCGGCGAAGGGAGGATCGTTGAAGGCGAGATGTCCATTCTCCCCAAAACCGAGCGCACACAGGTCTGCCGGATAGTCTCGCAGCAACTGCTCATATTCTCTGCATGCCTTGTTCAGGTCTTGCGCCTGCCCAGGCACAGGATAGAATGCTTTCGGTGAGATATGGCGGAGCAAGTGCTGGAACAGGAACTGGGGAAAACTGGCAGGATGGTTCGGATCGATCCCGACGTATTCGTCCATGTGGAAGACGTTCACGCAAGACCAATCCAGTCCACGGATCTCCCACAGCGCGGCGAAGAACGTCAGTTGAGAATTCCCAGTCGCGAGAATGATGTTCGCGTGACCTCGCTCGCGCACGGCGTCTCGGATGGCAGTAGCCGCCGCCTCGGCCGCCGCGCTCCCCATTTCCC
>JAMDCU010000077.1 GCA_023489485.1 Chloroflexota bacterium
TCCCTCAGCCGATCCGGTTGAGGGAATTGCAAATGGATGTCCCCGAGATCAGCGAACTCGCCCAGCGCTTACATGCCCGGTATTACTTTTTTCCCCGCGATGTGCTGACGGTGACGGAGTTCGTGGACGCTGTGACGAGAGGGAGCAGGGAAGCAGGTGATCAGAGGAGTAAAGGAGAGACCCAAACAGAGCTCGGGTCATCTGCAGGTGCCCTGCCGCGCCCAGAGGGTGCAAGTCTCCCACGATCACAAGACCACCTTATCACCTCGAGAGACCCCGCGTCTCTGGCGGGCCAATCGACGAATCACCCAGCCTCCCAACCTGACGTCGTCGTCTCGATCCACGACTTGCATTACACGTATCTCCGGGGCACGCCTCTGGAATCGGTCGCGCTGCGCGGTGTGGACATGGAGGTACAACGCGGCGAGGTGGTCGGCCTCATTGGCCATACGGGTTCGGGCAAGTCCACGCTCGTCCAACATCTCAACGGCCTCGTTCGTCCTCAGAAGGGGGACGTACGGGTGCTCGAATATGATTTGAATTCGCCCAAGACGGATTTGCGTGCCCTCCGCCGGAGGGTGGGCTTGGCGTTTCAATTCCCCGAATCGCAACTATTTGAGCAGTATGTGGGAGATGACGTCGCGTTCGGGCCGTGGCAGATGGGGCTGCGCGGTGAGGAGCTGCGGGCACGCGTGAGTCAAGCCATGGAGGCCGTCGGGTTGCCGTTTGCGGCCTTTAAGGACCGCCCTCTGTTTTCTCTCAGTGGAGGAGAACGGCGGCGTGCGGCTCTGGCGGGTGTTCTCGCCGTCAAGCCGGAAATCCTCGTGCTCGACGAGCCGACGGCGGGACTGGATCCCCGTGGTCACAAAGACCTCCTGCGGCGGTTGATGGCGATCAAGCGTGAGTGGGGAACGACACTCGTGATGATCTCTCATAACATGGAGGAGATCGCCGCACTGTGCGATCGGGTGTACGTCTTGGCAGAAGGGCGAGCGGTGTTATCGGGGACGCCGCGGCAAGTGTTTGCGGAGCCGGAACGACTGACGCGGCTCGGGCTGGGCGTGCCGCCGGTGGCCGAGGCGCTGCATACTCTGCGTCAGGCAGGAATTCCGGTGAACGCGGATGTGCTCACAGTCGACGAGGCGGAGCAGGCGCTGCTTGAGGTCTGGTCGCCGGCACTGGTGCAAGAAAAGGCTGGCATCAATCCAAGCCTCGCGCGGTGAGGATGAGAACCAATGGAAGAGTTTGAATTCGTCCGCAATATCACGATTGGGCAATACCTGGCGCTCCATTCTTTTGTCCACAGGATGGATCCGCGCGTCAAGTTGATCTGCTTCGTGTTTCTAGTTGGCGCCATTACGTTCACCACGAGCTACACGGCGAACGCAATCCTCCTATTCGTGGTCATCGCCCTCATCCGGGTGAGCCAGATTCCGATTCGCTATGCCTTGAGCGGATTGAAACCGGCGGTACCGATTGTGATCCTCCTCGCCATTCTGCAAATCACATTCTACACGAGCGGTTTTGCAGGCGGCTCGAACTGCGTTTCCTTCTTCCGGTGGGGACCGATCGATGTGAATTCGTGCGGCGTCCAGCTCGCAGTGGTGTCGGCGGCTCGGTTTGTCGACCTCCTTATCCTCACCAGTCTTCTCACGTTTTCGACGACCGTTACAGAACTGACCCTTGGAACCGAACAGCTCCTTGCTCCGCTCCAAAAGCGGTTCAATTTCCCTGCTCACGAACTCGCCCTGACGATGACCATAGCCCTCCGATTCATCCCAACGTTTGCCGAAGAACTGGAGCGGATTATGAAGGCACAGGTTTCGCGCGGGGCGGACCTGGGTCAGCGGGGCGCATTCCGGTTCATCCAGCAGACGCGGTCTTTGCTGCCGCTTATCGTTCCCTTGTTCCTCAGCGCCCTGAGACGCGCGGAGGAATTGGTCTTGGCGATGGAGGCGCGGTGCTACGTGGGCGGCAGGGGGCGAACGCACTATGTCGAATTCAAGAGTCGGCCGAGTGATTTTGTGGCGTTAGCCATTGTCATCCTTTTCGCAGCGGGGATTTTGCTTTTCCCATTTGCTTATTGAACGGCGAGAAGAATGCCGATAGGGGAGGTGGGTAGCGGATAATTCTTGGCAAAAAGTGACCTAGTGGAAGGATATTTCAAGGGAGACAGGGCGCGTCTTAAAGAGGGACGCTCACAGAGGAGAATTCAAATGGAAACAACTGCACAATCAGGTCTCTCGGTCCGGAAAATCGTCGTCGCGGGGGTGCTGGCCGCGATTTCCATCCTGTTGGGTTACACGCGTCTGGGCTTTATTCCGGTGCCGAACCTTTCTGGCAATGCGACCATCATGCATGTTCCTGCGATTATCGGCGCCGTCCTGGAAGGCCCGGCGGTGGGGTCTCTGATCGGTGGACTTTTTGGTCTCTTTAGCTTCATCCAGGCAGAAAGTCCGATTTTTAAGAATCCAATTGTCGCGATTCTGCCGCGGCTCATCATCGGTATCACGGCATACTATTCCTATGCTGTGCTCAAGAGGTGGAATGAGTATGCGGCGCTCGCCGTCTCGGGCGTCGTGGGCTCGCTGACAAACACGATTCTCGTGCTTGGCATGGCAGGTCTGTTTGGGCTCCTTCCCTGGGCAGCCATGCTGCCGATTGTGCCTCAGGCTATAGCCGAAGCGATCATTGCCGCAATCATAACGGTGGCCGTTGTCGCGGCGTGGAAAGGAATCGAGACTGGAGTGGGAGGCGGCTCTAGGAAAGTGTAGACGCCGGGCTCCCAGGCCGCCTTGGATACATAGCCAGCCCCTCTTTTCAACTAGTTCGTGAGTGCTATAATCCTCGGAGTTGAAAGGAGGGTTATGGTTTCGATCAAGGCACAGAATATCCAATTCCCGTCCGATTCCGAGACGACCCCGGGATATCTGGCGCAGCCGGACAACGGCAAGCCCCATCCCGGCATCGTACTTATTCAGGAATGGTGGGGACTCGTGCCGCATATCAAGGATGTGGCCGAGCGTTTCGCACGCGAAGGGTACGTCGCGCTCGCGCCGGACTTGTATCATGGGAAAGAGGCGAAAGAGCCGGATGAGGCGCGCAAGCTGGCGATGCAGTTGGACCATGCACGGGCGGTGGACGAAATCAAGGCCGCGGCCGCGTATCTAAATAGCACCTCGGATGTATCACCCAAGAAGGTAGGTGTTGTGGGTTGGTGCATGGGCGGAGGCTTGGCGTTATCAACGGCGGCGCGTTTCGGAGACCTCGGAGCTGTCGTGACGTTCTACGGCCGCCCCTTGGACGAGAGCGACACGGCCAAGCTGCTCGTGCCCGTACTGGGCTTGTATGGCGAGCAGGACCAGAGCATCCGACCGGAGGCGGTGCGTGATTTTGGAGAGGAGCTGGAGAAACATCACATTCCGCACGAGATCCACATATATGCTGGCGCCGGTCATGCCTTTTTCAACGATACGCGACCAGAGGCCTACCGCCCGGATGCAGCACTCGACGCCTGGACCAGAACACTGGATTGGTTTAGTAAATACTTGAGGTAGGAGTGAGCCCCCGGGAACCCTCGGGGGCTCGTTTATCCCGCATGAACAGGGGCCGCGAATTCTGCGGTCCTTGTTCTCTTCTTTTGCAGAGGCGGGACTGCCAGAATGGCCGCGAGGCTAATCACCCCTGCCGCGACGAAAGGTAATGGAATCCCACCGAGGGCGATCAGCCACGCGCCCAACGCGGGCCCCATCCCACCGATTACGCCCGTCGTCGTTCCGATGATGCCAAACACGGAGGTGCGTGTTTCAGGCGAAGTGATCTCTGCCTGGACCGTTTGCTGAGCGACATAGGCCGCTTCGCTAAAGCCGAATGCGATCAGGAGAGGGACCAGGCCCCACTCCCAGCTCGGCGCGAGACCCCACGCGATCGTTGCGAGCCCGAAACCCAACAGCCCCACCACAAGCACGCGGCGGCCGCCCCAGTGATCACTCATGCGGCCGAGACCGAGCCCGAGCAGAGCGGCAGCATTGCCCGCTGCAAAGAGAATATTGATCTCTGCGTCAGTGTTGTGCCAGCCGTCTCGCGCGAGAATCGTAAAGTAAGGGCCGAAGGCGATCGCAAAGGCGACGACCATGCAAGTCCCCAACACCATGTACCAGCGCACTCTCGAATCGATGGCCGCGAGGACTGGAGCTCGTGATCGTTCTACCGGCGAACGGTGATGCGTTTCACTCAGGCCCCATGCCCTGACGGCTGTCGTGAAAACCAGTGTCAAGGTGTAGAGAAGCATCATTTTAGGGATATCGAGGACGCCCAAGAGTGCCGCCCCCACGAGCGGGCCAGCGATGACGCCGACGAGCGCCGAGAACTCGGTGAAGCTATAAGAGCGCGCCACGCGAGTGCTGTCGGAGGATTCCGCAATCAGCGCCGAATAAGCAGGTGAAGTGAGCGCGCCCAGCGCGTTGGCGACGACGAACATGGTCACGATGACGGGCCACTGATCGGTCAGAGCGGCGATAAGATAGAGCGGAATACTCAAGATGATGGGCATCACAAGCAGTGCCTTGCGCCCGTAGCGGTCGGCGAGAGTTCCGCCAATCACTGCAAAGAGCGTGCGCGCGACCCCTATCAATGTATACGACACCCCTACTTGAAGATCGTTTGCCCCCAACGCTCGCAGCTGGAGCGGGAGGAGGGGATACCACGTGAACTGAAAGAACAAGTTCAATAAGATCGTGCCGCACATGACGGCGATGTTGTGGTTGCGCTTTTGGTACATTATTTACTCCGGGCTGGCGAAGCGATGGACAGGGACGAGCGCGGTCCTCCCTGTCCGCATATTACTCCTCCGTTGCGACCCGCTCGGCGCAAGTCAAGGGGCAGGCCGATTCGAGAACGGGCACGCGTAAGAGCCTGCGAAAAGGAACATGGGTCTGGTTGACCCGAAAACCGACTCTCTCATAGATGCGAGTGGCGCCGGTGAGATTCTCCGAGTCACAACCAAGAACTGATTGAGAAAGGCCGGCCTTGCGCAGGTTGCGCATCCCGGCCAGGATCAGCGCTCTGCCAAGACCACTACGACGATATTGTCGACGGACGGCCAAGATATCGATCCACCCTCGTTTGACTCCCAGGCGCTCGATTTCGAGCTCGTTCACGGCGACCATGCATAGACCGGCAATCTCGCGATCGCTGCGCCTTACTGCGACGAGGCTGAGACCCGGCCGAAAAGCGGGCTGTGCGACATAGTGCTGCCAATCCTCCGTCATCGACCACAAACAGATTCTTTTCAGGTTCGAGGCCAGGAATCGAGACCTCTTGACGCATTTCCTCCAACGAGGTGCCATGCTCGGTATGATCTGTCGCATCCGCCACATTGATAAGACGGGCGATGGACTCTAAGTCTTGGGGCTGATAATTGCGAATAACGGCGGCCATTTTCACCTCCATCGAAAACAGGGACGCCGCGAACACGGCGGTATTCACGGCGCCCCTTCTCTTCGTGAGAAATAAAGACGCCGTGAGCGTAGCCAGTACGCCCACGGCGGTCTCAAACATCAGAGTTTCAGAATCCCGCGCGAGGCGCACTACGACAAGGACCGATGGGGGAACCACCGGCGCTCATCTGCTTGCACACAAGCCAGATGCTAATGTCGCAGAGCATTCCTTTTTACCTCTTTCACGATGAGATCTTGGCCCCGAGGAAACGGGTGTCGCTCATTATAACACGGTCACCCGAAGGTGGTCAATACGCGCGACCTTAAAAAAGCGATTCACAGCAGTCACGAAAAGGCATGGCACGTTCACACCGTCAGGTACTTGCGCCAAACATCATGCGCATTCGCTTCGCCCAAAAGTACGATGGCGACAAAGTGCGGGCGTGTGGGTCTGGAGCGTAGTGTCATCCCGGCTTCTTCCGGCAACCGGTCGCCCTTGCGACGATTGCAGGGCGCACAGGCGGTCGCTACGTTTTCCCAAACGGTAGCCCCTCCGCGTGAGCGGGGAATGACGTGGTCGACAGTCAGGTCGTGCTTGCTGGGCTGCCCGCCGCAATACTGACAAGTGTAAAGATCACGAGCCAGGACAGTGCGCCGCGACAAGGGAAGAGGCAGGCGTCGGGGAATGGGTACGAAGACAACCAAGCGGATGACGAGCGGCCAGTCCATCGCCAAATGTTCGGCTCTCAGTTTTTGATCCGCCGCCTCGACGATTTCGGCCTTTTCTTTCAACAAGAGCCCAATAGCGCGATGGACCGGTACAATGTTCAGTGGCTCATACGTCGAGTTTAATACCAAAACAGTGCGTAAGGGTGGCTCCATTCTCAACTTTTCTCCGCCCCAATTAGGGGTTACTATTATTCTATACAATGAACGAATTCTGTCAATCTGCGTTTATGGTTGACAGCCAATGTGAATAATGATATTCTAGCGCGCCATGAAGGTCTATCTCGCTACGCTCGGGTGCAAGCTGAATGAAAGCGAATTGGAGGGTTGGGCGCGCCAATTTGCCAGCGGCCGGGTCGAGGTCGTAGACGATCCTCGTCAGGCGGACCTCTGCGTTCTGAACACGTGCACCGTTACTCACATTGCTGCACGCAAATCCCGTCAAATCGCCAGGCAGGTGGCGCGGGATAATCCGCAAGCTCGGGTCATTCTAACGGGTTGTTATGCCAGCACCGCCCCCGAGGAAGCAGCTCGGTTGCCAAATGTGGCACTCGTCGTTCCGAACGCCGACAAAGACGAGCTCGTACGCTTGGCCGGTCAATTGCTTGGCGACACCTTGTACCAAACCACAGAGACGGGTTGCCGATTGCCTGAAGCGGCAAGTGGGCTGGTTCAGGCGACCGGTGTCGGACAACAGACCCCAGACGAGAAACGACATACAACGGAGGACAGAGAACAAAAGGCAGCTGGGGGAGAAGGCACATCACGACTTAAGGAAGGTGGGTTGTGGATGCCGGACGGTGGAAAATCACGGTCCGCATCACCGAGTCCCCGGTTGCGGACGCGGTCTTTTGTCAAGATCATGGACGGCTGCAATATGAGCTGCACCTATTGCATCATTCCCCTCGCGCGCGGCAAGGAACGCAGCCGGCCGCTGAGCGAGATCGTAGATGAGGTCAAAACGTTGGTTGCGGACGGCTTCAAGGAGATCATTCTCACCGGTGTCCAGATCTCTGTCTTTGAGAATATCCATGACAAGCTTCACGGATTGCGCGACCTCGTGGCGGCGATTTTGGGGGAAACGGGGGTGCCTAGGCTGCGCCTGACGAGCATCGCACCTTGGGATCTGGATGAGTCTCTGCTGGACCTTTGGAGCGATCCGCGCTTGTGCCGCCACGTCCACCTGTCGCTACAAAGCGGATGTGATACCGTTTTGCGGCGTATGCGCCGACCCTATACGTCGGAGCAGTTCTCGCGCGCCGTGCGGCTCACGCGCGAGCGCATTCCGGATGTCGGCGTCACAACTGACGTCATCGTCGGTTTCCCCGGCGAGAGCGACGTCGAATTCGAAATGAGCCTGCAGTTCGTCGAGTCCATGCAGTTCTCCCGAGTCCACGTATTTCCTTATTCCGCGCGCGAAGGCACGGTGGCGGCACGGCTACCGTTGCAGGTCGCGGAGGCGATCAAACGAGCGCGGGTCACGGAGATGCAGGCGGTTGCGGAAGCGAGCGCGCGAGCTTTCATCCGCCATTTTATTGGACGCACGATGGATGTGCTCTGGGAAACCGGCGAGCCAACCGCAAATCGCAGCGGGAATGTGGGTGGCGAATCTGGGGATCGGGGTCGACCGGCTCTGATCTGGTCGGGGTACACGGATAATTACGTCCGTGTCCTCTCGGAGAGCACCGCCAATCTGCACAATCAGATAGCGGCCGTGCGGCTGACCCGGGTTGAGGATGACGCCGCGATGGGGGAGTGGGCGTTGGGAGATGAGGGTTTGGCGCCAGCAAAGTAAGGTCTGGATTGAACTAAAGATGCTGGCTCAGGCGCTTTGCATTCCAGGTGAGTTGATGATATAGTAAAGAGAGAGGCTCGTTCGCATCCCGCCTCGTCCCGTTAGGGCGAGAGCTACACGGAGGTGCTCCATGTTGGTAGGGACTAGAATGACGCCCAACCCCATTACCGTCAGTCCCGACTCGTCGTTCGAAGATGCGCTGCAGCTTTTGCGTGAGAAAAAGATACGACGTCTGCCAGTCGTGGATAAACAGGGGAATCTGGTTGGGATTGTCGTCGAAAAGGACTTGCTTTACGCTTCTCCTTCTCCCGCGACCTCGCTCAGTGTCTTTGAGGTCCATTACCTCCTCTCCAAACTCCAGGTCAAGGACGTGATGACAAAGCGTGTCATCGCGGTCGGCGAGGATTGCCCGTTGGAAGAGGCTGCTCGCATCCTAGTCGACCACAAGATCGGCAGTCTCCCTGTCCTACGCGACCGCCGCGTGGTAGGCATCATTACCGAGACCGATATCTTCCGCACTATGGCTGAAGCGTTGGGTGGGCGAGCCAAAGGCCTAAGGATTGTCCTGCGCATCCCCGAGCAAAAGGGCGAGTTGGCCAAGGTAGCCTCCAAGATAGCAGAATGTGGCGGCAATATCATTAGCTTGGCTACCTTCCTCAGCAATGATACCGCTCATCGCGAATTGACGATCAAGCTGCAGGATGGCAAGAAAGATGATACTCTCCCTGCGCTCGAAAAGCTGGGAGTGCAGGTGCTCGATGTCAGGGAAATCACTTCGGAATATCAGCCGACATTGATTTCGTCGCGGTGACTTTGGTGGTTTGATTTGCACCTCTCCCGGTATGGCGGGGAGAGGTGTTTTTGTAAACCGCGAAATCTAGTTTTCGATGTTTGCTTGGCGCAGAGGCGCAACGCGTGGTATAATGCTCGGCAATGGACGGTTCAAGAATACGCAACTTGTGCATTATCGCGCACATTGATCACGGCAAGTCCACGTTGACAGACCGGCTCCTGGAGTTTACGGGAACACTCAGCCGCCGAGAGATGGTCGAACAGGTGATGGACCAGATGGACCTGGAGCGTGAGAAGGGAATCACGATCAAGGCCAAGGCCGTCCGTATGCTCTACCATGCGCGCGATGGAAATGAATATGAACTGAATCTGATTGATACACCCGGGCATGTGGATTTTACATATGAAGTTTCGCGCGCCCTCGCCGCGTGCGAGGGCGCTGTCCTCGTGGTCGATGCCACTCAAGGCATCGAGGCGCAAACCTTGGCAAACCTCTACCTTGCCCTCGAGCATAACCTGACGATTATCCCTGTGGTCAACAAGATCGATTTGGCTTCGGCGCGACCCGAGGAGGTCGGGCATGACTTGGCGCGGCTTTTGAGCGTGCCAGAAGAACACATCATTCGCGCCTCCGCCAAAGAAGGAACCGGCACCGAGTCCATCCTCGAGGCGGTCGTCCGCGACATCCCGCCGCCTCAGGGGGATCCTGCCTTGCCGCTGAGTGCGCTAATTTTTGATTCCAAGTATGATGCGTACAAGGGAGTCGTCGCCTATGTGCGTGTGGTAGACGGCGAGATTCACAAGAACGAGAAACTGGTTTTGATGTCGACCGGACTGCCGGTCGAGGCACTCGAAGTGGGCGTGTTTCGACCCAAAATGGTGGCGGACGAGTCGCTCGCGGCGGGAGAGGTTGGCTATGTCGCGACGGGGCTCAAGAGCGTGCGGGATATTCAAGTTGGTGACACAATTACGCGAGCCGCGAGCGAAGGGAGCCCCGCTGCCGCGCCAGTCCCCGGCTTTCGACCTGCCAAGCCGATGGTATTTGCAGGTTTCTACCCGGTTGAGACGAATGACTATCCGTTGCTGCGGGATGCGCTCGACAAGCTCAAGCTGAACGACGCGTCGCTGACCTATCTGCCGGAGACTTCGGCGGCGCTCGGCTTTGGATTTCGCTGTGGGTTTCTCGGGCTCTTGCACCTGGAAATCGTCCAGGAGCGCTTGGAGCGGGAATACGACGTGAACCTGATTGCGACCGCTCCGAGTGTCGAGTACCGCGTTTTGAAGAATAGCGGCGATATTGTGACGGTGGACAATCCGGCAGAAATGCCTGATCCTGTCGAAATCGCCGAGATTGAAGAGCCCTGGATGAACATCCAGGTCTTTACGCCGAAAGAGTTTATCGGCCAGGTGATGGACCTCGTCACTGCACGCCGAGGCGAATTTGATAGAATGGAATACCTGGATGAAGCACGCGTAATGCTTGCCTATCGGATGCCGTTATCGGAATTGATAGTGGATTTCTACGATCAATTAAAGTCGAGGACCCGCGGCTACGCTTCACTCGACTATACGTTTGCCAACTATCGCGCCAGCGACCTGGTCAAGCTGAATGTGCTCGTGAATGAAGAGCCCGTGGACGCGCTCTCCATGATTGTTCACAAGGACCGAGCCTTTACTCGGGGGGCAGCCCTGGCGCGCAGGCTAAAAGAAGTTATTCCCCGTCAGCTTTTTCCGGTGCCGATCCAGGCCGCCATGGGAGGCCGCATCGTCGCGCGCGAGACGATACGGGCGATGCGCAAGGATGTACTGGCCAAGTGTTATGGCGGCGATATCACTCGCAAGCGCAAGTTGCTCGAAAAGCAAAAAAAAGGCAAGAAGCGGATGAAGCGGTTTGGCACCATCGAGATTCCGCAGGAAGCGTTCATGGCTGTGCTCAAGCTCGGAGAGGAAGAATAGTACTACAGCATCCCGGGACAACATCGAGGACTCGTGGCCCTAAAAACCCTGCGCGTCGAAACGTCTGACTTGATCACGACGATTACACTGAACCGCCCCAGTGCGCGCAACAGCCTCAACGGTGAGCTCATGCGTGAGTTGCATGCGACGACCGAACAATTGCGCGGAGACGAGCAGACCCGAGTGGTCATTCTCACGGGAGCGGGACGTGTCTTCTCCGCCGGTGCCGATTTGGATATGCTCGTGCGTATCGGCGAGTCTTTTACCCCGGAGCAGACTCGCGCAGAGATCCGCGAATGGCGGACGACTTTTGATGCGCTCGAGTCGCTGCCTCAGGCGACCATTGCCGCCGTCAATGGGCTGACTTTTGGTGGGGGCGTTGTCCTCGCTCTTGCGTGCGATTTTCGGCTGGCTTCGACCCGTGCGATTTTCGGCCTGCCCGAAATTAAGCTGGGTATGGTGCTCGCCCTCGGAGGCACTCAGCGGTTGACGCGTTTGGTGGGTCCAAGCGTGGCCAAGGAGATGATTCTGCGGGGCCGTAATGTAAGTGCCATCGAGGCTCAGCGACTGGGCCTGGTCCATAGGATCAGTGAGCCGGGTGACCTGATGGGACTGGCGCGGAGTTGGGCCGAGCGCGCCGTGGCTTACTCCCCCCGCGCCGTGGCGCTCGCCAAGCAGTTAATTGACGAGTCCTATGATCGCACAGCGGACGAATCCGCCGAGGCAGAAACGGCCGCGCAAGTCGAGTTGTTGCATTCCCCGGAATTCCTGGGACGTGTTCAGGTAATGAAAGAGAGTGGAGAGATATAGAGGTAGCGACCGCCAGCGCGTCATGAAAGGCAAGTCCAGTGCAGGTGCGCAAAGCAATCGTTCAGCCGGTCCCGGAGGTCGTCGTTCGTGAATCCGTCCAGTCTCGGGACCATGTCCTCCAGGTGCTGGGGCAGCTTGCGATCCTTGGCGTTATCCTCATTGTGGCTGCAGGCTTTCGTTTCTATGGTCTGGCCTGGGACCGCGGCTATCTTTTTCACCCCGATGAGCGCAAGATCATTCTGACTGCGGCAGGACTCCATCTTCCGGCCAGTCTCCCCGAGTTTTTCTCCTCCGAGAGTCCGCTGAACCCCAAATTCTTTGCTTATGGCTCACTGCCTATCTACCTCATCAAGCTACTAAGCCCTTTGGCCCCTGTAGGCGCGGTGAGCGTCCCGCTGCGGGAAAATAGCCTTGCCGGGTTGGCCTTAATGGGCCGGGTCGTGTCCGGCCTGTTTGACCTTGGCACAATCGTTCTGATCTTTCTCCTTGGTCGCCGCCTCTATAATGCCGTCGTCGGGCTGATGGCTGCGGCCTGTGTGGCGCTCGCCGTTCTGCACATTCAGCTGTCGCATTTTTACGCGGTGGACACGCTGCTGACCTTTTTTGTGGTCGCGACCCTCTATTTTGGCGCGCGGTTGGGCCAAGATGGAAAAAGGCGGGACGAGGTTGCGATGGCGATCCTGTTCGGCGCAGCGCTCGCAACCAAAGCTACAGCGGCCCCGCTCATTATTCCTATCGTCGTGGCCGTGGTCAAGGCGAGGCGGATACCAAGGGACTCTGCCCGGCTTGTGGCGAAAGCTGAACCTCGATCCCGTCCGGAAGGCGCCTTGACCCGAGGACGGGTCGCCGTATGGCGTGAGCAGATTACATGGACTGCGCGCAACTGGCGCGACCGGGTCTGGGCAGAACGGCGAACGCTCGCCAAGGTCCTCGGAATCGCGCTCGTCGTATTTGTCGTCACTCAACCGTATTTCCTTCTCGATCCAATTCAGTATTTTGGCCAAGTAGGGACTGAAGCGCTCGTGGCGCGGGGCTGGTTGGATTATCCCTATACAAGGCAGTACGCTGGTCGAATTCCCTTCCTCTATCAGATCATTCAAAGCAGCGTCTGGGGTATGGGGCTACCGTTGGGCCTCTTCGCCTGGCTGGGGAGCGCACTGTTCGTTTGGCAGTGGTGGCGTAAGCGCGATTGGGAGTCGCTCTTTGTGCTGTCTTGGGCACTCGTCTATTTCTTTGGCATCGGAGCGCAATTCGCGAAATACTTGCGTTATCTCCTGCCGCTTATACCTTTCTTGGCTCTCATGGCCTCGGCGGCTCTTCAGAATTTGCTTGCGAACCTGCGTTTGTCGGATTCTGCGCCGTCTGCCGGGACGCTGCTGGAACGAGTGAGGAGCCAGCGGCTGACCTATTACGGACTGGAGGCGGGCTTTGCGGTCGTTCTCGTCCTGACGCTCGCCTATGCGACCGCCTTCGATTCTCTTTATTCCCGCGAACATCCGTGGCTCCAAATTTCTCAGGAGATCTACAATACTGCTCCTGCAGGCTCGACCATCGCCGACGAGCATTGGGATGATGTCCTGCCGGTCGCCATGCAGGACGGTAACCAGGTGCGCTCGCCGAGTCAATACAAGTTTGAGACGCTGCCAATGTACGATCCCGACACACCGGCCAAGGTAGATACCATTGCGCAGACCCTTGTTTCGAGCGATTATATCGTGCTTGCGAGCCAGCGCCTGTATGGGGCGATCGCGCGGCTGCCGGCGCGCTATCCCATGTCCTCACGTTACTATCACCTCTTGTTCGCGGGCAAGCTGGGATTTCAACTGGTGGCCCTGGCACGCGGCGATATGAGTCTCGCCGGGATTACGATCGCAGATGACACCCTGTCCGAGGCCCATCTGGCTGTGCCTCCACTCCTCGCGCCCCATCTGTCCGGTCCGAACGTCTGGAATTGGGGCAGAGCGGACGAAAGCTTTACAGTCTACGATCACCCGATGCCGCTGCTCTTCAAAAAGACACGCGCACTCTCTGCGAAAGAGATTCAAGCCTTGCTGTCGACTCCGTAGCTGCCTTTCGCTTTGACCCGTGCTGACAAACGGGTATAATGGGCACGATTTCATTCGGAGTCCCTCCTTGAAGCTATCCATTCTCATCCCGGTTTACAACGAGCGGACGACTGTCCTCGAGATCCTCAAGCGGGTGCAGGCTGTTCCCTTCGAGAAAGAGATCATCGCCGTAGACGACGGTTCTACCGACGGAACGCGCGAGCTTCTCCAGCAGGCGTGCAAGGACGGTCTCACCGTCCTCTACCACACACAGAACCAGGGCAAAGGGGCGGCGATACGAACGGCACTGGCGCATGCGACGGGCGACATCGTCGTCATCCAGGATGCCGACCTGGAATATGACCCCAAAGACTATGGCCAACTCGTCCAGCCGATCGTCGAAGGTCGCGCCAAGGTGGTCTATGGCTCACGCTTCCTCGGACCCCGCATGGCCATGTTCTTCTGGCATATGATGGCGAACAAGCTCCTCACGCTAATGACGAATGTTTTCTACGATGCCATTCTGACTGATATGGAGACTGGGTACAAAGCCTTTCGTTCAGATGTGATCAAGGGAATCCCGCTGCGGTCGCGCCGGTTTGATTTTGAGCCAGAGGTGACGGCCAAAGTGCTCAAGCGAAGGCATCGCGTCTTTGAGGTGCCCATCTCGTATTTTGGTCGAGAGTACAATGAAGGCAAAAAGATCGCCATGAAAGATGCCTTTGTTGCAGTGTGGACCCTCTTCAAATACCGTTTCGTGGACTGAGCTCGCAGCGTCCCTGGAAGTTGGCGTTCGACTCCCCTGCTGGGTCAACCCTGGCAATATCGGCGGAACCGCTTGATTCAATCCCTTCGAAATGGCATCGACGAGCTGATTACAAGGCACTTGAACGCGCTCGCGCTGTGTGATTCCGATACCTCCTGCCCGGTCCCGTGGCCCTTGATGGTGGGGACGCTCGCTCTTCACCTTGCGGGATTGGCCGCCTTTTGGCGCTATTACCATCAACCTATATGGCTCGCTGTCCCAACGATTGCATTCTTGCTTGCGCCGGCGGTGATGGCGGGCCGTAGAAGTCGCCCCCTTGCCGTCGAGACGCTCGCTCCCCTCTTTTTCCTCTATGCGATATTGATCGCACGCGTGATTGCCGTTCGATTTCTCCTAGCGGCCGAGCCCTATCAGGACGAAGCATCGTTCGCGGATCCGCGCCTTATCTTTTTTCAAGTCGAAGCTACGGCCGCCGCCGTGATTGCCTACACGGCGATGGTCGTGACGGTCCAGCTCACAAAGGGCAAGCTCCGCACACGACTGCTCCTTGCTCTCGCCGGCTTATTTGCAGCCGCCGCGCTGGTCTGGTTCGCGTCAGAGGCAATCGGCCACAGAACGCGCGGGGTGACGGCGAGCGATCCCTATGCGTATGTTCAGATGGCCGTCGATCTTGCGACGCACGGCGACCCGCTGCACACCTTTTCCCTATTCCCTTATCTCGTCAATTCCAATTTGCCCTGGTACCCGATCGAGCATGTAGGATATCGTCTCTTCTCCGACTTGAGCGGTCGCGCAGCCACCGTCTGGCCCTTTGGGGGGTCGGTAATTCTTGCACTCGCGTACCGGCTCCTCGGCGAGAAGGGACTATATCTAACCACTCCTCTGGCCGCCTGCGCCTCTCTCTTGGCCTTGGCACTGCTAGCGTGGGAGTATTTCCGATACGGAGGGACGGTTGAGCGGGCGGCTATTGCCGCGCTCTCGGTTGCGCTCCTCGCCACCTCTTGGGAGCAGGTGGACCGGAGCATCGTGCCGCTGGTAGATGCGGAAGCACAATTCTTTTCCGTCATAGCGATTTGGATGATGCTGCGAGCCGCGCGTACTGAGAGGACGGTGTTGAGCGGCATCATCGCCGGGGCGGCGCTTGGAACGGCTTATTTTATCCGCCACACCCAAGTCCTTGTCGCAATTCCAATGATCGTTGCAGTCTGGTCACTGCCGCGCCGTAAGCGCTGGGAGTTACTTGTCGCGGCAGGCTCTGCTGCCGTTGTTGTCGCACTACCGGATCTATGGTATCATCAAGATCGCTTTGGAAATTGGTTCACCCCGGAATCACAAGAGCTTGTGCTCTTTTCATTCGCAAATATCGTGTCGAGTGCCAGGGCCTTGAGCGAGCGTTTTCTGGCCGGCAACGAGTTCGGTTACTTGATCTTTTTCTTGCTCTATGGAGCCTACCGTGCGGCCCGAGAGAATTGGCGGCAGTTCGCGGTTATTGCCACATGGATTCTCGTCCTGACCGGCTTTCAATTGCTCTATGCGGCGGTCAGGCTGCGTGACCTGTTGCCCGAATATCCGGCCGTCGTAATGCTCACGGCGTACGGGATGGTTGGACTAGGGCGCGACCTACGGGGGTGGGTTGAAAGGCGAGCGCTGCAGTTCCGGGCCGGAAAAGTGGTGTGGGCGCGCGGGGCTGTGGCGGTGGTTCTCTTTTTGACCTTGCTCTTGCCGGCGATGCGCACACGCATCACGATCCTACGCCCCTTTGAGCCGGTCAGGATCACCTTTGGCTACGTGACGAGCGCGCAGCGAGCATCGTTCGATCGGATCGCGGCGCTCACTCCGAGCGATGCAGTCATCGGCTCGACGATGAATGATGGCCCGATCGATTTGTATGCCAAGCGTGCGACGTTCCGACCCGGCGTCTGGAATTCAACAGAGTACACGGACTTTGTCGACATGATGCTCAAGGCGGGCCGACCGGTCTATATTCTGAATGACGGCGCCGAAACTAGCTCCGCGCTGGTCGATGCCGGCGCTCACTATTCGCTAAGGCAGGTTACCGTACTCGACGTACCTTTGTTTGGTACTGTAGATGGGCCTGCGGGAGCGCTGTGGGAAATCAATGAGAAATGACGAATCATGAGTAAGCCGATTGTCGCGATTGTGGGGCGGCCGAATGTCGGCAAGTCCACCTTGTTTAATCGCCTGGCGGGACAGCGGCTGTCCATCGTTTCAGAGACGGCGGGCACGACGCGCGACCGTTTGTACGCCGATGCGGATTTCGCCGGGCGCGAGTTTACGGTTGTCGACACGGGGGGCCTGGCCCTGAATGTGCGCGCAGACCTGCCTGGGACGCCTGCGGCAATGCTGGCGGGGGTGCGCGCTCAGGCCGAAATGGCGATTCAGGAAGCGGACGTCATTGTCTTTGTCGTGGATGTCCAAGAGGGACCAAGCCCGGATGATTTCGAAATTGCCGGGATTCTGCGGTCCAGCTCCAAGCCGGTTTTCCTCGTGGTCAACAAGGTTGACAATGAGGCCCGGCGATTGGAGGCGGTGGAGTTTTACCAGCTCGGCCTGGGAGAGCCGATGCCCATATCGGCGCTGCACGGGGTTGGGACCGGCGATCTTCTCGATCTCATCGTGGAGCATCTGCCGGAGGAGTCGTCGGGGGAGCAGTCCACGATCCCGCAACTCGCCATCGTCGGGCGGCCGAATGTCGGCAAATCGTCTCTCTTGAACGCGATTCTTGGGGAGGAGCGGGCTCTCGTCAGCGATATCCCCGGCACGACGCGCGATGCCGTGGATACCGAGTTGGCGTGGAACGGGGAACCGGTGATCCTGATCGATACGGCTGGACTGCGGCGGCGGGGCCATATTGCGCCGGGCCTAGAAAAGTACAGTTCACTGCGTGCCGTGCGGGCGATTCAGCGGTCGGATGTAGCGCTGCTTCTCCTCGACGCCGTAGATGGAGTAATGGCCCAGGACCAGCATGTGGCCCAATATATTCTCGCCGAGGGCAAAGGGGTCGTGATCGTGGTCAACAAATGGGACCTCGTCGAGAAAGAGACGCGGACGATGGAGGATTACACACGCCGCGTTCGCTCGGCGCTGGATTTCATTTCGTATGCGCCGATTGTTTTCGTTTCGGCCAAGACGCATCAGAGAGTGCGCCAAGTCATAGACAAGGCGCTGGAGGTGCGCAAGGCGTGGCAGATGCGTGTGCCGACGAGTGAATTGAACGAGCTGCTGCGCGAGTCGACCGAAGCTCATGCCCCGGCGGGCAAGGGGAAGAGGACACTAAAATTCCTGTACGCCACTCAGACGGACGTTGCGCCGCCGACCTTTGTCTTCTTTGTGAATGACCGGAGACTGGTGCATTTTTCTTACGAGCGGTATCTGGTAAACCGACTTCGCGAGCGTTGGGGATTTGACGGGACGCCGCTGAAGATGATTTTCCGGACTCGGCGGAGCGAGCCCAAGAGGGCATGAGATGCTCTAGGAGAGTATTTAGAAACTCTCATTTACCGTCTCTATCAGTAGATTGATTCTATCGCTTGTGCACTTTTGGCGTGTTCAGCCCTACGGCATCGAGAATCAGTGCCTTTAACGCAACCTCATCTACAGCGTCATCCTCGTGAAAATCGATGGCACGAACCGTGTTGCTTTCTAGGCGCGTGTTAAAGAGCTTCTTCGGATCCTTTATCCGAGCACCTTTGGGGAATGTCAACCTTACGGCGTTCTTGAGCGTTTCTCCTATGCATATGATTCCATCGTGATACCAAACGGGGACACCCATCGGTTTGGAGGGCTTTTTCCACTTCACCTCTTCGACCACGGAAGGGTCGGCTTTCTTGATCAAAGCGCGCAGATGTGACAATTTCTTGCTCCGCCAGTCACCCGGCTCCTTGATGATGGCATCTATCTGTTGAGAGATAGACTTGTCCTTCGGAAAAGGGCTCGTTGGCGCAGTCATCTTTGGCTTACTGCTTTCTTCACGAGCTCGCTGATCCTTGCCTCCTCGGCGGCGGTCAACTCCTTGAGCGCGAAGGTAGTCGCCCACAGGGCTCCTTCGTCCAGGTTCGCCTTGTCGCTAAAGCCCAACGTCGCGTACCTCGTCTTGAACTTGTTCGCGCTTTGGAAGAAGCAGACCACGTTCCCGTCCTTGGCATAGGCGGGCATGCCGTACCAGGTTTTCGGCCAGAGGTCTGGCGCGCTGTCTGTGATGATCGCATGGAGCCGCCTGGCCATGGCGCGATCCGGTTCCGTCATTGCGGCGATCGCCGTGAGCACGGCGCTTTCCCCTTCCGCCCTATTCTTGCTCGCGCGCGCTTCCGCTTTCAGCTCTTGGGCGCGATTCCTCATCGCGGCTTTTTCCTCGTCCGTGAACCCTTTGGACGTCTTGCCGGCCGCGGCGGTGCTCTTGGCCGACTTTTGCCTGTCCTTCTTTGGGCTCATGGGGACCTCCTCATACTGACTTGAAACCTCGCCTTGTTGGCCGGGCGAATGTTTCCGGTAAATTACTTCGACCGCACAACGGTCTCCCGCTGAGGATCACGCCCGGCAGGTCCCGCGGCGTCTGCGGGAAAATTCGCGATCCGCACCCTGGGCGGTGGGGAGAGGTTGATCAGTAACTTGCTAGGCGACGGTGCCGATCATGGACCATGGGCCTGTCCAGTTAACCTTGATGTGAGCAATGCGGCCCTTCCAGTCGCGCGAATCGTCCTCGAAAAAGACGAGCTTGTTGTTGCGCGTGCGCCCCTTCCACCGCTGCTTATTCTTTTCCTCCACCAGAACCTCAACCGTCTGTCCTAGCGATTTTCGGTTGATCTTGGCGACGATTTCGGCTTGAAGGTCGTCGAGTGCTTTTCGACGGCGCTCTTTTTCCTCTGCCGGTACGTTATCTTCCCAGCGCGCCGCCACCGTGTTGGGTCGCGGGCTGAACATGGCGATGTGCGCTACGTCCAGTTCCAGTTCCAGCAGCAACGCGTAGGTCCCCTCGAACTCCCGGTCCGTCTCCCCTGGCATTCCGACGATAATGTCAGTCCCAATGCTGACGTTCGGCACGCGGTCACGAATCTGTCCAATGAGTCTTCGATAGTCATCCACTGTATAACCGCGCTTCATGCGGCGAAGCACCTCATCGTCCCCCGCTTGAACCGGCACCTCAATGTGTTCGCAGACCTTGGGCAATGAGGCGACCGCCTCCAAGAGGTCACCCGTCATGTAGAGCGGATGGGAGGTGAGGAAGCGAATGCGCTCGAGAGCGTCGATATCGTGCACTGCGCGCAGGAGGTCCGGCAGGCGGGGGCCATCGCCCACGTCGTAGCCGTAGCGGTCTACGATCTGGCCAAGGAGCGTCACTTCTTTGACCCCTTGGTTGACGAGGGCATGAATTTCGGCGGCAATCTCTCCAATGGAGCGCGAGCGCTCGCGGCCGCGGCGATAGGGGATAACGCAAAAGGTGCAGACGTGATTGCAGCCGTAGATGATGGGAACATGCGCACTGACGAGATCGCCGCGCTCGTGAGCGGGCAGAACAAAGTCGGCATCTTGGAGCGCAAACCGCGCTTCTGTCTCACGCTGTTCGATTTGATGGTCCTCGCTCGCGGAGGCACCTCCGTCACGCGAGCGCAACAGGTCGACGAGGTCGGTCGGGTCAGAAGGAGGAAGGAAAACGTCGACGAATGGGAAGCGATTCCTGAGCGGCGCGGGATCGCGCACGCCGACGAGACAGCCCATAAGCCCAAGGACGAGGTCGGGGCGGGACTCTTTGAGTGGCTTTAACGACATGAGGCGCCCGTAGGCTTTGTCTTCTGCACTCTGGCGAACGACGCAGGTGTTCAGCACGATGACATCGGCGGACTCGACGTCGCGAGTCGCCCGATAGCCGAGTTTCTCCAACTCCGACGCAACTCGCTGCGAGTCCGCGAGGTTCATTTGACAGCCTTCGGTCCATATATGGTATTTCATCAACTTGCTCAATGTTCTATCGAGATCACTTTCTTTTCAGAACAACCGTGAAGCAGTCGAAAAAGCTCGATTCAAGCTTGAACTCCCCTACGGCATTGACCTCGACCGGAAAGCGGCGGAAGAACGTCAGCCACTCGGAGCGGCTCTGGGCCATGTAGCACGGCGGCGTGCCGTACCGGAGAGCCGGCCACGAGTCGACCACCCGCGTGATGGCTCTCCGCAGCGAGCCGCGGACGTTATTTTCGATGACGACGACCTTGCGAGCTACACGGAGCGCCTCGCCGAGGATGGCTTCCGGAGAGCGGCTGTGATGAAGTACGAAGCTCAAGAGTGCCATGTCGAAGCTGTCACTGCCAAAAGCAAGGGCGCGGCTATCGCAAACAATCAACGGAAGGCGACTTTGGTTGTAGGACGCCACGTCTACCATCGTTACGCGTGCGCCAAACCGGTCGGACAGGTGCTGCGCCAGGTATCCCTTGCCTGCGCCGATGTCGATGATACGGCTGCGCGGCTCGACTGCGGGAGCGAAAGAGGAAATGATAGGGTCGGTTCTCGGCAAGGCGCACCTATCCTTTGCGCCCGATCAGAATGGCCTCCGTCAGCGCAAAATAGGTCTTGGTCCCTTCTGTTCGCGGGGCCAGGAATTCGCGAGCACCCTCCGGGGCTTGCGCAAGCCGTTCGAGGAGCTTGGCTTTTGTTTCCGGGGTCGCTTTGGTGCGGTCGGCCCAGGGCTCGAATTCTATCTCTTTGCTAAAGGTCTCGGTGTGGACCAACTCCAACTCCGCGTCGGCAAATAGGGCCTGAAGGCGAGCTACGGGGAAAGCCCAGTTATGGGAAGGGTCGCGCATTTTCTCGTAATGATTGATGTAGCCGGCCACCTGCTTGTCGGGCGGGACAATATTGTCCACCAATGCCACCAAGCCATGGGGCTTGCACACGCGCGCCATCTCCTGTATCGCCTTGCGGGCATCTGAATAATGGTGGAGCGCCATACGGCTGGTCACGACGTTGAACGTGTTGGCGTCAAAAGGGAGATTCTCGGCATTGGCAGTCTTGAATTCGATATTCGTGAGACCGCGTTCGGTTGCCAGCCGCTGCGCCGTGGCGAGCATTTCGCGCGTCAAGTCGACCGCGACGACCTGTGTCACATGAGGCGCGAAAGTCAGCGCCGTATGGCCGGCGCCCGTGGCGACGTCGAGCACGATCCAATCCCGCTGGGGTTGAGTCAGTGCAATGAGTCGCCCAAGGCTCGGACCCTGAGCGTGAACCGGACTGGTAGCATAGTCCTCTGCACGAGCGCCGAATTCTTGTTGAACACGATCGATTTGATCATCCATGATTTCACCTAAGCCATACAGGTATTTTTGAGAATGCGCTGCTCCACAGCGTTCTGTGCAGCAAGCGCCGCGAGCGCTGCATCCGGGCCGCCGACGGCGGGCTGGGCGAGCGGGGAAAGGGCCGCGTCGATCTCTTGAATCATCTCATCCATCTGCCCGGCGCGGCCCTGCAGTGGAATGTGATCGAGGCGGACCACGAGCAGATTGAGGCGTTCGTCAAAGGGCGACGCTTCGTACTGGAACTGCCACTCGCCGCGCGCACTCTTATCCAGAGCATGCCAGCGCCCATATTCGATTCCGCTGTCTTTGTCCAAATGGGTTTTCTTGTGTGTAAAGTACCGCGCGGCCCAGCCTGCCAGGTTACCAAGAATCTGGTCCATCTGTGCTTTGGGGCAGAGATAGCTCATCGCGATCTCTTCCCGCTCGCGTGCCCGAACCAGCCATTCTTCCCGGCGAATGACGAAGAAGGCGTACAGCATGGAAAAGGCGGTCACGAGTGGAAAGTAGATTTCGGGAGGTACGGCGAGAGTCGGGCCCCCTTCGATAATGGAGGGTATCCCGTGCTCGTTGATGAAGGAATGCGCCGCGAGGGTCTGGCCCAACCCAAAAAGAAAGATGGAAAGAGTCGTATTCCAGTCCATGATCGCGAACGCGATCAGGCCCAGGGGGATGCCATAGTACCAATGGTGAAAGTGGATGTTGAGTCCTAGGCCGCGTTCGATGAAATGGATTTCCCATCCGCCCTTGGTATAGTTGCTGACGCTGCTCGCAATCGTCCAGCCGAGCACGGCGGAGATGAACAGGGCGAGCACGGCCACGCCGTAACGACGCGAAAAGCGGAGCAGGAGCAGCCAGCTGTGCTGAACCTGTCCCCACAGGCCGTTTTTCCGGGCGGGTTCGAACGTCGTCACGCTCTGGATGCGCTGCAACAGTGTCTCCTCGCCTATGGACTCAAGATCTTGTTGAGATATTGCCCGGTGTACGAATGATCCATGCCCGCGACCTGCTCCGGCGTGCCCTCGGCGATAATGCGGCCGCCGGCATCGCCTCCCTCCGGTCCCAAATCGATAATCCAATCCGCCGTCTTGATGACGTCCAGATTGTGCTCAATCACGACCACGGTGTTGCCTGCGTCCACCAGTCTGTTCAGCACTTCCAGAAGCTTTTCCACGTCTGCCATGTGAAGCCCGACCGTCGGCTCGTCCAGGATGTACATCGTTCGCCCGGTGGCGCGGCGCGAAAGCTCTTTGGCCAATTTGATGCGCTGCGCCTCGCCGCCGCTCAGAGTGGTCGCCGGCTGGCCGAGGTGGATGTAGCCGAGGCCGACATCGCGAAGCGTCTCCAATTTGGCGCGGATGCGCGGCACGTTTTCAAAAAAGCCGAGGCCCTCTTCGACGGTCATGTCGAGCACTTCGGATATGTTCTTGCCTTTGTAAAGGATCTCGAGCGCTTCCCGGTTGTAGCGTTTGCCGTGACAGACTTCACACGGCACGTACACGTCGGGAAGGAACTGCATCTCGATTTTGATAATGCCGTCGCCTTGGCAAGCTTCGCAGCGTCCCCCTTTGACATTAAACGAAAAACGGCCTGGCTTGTAGCCGCGAACCTTAGCCTCGTTCGTGGTCGCAAAAAGGTCACGAATATCGGTAAAGACATTGGTATAAGTGGCCGGGTTCGAGCGGGGAGTGCGCCCAATCGGCGACTGGTCAATGTTGATGACCTTGTCAAGATGCTCGGCGCCCTGTATGGCATCGTGTTTTCCAGGTTTGTCCTTGGCGCCGAAAAAGACCTGGGCGAGGCGGCGATGGAGAATGTCCACCACGAGCGATGATTTGCCCGAGCCGCTGACGCCGGTCACGCAAACGAACTTGCCAAGCGGAATCCTGGCGTCGACGTGCTTGAGGTTGTTCTCGGCGGCGCCACGTACGGTCAAAAACTTGCCGTTGCCGGAGCGGCGGCGGTCGGGGACAATCACGCGGCGCACGCCCGTAAGGTAGGCGCCCGTGATCGATTGGTCGCACGCCATGATCTCTTCCGGTGTCCCGGCGCAAACGACATAGCCCCCGTGTTCTCCGGCGCCTGGCCCGAGGTCCACGACAAAATCCGCGGAGCGAATTGTCTCTTCGTCATGCTCGACGACGAGGACAGTGTTCCCAAGATTCCGCAAGCGCAGGAGCGTATCGATGAGACGCGCATTATCACGCGGGTGGAGACCGATCGAAGGCTCGTCCAGAATATAGAGGACGCCCATCAATTGGGAACCGATCTGAGTCGCAAGACGGATACGCTGTGCTTCGCCGCCGCTCAGCGACGCCGCGCTCCGATCCAAAGTCAAATAGTCCAGGCCGACGTTGACGAGAAATCCGAGGCGAGCGCGCAGTTCCTTCAAGATCTGATGAGCAATTGTCTTTTGCTTGTCGGTGAATTGTTTGGGGAGATCGTCAAGAAACGCGAGAACCTCGCCGACGGACATGGCGGTGACCTGCACGATGTTCTTGTCGCCTATGGTCACGGCCAGTGCCTCGGGCTTGAGGCGCTGCCCCTTGCAGACAGGGCAAGGGCGCGTGGTCATGTATTGCTCGATCTCCATACGGATGTAATCTGAATCTGTCTCTTTGTAGCGGCGCTCTTGATTCGGAATGACTCCCTCGAAAGTGGTCTCGTATTCGCGCCATTTGCCGAATTGATTCTCGTAGCGCACCCGGATGCGGTCGCCATTTGTGCCGTACAGAACCCGGTCGATTTGCTCGCGGGTCAATTCGCGGACGGGCGTATCCATTGAAAAGCCGTATTTGCGGGCAACGGCCTCGATGAGCTTGGAAAAGTAGGTATCCCCGCCGCTGTCAATGCCGTTCGCTCGAATCGCGCCGTCGGCGAGCGAAAGGTCCTTGTTAGGAATGATTTGGTCGGGGTCGAGCTCCATCTGCGTGCCGAGACCCGTGCAGGCGGGGCAGGCTCCGTGCGGCGTATTGAAGGAAAAAGTGCGGGGCTCGATCTCGCCGAGCGAGATATTGTCCACAGGGCAGGAAAAATGCTCTGAAAAGATGTGGTCCTGGCCCTTTTTGCTTCCCTCGGACTGAGCAGAGACGATGACGACACCGCCGCCGAGCTTGAGTGCAGTCTCGATAGAGTCGGTCAGACGGTTGTGATCGCCATTCGCCCCAGGCTTGATTACCAAACGGTCGACCACAGCTTCAATTGTGTGCTGCTTGTAGCGGTCGAGTCGAACATCCTCGTTGACATCCAGGACATCGCCGTTCACGCGCACGCGGACATAGCCCGCCTTGCGCACGTCTTCAAAGACCTTTTTATGTTCCCCCTTGCGGTCTTTGATGAGAGGGGCCAGGATCAAGATGCGGGACCCCGCCGGCAGGTTTTCGACGGCATCCACGATCTGTTCGACGGTCTGGCGTTCGATCGGGCGGCCGCACTTGGGGCAGTGGGGCTGCCCTACGCGGGCGAAAAGCAGACGGAGGTGATCATAGATCTCTGTGACGGTACCCACGGTCGACCGGGGGTTGTGGCTAACGCCCTTTTGGTCAATCGAAATGGCGGGAGAGAGGCCCTCAATGTGGTCGACCTCAGGCTTGTCCATCTGGCCGAGGAATTGGCGCGCATACGCGCTGAGACTCTCGACATAACGCCTTTGGCCTTCGGCGTAGATTGTGTCGAAAGCAAGAGAAGACTTGCCCGAGCCGGAGAGACCCGTAATGACGACAAAACGGTCGCGGGGAATCTCCAGATCGATGTTTTTTAGGTTGTGCTCGCGTGCACCGCGAATAACTAGTTTGTCCTGAACCATACACCAAATCTCGAAAAATCAGAGGGATATTTTAGCACGAATAGCGAAAATGAGCAATGTTTTTTCGTAACAGGGTGGGCGTCACGATTTTGGGCGCCCATTCGACCTGCGTCGAATTCGCTATGGGTTACTGCGATTCTAGTCGCCCGGAAAGTATGCCGTAAAATGCTGACGGGAACCTTTGTCAATTGACAAAAACGGCCGGCAGCGACGAACGGAAGGGAACCTCCGACCTAGGTGATTTGGGCGAGCACTTGATCGACGCTCCGCAGTTCGGTGGTAAGAACGCGCCGAGCCAGAGAAGTGTTCAGAGTGCAATCGCGGGGACGAGGCTCCGTGGACGAAGAGCTCAGAGCGGGGCGGAAGCGAGGGGTAGTGTGAAAAGCCTCGACGAGCTTGAGGCCGAAATCGTAGCGGTTTAGGGACTGCGGACCTGCGACGTGGAGAATGCCGGTCAAACCAGACCCGGCCAGCTCGAGGAGCGCATCCGCCAAATCGTCGACAAAGATCGGGCAGCGATACTCGTCTGTGAAAAGCCAGGGCATGCTGCCTGCCAGCACCGCGCGGGTGCGAGGGTCAAGGGGATTGAACCCGTATACGAGCGAGGTGCGGACAATCAGAGCGGCAGGATGGCCTTCTGCCACCGCCTGTTCGGCGAGAGTCTTGGTTGCGGCGTACGGAGTAATAGGGACGGGCGGATCCCCTTCAGAGTAGGGCGCGTGCTCACCATCGAAAATCACGTCGCTGGAAAGGTGGACGAGGCGGACATTCTCGCTCGCTGCCGCCGCGGCAACGTGGCGAGAGCCTTCCACGTTGACTCCCGACATGTCCGGGCCCCGCATTAACGCGGCTGTATGGATAATGACGTCCGGCTTGAAAGAGAGGAGGACCCGCTCCACGGCTGGCTGGTCTCGAACATCTAGCAAGAACCCCATGGCATCAGCGGGTACAAGTGGATGCGAGAGTCGAGTCCCTCCGACGACCCAGCCCTGTGGAGCACGTCTCACAAGAACTGAGCCAATGTAACCGCTTGCACCCGTGACGAGGAGTCTCAATG